>JACPZO010000009.1 GCA_016195465.1 Nitrospirota bacterium
CCCTCCTCAAGAACGCCGACGCGGCCATGTACCGGGCCAAGGAGCAGGGCGGGAACCAGTACCAGTTCTATTCGCCCATCATGACGATCAAGGCCCACGAGCGGCTGGCGATGGAGACCGGCCTGCGCCACGCCCTGGCGCGGTCCGAGTTCGCCATGTACTACCAGCCTCAGGTCGATCTGCGGACGGGAGAGATCGTGGGAATGGAAGCGCTCATCCGCTGGCTGCACCCCACATGGGGAATCATCCCGCCGACGGACTTCATTCCGCTCGCGGAACAGACCGGGATGATCGTTCCGATCGGCGAGTGGGTCCTCCGGACCGCCTGCGCCCAGAACAAGGCCTGGCAATCGGCCGGTTTTCCGCCCATGAGGGTGGCCGTCAATCTCTCCAGCCGCCAGCTCAGGGAAAAGGGCCTCGTGGAGTTGGTCGGCCGCGCTCTCGGCGAAACCGGCCTGGAGCCCCGGTTCCTGGATCTGGAACTGACGGAGAGCCTCATCATCCCGAACGCCGAGCCGACGATCGAGACTCTGCGGGACATCAGGGCGATGGGCGTTCAGATCGCGATCGACGATTTCGGCACGGGGCACTCTTACCTCAACTACCTCAAGCACTTCCCCGTCGATAAGCTGAAGATCGACACGTCGTTCATCCGGAACATCGTCACCGACCCGAGCGACGCCGCGATCGCGAGCGCCGTCATCCTGCTGGCCCACAACCTGGGGCTCAAGGTCATCGCGGAGGGGGTGGAGACCGAGGAGCAGATGGCATTCCTTCGCAAGAACCGCTGCGATCAGATCCAGGGGTGCTTCTACAGCCCGGCCGTCCCCGGCGAGGCCATGACCCAGTTCCTTCGGGAAGGACGCCCCTTTTTTCCACACATCGCGGACTCACACCTCGGTTAGGGTCGGATTGCGGGGGAGTAAGATAGGTGGCTGCCTGGGGAGTCTCATCGACCCATTCCAAGGCTTTTTCCTTGACAATACCCGTGACGGACAAATATAGTTACGTTTTCTCGTTTCGGGCTGTTTGATATTCTCCTTATGTTTCAAGCACTTTCGGATAGGCTGGCGGCGGTCTTCCAGAAGCTCCGCGGCCGGGGCGTCCTTTCTGAACAGGATGTCGCCTCGGCCATGCGCGAGATTCGCACGGCCCTTCTTGAAGCCGACGTGAATTTTCACGTCGTCAAGGAGTTCACGGAAGCCGTCAAGGCCAGGGCCGTCGGGCAGGAAGTCCTGGGGAGTCTCACCCCCGGGCAGGCGGTCGTCAAGATCGTCCACGAGGAAATGGTCCGGATCCTGGGCGGAGCGACGGCCCGGCTGGCCCTCGCTCCCAACCCGCCGACTGTCGTCATGATGGTCGGGCTCCAGGGCTCCGGGAAGACGACGACGGCGGCAAAGATAGCCCGCCAGTTCGTGGCGGACGGCCGCAGAGTTTCTCTGGTCGCGGCTGACACACAGCGGCCCGCGGCGATCGAACAGTTGGCCGTGCTCGCGGGCCAGGCCGGTTGCGCGTTTTATGGCACGACGCCCGGAGACGACCCCGTCCGGGTCGCGGGCGAAGGCGTCCGGGAAGGGTCGGCCCAGTTGGCCGACGTGGTGATCGTCGATACGGCCGGGCGCCTCCAGATCGATGAACCGCTGATGGATGAGCTCGGACGGATGCGCGAGACCCTCCGTCCGAAGGAGATCCTCTTCGTGGCCGACGGCATGACGGGCCAGGAAGCCGTCAACGTGGCCCGGCGGTTCGACGAGCGGATCGGCCTGACGGGAATCGTCCTCACGAAGATGGACGGCGACGCCCGAGGCGGCGCGGCCCTGTCGATCCGGGCCGTGACGGGCAAGCCGATCGTCTACATCGGGACCGGCGAGAAGCTCGACGGGATCGAGCCGTTCCATCCCGAACGGATCGCATCGCGAATCCTGGGAATGGGCGACGTCCTGACCCTGATCGAGAAAGCGGGGCAGGCCGTCACGCAGGAAGAAGCCGCGGCGCTCGCCCACAAGATCAAGGGCGACGGCCTCACGCTCGAAGACTTCCGGGACCAGATCCGGAAGGTCCGGTCGATGGGGTCGGTGAGCGAACTTCTCGGAATGATCCCGGGAGTCTCGCGGCTGGCCAAGGGGATCGCCCCGGACGTCGACGACCGCGAGTTGGTCAAGGTCACGGCGATCGTCGATTCGATGACGCCCGCCGAGCGCCGGAATCCCGCGATTCTCAACGGCAGCCGGAGGGCCCGGGTCGCGCGGGGCAGCGGAACGACGCCGGCGGACGTCAACCGGTTGCTCAAGCAGTTCGCCGAAGCGCGGAAGATGATGAAGACCCTCGCGGCCGGGCGATTTGCCCGCCGGCTGGCGAGAGGCGGAAGGTGACGGGTCACGTGGAAGTGGAAACGGTGGAGGTGAAGAAATGTCGGTAGTAATTCGTCTGCGGCGGATGGGGGCCCACAAGAAGCCCTTCTACCGCCTCGTGGCGGCCGATTCGCGGATGCCCCGCAACGGCCGATTCCTGGAAGAGCTCGGGACATACGATCCCCTCAAAGAACCCGCGGCCGTCCAGGTAAACGACGACCGGATCAAGACCTGGCTCAACCAGGGCGCGAAGATGTCGGACACGGTCCGCCGGCTTCTCAAGCGATCGGGCATCCCGGCGGGACAGTCTCCCGCCGCCTGATTCGTTTCCCGGCGCGGCCGGGGTTGGTCCTTGGACGCCTTGAACGCCTTGAACGCCTTGAACGGAAGATAGCCAAGGAGACGCGATGAAGGACCTGGTCGAGTCGATCGCCAAGGCCCTCGTGGACAAGCCGGAAGCGGTTTCCGTTCACGAGGTGGAAGGCGAGAAGACCACTATCATCGAGCTTCGGGTGGCCAAGGAAGACTTGGGCAAGGTGATCGGGAAGCAGGGCCGCACCGCTCAGGCGATGCGGACGATCCTGACCGCCGTCGGAACCAAGATCGGAAAACACTGCAACCTCGAGATCCTCGAATAGCCTCCCGCTCATCGGCGGATCGCTCCGCGGCCGCCGGAGTGGTCGGGAAGCCGCACGGCGTGCGCGGCGAAGTCCGCATCGTCGCCCCCGCCGGCGACCTGGCCTGGTGGAAATCCCTGTCCGCGGTTTCCCTTCGCCGAAAGGACGGGACCGAGTTCCCGGCCGAGACCGCCTCGGTGAGGGGCGCCGGGGAAACGATCCTCGTCTCGTTCAAGGGATACGAAAGCCGCTCGGCCGTGGAGAGCCTGCGCGGGGCCGCCATCCTCGTCCCTTCGGAGAAACTCCCGTCCCTTCCCGACGGGGTCTACTATCAAAATGACATCCTGGGCCTCTCCGTCGAGACGGAGGACGGCGTCGTTCTGGGCCGCGTCGAAGAGATCATCGAGACCGGCGCCAACGACGTCTATGTCGTCGTGGGCGGCGGGAGAGAGACGCTCATTCCCGCCATCAGCCAGGTCATCGTCTCGGTCGAGCCCGAGCGCGGGAGAATCGTGATCCGCCCGATGCCCGGCCTCCTCTCCGAGGAATCGTAGGCGCATGAAGCGCTGCCACGTCCTCACGCTCTTCCCCGGCTTCTTCTCCTCGCCTCTCTCGGAGACCCTCCTCAAGCGGGCGCGGGAAAAAGGCGCGCTGGACGTGAACCTCGTGGACATCCGCGGCTTTTCGGAGGGGCGCCACAAGACGGCCGACGACGCTCCGTACGGCGGAGGCGCGGGGATGGTCCTCAAACCCGAGCCGATCTTCCGGGCCGTCGAAGCCGTCCGCCGGTCCTCCCAGTCCCCGCTCAGAGTCGTCCTCCTGTCGCCCCAGGGAAAACTCTTCTCGCAGGAGACGGTGCGGGAGTACGCGGAGAGCCCAAAAGACCTCGTCCTGATCTGCGGCCGGTACGAGGGCGTGGACGAGCGCGTCGCGGCGCATCTCGCGGACGAAGAGCTGTCGATCGGCGATTATGTCCTGTCGGGAGGAGAAGCGCCGGCGCTCGTCGTCCTCGAGGCCGTGGCCCGGCTCCTGCCGGGCGTCCTCGGCGCGGAAGAGTCGGCGCGGTTCGATTCGTTCTCGGAGGAGGGGATCCTCGACCACCCTCACTACACCCGTCCGCCCGAATTCGAGGGGATGAAGGTCCCCGACGTTCTTCTCTCGGGAAACCACGAGGAAATCCGCAAGTGGCGCCGCCGCGAGGCCCTCCGAAAAACCCTCGCCGCCCGCTCCGACCTCCTCGCCCGCGCAAGGCTCGCGGAGGAGGACAAACGGATCCTGAAGGATCTCGAAACCGAGTCGTCGTAGACGTACTTCTCGCGCCCTCCCCGCGGCTCCTCACGGAAATGCGCGCCGGGCTTTGTGGAAAGGCCGTCATGCTCGCGAAGCGGCCGGAGGAGCGTTCTCTCCGGGCCGGAACTGAAGCTCATAGAGGCGGGCGTAGACGCCGCCACGGGCGAGGAGTGCGGCGTGCGTCCCGCTCTCGACGAGACGGCCGCGGTGGACGACGAGGATCCGGTCCGACTTGATGATGGTCGAGAGCCGGTGGGCGATCGTGATCGAGGTCCGTCCCGCGAGGAGGGCGTCCATCGCTTCGTGGATGAGGGCTTCGGTCTCCGAATCGACGGACGCCGTGGCCTCGTCGAGAATCAGGAGTCTTAGATCGGCGGCCAGCGCCCGCGCGAACGCGAGGAGCTGTTTCTGCCCGGTCGAGAACGTGGCGCCACGCTCGGCGACCGGCGCTTCGTACCCGCCCGGAAGGGCGCGGATGAAATCGTCCGCCCGGACGATCCGGCAGACCTCCCGGACCCTTTCGTCCGAGATCTCGCCGTGGGCCATCCGAACGTTGTCCGCGACCGTCCCCCGGAAGAGGAAGAAGTCCTGGGGAACGAAGCCCACGCGCTCCCGGATCCACCGGGGCGGGATCTCCCGAAGATCGACGCCGTCCAGGAGGATCCGGCCGGCCGCGGGGTCGTGAAACCGGAGGAGGAGCTTCGCGACCGTGGACTTGCCGCCCCCCGTCGCCCCGACGACCGCGACCCTCTCCCCCGGCGCGACGGAGAACGAGAGATCGGCCAGGACCGGCTCCCCCCGGTCGTAGGAGAAGGAGACGGAGTCGAAGACGACCTCTCCCCGGAGGGGATCCGGGACCCGCGGCCGCGCGGGCTTCTCTTCCGGCGGCGTGTCGAGCAGGCCGAAGACGCGCTCCCCCGCGGCCATCGCCGACTGGACGATCGCGTACTTCTCCGACAGGTCCTTCACGGGAGCGAAGAACTTCTCGACGTACTGGATGAACGCCACGAGCGACCCCAGCGTGACCGTCCCGCCGACGACCCAGACGCCGCCCGCGCCGACGAGGAGAGCCACGGCCAGGGCCCCCAGGAACTCGACCGCCGGGTAGAAGAGGGAAATGGCGAGGACCGTGGCGAGCGTTGCCTTCAAGTGGCGCTGGTTCGCGTCCCGGACCCGGCCGAAGGCCCCCGCCTCCCGCGCAAGGACCTTCGTCGTCTCCATGCCGGCCAGCGTCTCGGAGAGAACGGCCGTCAGCTCGGCGTTGGTCTCCCGCTCCTGGCGGAACCCCGCCCGCGCCTTCCTCTTGTAGAGAACGGTGGCCGCGGCCAGAAAGGGCGCCACGGCGTAGGCGAGAAGAGCGAGCCGCCAGTCGATGGCGAGCATCACGACGACGATCCCGACGAGGAGAACGACGTCCCCGACGACGGCCACCGCGCCGGCGGTCAGAAGCTCGTGGATCACCTGGACGTCGGAGGTCACCCGCGCCAGGGTCCGCCCGACGGGGGTCCGGTCGAAGTAGGCGACGGGGAGCTTCTGGATGTGGGCGAAAAGGCGGACGCGCAGGTCGTGCAGGATCCGCTGGCCGAGCCGCTGGATCATGTTCGCCTGGACGTAGGAAAGAAGGAACCCGAAGACCAGGACCAGGACGAAGATGAGAACGATGTTCAGGAGCCCCTCGGGGTCCCCCGCCGAGATGTGCCGGTCGACGGCGACCTTGACGAGGTAAGGCTGGACGAGCTTCGTCCCGGACTCCAGCAGGAGAACCAGGAAGACGAGGAAGAAATATCCCGCGTGCGGCCTCAGGAGGGACAACAGACGGCCGGCCAGGCGGATGTCGACCTTCCGTCCCGCCACCGCGTCCGCTTCGTAGACTCCGTAACCCATTCCCCTAGTCCCGAATCCCCAGGTTCTCTTCGATCTGCTGGCGCCGGGCCATGTCGCGGTAGAACCCGTCCCGCCCGAGAAGCTCTTCATGCGTTCCCCGCGCCGCGATCCTTCCTCCGTCGAAGACGCAGATCCAGTCGCAGTCGCGGACGGCGGAGACGCGGTGGGCGATCAGGATGACGGTGGTCCCCTTCTCTCCCCCGTTCCCCGGCGCCTTGAGACGCCCGACTTCCTCCCGCAGGCGGACCAGGATCGCCTCTTCCGTCTCGGCGTCCAGCGCGGAAAAGGGATCGTCCAGGATGAGGAGACGGGGCCGGCGGACGAGGGCTCGGGCGAGCGCGGCCCTCTGCCGCTGACCGCCGGAGAGGGTTACGCCTCTTTCTCCCACGACGGTCTCGAGGCCCCGCGGAAAGGTTTCGAGGTCCGGCTTGAGCCCCGCCAGGAAGGCCGCTTCTTCGATCTCCTCGGGCCCCGCGTCTTCCCGGCCGAAGGAGATGTTGGCCGCCAGCGTGTCGGAATAAAGAAACGGCTCCTGCGAGACCACGGCCGCCTCCGCGCGGAGGGAGGAACGCGAGATGCGGCCGAGATCCGTTTCTCCCACGCGGATCGATCCGGACGGCACGTCGTACAGGCGGAGGAGAAGCCGGACGAGCGTCGTCTTGCCCGATCCCGTGGGACCGACAAGACCGATGGTCTTCCCCGCCGGAATCGAGAGAGAAACGTCGGAGAGCGCGCAAGACGCGGCGCCGGGATAAGCGAAGGTCAGATGGGACACGTCGATGTCACCCTGCCGGAACGGCTCTCCCCCTCCACCCGTCTCCTCGGCGGCCTCCGCTTCGACCTCCCGGATCCGCTCGAGGGAAGCCGCGGCCCGCTGGACGAGGTTCAGGACCCATCCCAGGGAGACGGCCGGCCAGACGAGCATGGCCAGATAGGCGTTGAAGGCCACGAACGTACCCAGAGTGAGGGACCCCGAGATGACCATTCTCCCGCCGACGTACAGGATCGAGCCGAGCCCCAGGCCGGCGAGCAGGCCGATCCCCGGGATCACGGCGGCCTGGGCGCGCGTGAGCGAGAGAGAGCGTCGCATGTACTCGCCGGACAGCGCGGCAAACTCCTCCTCCTCGGCCCGCTCCCGGACCATCGCCTTGACGACGCGGATCCCCGACAGGTTCTCCTGAACTCGATCGGTGAGGACCCCGTAATGGTCCTGGACGGCCCGGAAGCGGGCGTAGACGCTCTTCCCCACGCGGTTGATCATGACCGCGATAAGGGGAAAAGGAACGAGGACCATGAGCGCCAGCGGGGGCGAAAGGACCGCCATCATCGCAACGCTCAAGACGAACACGAGGGCCGTGTTGGACAAGCCCAGCATCCCGACGCCGATGAGGTGCTGAAGAGAGGATGGATCGTTCGTCAGGCGGGCCATCAGGTCGCCGCTTGGCGACCGGTGGAAGAACGGGAGGGGCAGGCCCAGGAGATGCCGGACCAGCCGCTCGCGAACCGCGTGCTCCTGGACCCGGGCCTGGGAAACAAGGAGCCATCGGGCAGAAAACCGAAATACACCCTCCCCCAGAGCAAGGAGGGCGATGACGGCCGCAAGCGCGGCCAGCGTCTGGAGCATCGCGGCGCTTTCCAGCCCCCTTCCCGTCATTCGATCGATCGCGGCCCTGAGCACGAGAGGGGCGGCCACGGCGAACGCCGAACCGACGAGCGAGGCCGCCGCCCCCAGGAGAAGCGCGCGCTTCAGCCCGGAAAGTTCACGAAACAGCCAGTGGACGGTCGAAAGGATCATTTGAAATTTCCAATTTTCAATTTTCAATCTGCCTGAGTGATGCGCCTGAGTCCGCAACCCAGACTATAGGAACTGCCGCCGCGCCCTGTCTACAGGTTTAAGTCGATCCAAAAACCGTTGGCTTGCGAGTAAGGGGCTGGTAAAATCGGGTGGGGGTAACAACGATGTTTTCTCAGGCGCAAGAACGAACATCCGGGAGGGTGTCGACCGGCACGCTCCTCCGGACGCTCAAGGCCGAGAACGCCTACTTGAGGGCGCTCCTCGAGATATCGGACACCGCCGTCGCCACGTTCGATCCCCACGCCATCCTTCATTCCATCACGCGGAAGATCGCCCTGGTCACCAAGGCCCGGCGCTGCTCGATCGTCGAGGTTTCCCCACGGACGAGAGAGGCCACCGTCGTCGCGTCTTCCGAGGATCCGGAGATCCGGAACCTCAAAATCGACCTCCGGAAATACCCGGAGCTCCGCCGGGTGATGAAGACACGGGAAGTCCTGTACGTCCCGAACATCGACCGGAACACCCTCTTCAAGCCGGTCCGCCCGCTCATCCGCCATCTGGGCCTCTCGTCCATGCTCCTCATTCCCATCTTCTTGCGCCGGAACCTCCTGGGCGTCCTGTTCCTTCGAGCGGCCAAGTCCCAGGGGCGGTTCGACGCCGATGAGCTCCGGTTCTGCCGGATGGCCGCCAATATCGCTTCCCAGTCGCTGTCCCACACGGGCGTCTATCGGACCCTCGAACGGAAAACGCACACCTTGGAAAGGCTCGCCATCACGGACGGGTTGACGGGCGTCTACAATCACCGCTACCTTTACACGCGGCTGGACGAGGAGTTCGCGCGGGCCGCCCGTTACCAGTCTCCTCTTTCCCTGATCATGGTCGATCTCGACGACTTCAAGAGGGTCAACGACACCTTCGGCCACCGGCGGGGCGACGAGGTCCTCAAGGACGTCGCGGCCACGATTCGGCGGGCCGTCCGGCGGAGCGACATCGTCACCCGTTACGGTGGGGAGGAATTCGTGATCCTTCTTCCCCAGACCCCGCTCTCCGGCTCTTTTCAGGAGGCGGAGCGGATCCGCGAGGCGGTCGGGCGCCGGCGTTTCCGCGGACTGGGTCATCCCATCACCATCAGCCTGGGGCTCGCCGCGTATCCGGAGAACCAGCCCCGCCGGGGCGACGACCTTCTCAAGCTCGCGGACCAGGCGATGTACCAGGCCAAGGCCAAGGGAAAGAACCGGGTCATCGTCGCGTCGGACATGGCCGTCAAGCCTCGGCGCCAAGCCAGGAAGACCAGGAAGACATGACCGATCCCCTGAAGACGTCCGAAGCCGGACCGAGCCATCCTCTCGGGGCGGTCGCCGACGCCGACCTCGCGCGCGAGATCGAGACGGCAAAATCCCTCGTCACGGCGATCGTCAAGGCGCGGAAGAACATGCGCCTGTACCTCCCCAACAATCCGATCTATCAGCAGACGATCGCCGCCCTTTCGAAGGCGTTCGAGAACGCCTTCGAAAGCCAGGAGGCGGTCACGATCGACATCCAGCGGACGCAAATCCTCTGCGGAGGGAAACCGATCTACCAATCGGCCGAAGTAGAAGACAACCTCGCCGCCCTTTTCTACAAGGACGGCATCCGGAACCTCACGTTCCTCCGGGGGATCACCGACGCGGAGACGGCCGAATTTCTCGAAATCATCCAGCTCGGCGGGCGCGCGGCCGAGCTGGACGACGACGTCGTCACGCTGATGTGGGAAAAAGACCTGGAGCACGTCCGCTACATCGTCGTCGAGGAAGGCGACGAGAGCGATCCCGGCCTCCTTCCGCGCGGCGCGCGGCCGGGGGCCGCCTACGGCAACCTCACCGAGGCGCACCGGGACGCCGTCGCCGCCCCCGCCGGGCCCCGGGCCGGGGCCGAGGAGATCCGGTCCCTCGCGGCCACGCCCGGATTCGAGGACCTCTCCTCGTTTCCCAAGGAGTTGATGTCCCCGCTCCCGCTGGACGAGGACGACATCCGCCGGCTCAAGATCCAGATCCAGGACAAGAGGAACGCCCTGCTCCTTCATCGGACCGTCGACATCTGCGTCGAGATCCTGTTCCAGGACGCCGGCGCCAACCCCGCCGGGTTCGAGGAGTCCGTCCGGACGCTCGAGCGCCTCGGCAAGCTGGCCCTCATGCGCGGCGAGTACCGGCTCGTCGCGGACCTGCTCGGACAGTTTCGCCAGATGCTCGGGGACAAGGAGAAGTTCGACGAGAAGGAGCGGAACCTCCTTCGCCAAACCAGGTCGGCCCTCGGAAACGAGGCCCGGCTTGCGGAGGTGGGCCAATCCCTGGAGCAGGGCATCCCGTACTCGCCGGAAGCCCTGGAAGCCTATCTTGTCTCGCTGGACGAGACGGCCATCCTCCCGCTCTGCGACCTGTTGGGGCTCAAGGAGATGAAGAACAGGCGGGTCATCGTGAACGCCCTGACCGTCCTGGGCAAGAAACACATGGAGGCGCTCGTCCGGGGGCTCTCCGACTCCCGCTGGTACATCGTCCGGAACATCATCTACATCCTCGGCCGCCTCGACGACGCCCGGGCGGCGGGCGTCCTCAAGCGGTTCGCGTCCAATCCCGAGGCCCGCGTCCGCATGGAGGCGGTCCGGTCGCTGGGACTCCTGGGCGCGCCGGCCGCCGAGGGACTCGGCCTGTACCTGGATGACGCGGATTCGCAGGTCCGTCTGGCGGCCATCCGGTACCTGGGAGCGACGCGCGCACCCGAAGCCGTCCGCCGGATCACGGAGCGGATCCGGGGCAAGGGATTCAAGGACCTCCCGAACGAGGCGACGCGCGCGCATCTGGAGGCGTACGCCGAGGCCGCCGGCCCGGACGCCCTTCCCCTCCTCGAAGAACTGGCGACCCGCGGGGGCTGGTTCGACCGGGGCCGCATCGAGGAGATACAGACCGCCGCGACCGCCGCGCTCGGACTCGTCATCACGCCGAAGTCCCGCGAAATCCTCGGGCGACTGGCCGAAAGCAAGAGTCCGTCCGTCCGGTCGGCCGCGCGGGAAGCGCTCGAGAAGCGGGCGGAATAGGCACCCATGGTCCAGATTCCTTCCTTTCAGATCGCCGCGCCCCAGGTCTACAACGAGCACGTCCTCGCGCTGGGGAAGGACCTCGTCATCCGCCTTCAGATCCTCCTCAAGCTCTGCGGAATCCACGAGCGGAACAACGTCGCCCTCGTCCGTCCGTCGGAACGCCTGGTCGAGACGCTCTCCATCTTCCACCGGACGGCCGCGGAAGTGGCGCTCCGTCTCTCGCGCGATTTTCTCTACATCGACGAGGTCCGCGTCCGCTACGACATCGAGACCGCCACATCCTACAACTATCTTCTGGAAGAGATGAAGCGCCGCCGGATCGGGGCCGTCTCCTTCAAGGGACCGGTCGACGCCGTGACGGCCCGGACGTTCGGCGCCGTCTTCACCGGCATCGAAACGACCCACCCCGACCCCGTCTACGAGATCCAGAAACGGCTCGTCGCGGGGAACTGTTTTTCCGTCAGCGTGGAGGCGTACGACGAGCCGCCGGAACAGCCCCTCGACACCATCATGGACGAGCGCAAGAGGGCCAAGCGGACCTACTTCCGGGCGATCAGCTCCCTCAAGGGAATCGTCCACGCCCTCAAGGAGGGCCAGGCCGTCGAGCTCCGGCGGGTCAAGCGCTCCGTCCAGTCGATCATCGACGTGATGCTCCGGGAGGAGTTCTCCCTGCTGGGCCTGACGACGCTCAAGGACTACGACGAGTACCTGTACATCCACTGCATCAACGTGAGCATCTTCGCCCTCACCCTGGGAAAACGCCTCGGACTCCCGAAGTCGCATCTGACGAACCTCGGCGTCTCTTCCGTTTTCCACGACATCGGGAAGGTCGAGATCCCCCACGAGATCATCGACAAGCCGACGGAATTCACGGAGGAGGACTGGCGGCAGGTCAAGGAGCACCCGAGCCTGGGCGTGAAGATCCTCTCCCGGATACGGGGGCTCAACGACCTGACCATGGTCTCGATGGTCGTCTCGTTCGAGCACCACCTGCGGCACGACAGCCGAGGGTATCCTTCCCTTCGCTCCCGGCCCGAGTGGGACATGCACTTCTTCAGCCGGATCGTCGCGCTGGCCGACCAGTACGACGCCATGACCTCCTCCCGCGTCTACCAGCGGGTCCCGTTCTCCCCGGACAAGGCCCTCTCCGTCATGGCCGAACGGTCGGGGACCCACTTCGAGCCGGCGCTCCTCAAGGTGTTCGTGAACATGGTCGGGATCTATCCGATCGGGACGCTCCTCCTCCTGGACACGAACGAGCTCGCCCTCGTCTTCGACACGAACCCCACCCCCGCGAACGCCAACCGGCCCCGGGTCCTGGTCATCACGGACACGTCCGGGAACCAGATCGAGGCCCGCACGGCGGACCTCACGGAAATCGACCCCCGGACCGGGCGCCACAAGCGGTCGGTCGCCAAGGTGCTGGACGTCCACAAGTACAACATCAACCTTGCGGAGTACTTCATCTAGCCTGTAGTATTGGCGGCGCTCCGGCGGAGCCTTTCTGCGGCCGGCCTCCGGCAAAAACCCGTCGGTCTTTGTGGCTTCTCGCTGAGCGCTGACCGCTGAAAGCTGACGGCCCCGCCACGATCCTTGGCCATTCGAAGGAATACCGAGCCCATGACACAGCCTCAAGCGCCCGACACCCTGTCCCAGATTCCCAAGTCCTATTCCCCGCAGGCCGCGGAGGACCGCTGGTACGAGACGTGGAGCGGAGAAGGGTTCTTCGCCGCGCGTGACGCGTCGGACCGCCCCGCGTTCTCGATCGTCATCCCCCCTCCCAACGTGACCGGCTCTCTCCACATGGGGCATGCGCTGAACGCAACGCTCCAGGACGTCCTCGTCCGGTGGAAGCGGATGGCCGGCTTCAACGCTCTCTGGCTTCCCGGAACGGACCACGCCGGGATCGCCACGCAGAACGTCGTCGAAAAACAGCTGGCCGGCGAGGGGACGGACCGGCACCGTATCGGCCGCGCCGAATTCACCACGCGCGTCTGGAAGTGGAAGGAGACGTCCGGCGGACGGATCATCCGCCAGCTCAAGCGTCTGGGCGCCTCGTGCGACTGGCCGCGCGAGCGGTTCACGATGGACGAGGGGCTCTCGCGCGCCGTGAGGGAAGTCTTCGTCCGGCTGTTCGAGGAGGGCCTCGTCTACCGGGGGTCGTACATCGTCAACTGGTGCCCGCGCTGTCACACGGCCCTCTCCGACCTGGAGGTCGAGCACGAGGAGCGCAAGGGAAAGATCTACTTCGTCCGCTATCCCGCGGCCGACGGCGGCCCCGGCGTGGAGGTCGCCACGACGCGGCCCGAGACGATGCTGGGAGACGCGGCCGTGGCCGTCCATCCCGACGACGATCGGTACAAGGGAAAAATCGGCCTGGTCGTGAGCCTTCCGCTCACGGGACGGAAGATCCCCGTCATCGCGGACCCGGCCGTGAGCCCGGAATTCGGGACGGGGGCCGTCAAGGTGACGCCCGCCCACGATCCCGCCGACTTCGAGATCGGCCGCCGACACGATCTCCCCGAGATCACGGTCATCGGCGACGACGGCCGGATGACGGCCGAAGCGGGAGAGGCGTTTGCGGGGCTGGACCGGGCGGAATGCCGGGAGAAGGTCGCCGCGGCGCTCTCGGCTGAAGGCCTTCTGGCCGCCGTCCAGGACCACATCCACTCCGTCGGACACTGCTACCGTTGCAAGACGGTCGTCGAGCCGCTCGTCAAGGACCAGTGGTTCGTCAGGGTCGCTCCCCTCGCGGAACCGGCCATCGAAGCCGTCGAGAGCGGACGGATCAGGATCGTTCCCCGGAACTGGGAAAAGACCTACTTCGAATGGATGCGGAACATCCGCGACTGGTGCATCTCGCGGCAGATCTGGTGGGGTCACCGGATCCCCGCCTGGTACTGCGGCGACTGCCACGGCGGGAAAATCCGGTTGAAGGGTCGATGGGTTGAAGAGCCCAGCGGAATGGCTCCAGCCACCCAGCCACCCAGCCACCCAGCCGCATATGCCCAGCTTCGCGCGCAGGGGCTCTCCCACGAGCGGATCTTGGCCGGCATGGACACCCTGATCGCGGACCGCGACGTGCCCGCCATCGTGTCCCGCGAGGACAATCCCGCCTGCCCGTCTTGCGGCGGAAAGAACGTGATCCAGGATCCCGACGTCCTCGACACGTGGTTCTCCTCCGCCCTCTGGCCTTTCTCGACGCTCGGATGGCCGGACAAAACGCCGGCCCTCGAAACCTTTTACCCCACGTCCATCCTCGTCACCGGCTTCGACATCCTCTTCTTCTGGGTCGCCCGGATGATCATGATGGGGCTCAAGTTCATGGGCGACGTCCCCTTCCGCGACGTTTACATCCACGCCCTGGTCCGGGACGCCGAGGGCCGCAAGATGAGCAAGTCGAAGGGAAACGTCATCGATCCCCTCGACATCGTGGACAAGCACGGGGCGGACGCCTTCCGTTTCACGCTGGCCGCCATGGCGGCGCAAGGGCGGGACGTCAAGCTCTCCGAGGAGCGGATCGAGGGGTACCGGAACTTCGCCAACAAGATCTGGAACGCCTCGCGGTTCGTCCTCATGAACGTCCCGCCCGATCTCTCGACGCGGAACGTCTCGCGCGAAACGCCCTGGGCCGGCGCCCTCGCCGACCGGTGGATCGCGAGCCGCTTGAGCGCCGTCGCGGCCGAGGTGAACCAGGCGCTCACGGACTACCGCTTCAACGAGGCCGCGGCCGCCCTCTATCAGTTCATCTGGCACGAGTACTGTGACTGGTATATCGAGCTGGCCAAGATCTCCCTCTTCGGCGAAGACGCGGCGGCAAAACAACGTACGCAGACCGTCCTCGTGATGGTCCTGGAGACGACGCTTCGCCTCCTCCACCCCTTCATGCCGTTCCTGACGGAGGAGATCTGGCAGGCGCTTCCGCCGGATTGCCGGACGCAGGCGCCGCGCGGCGGGACGATCATGCTCGCCCCGTTCCCCGCTCCCGACGGGTCCCTCAACGACCGTCCGGCGGAGGCCGCGATGTCGAAGCTGATGGAGGCGATCGGCGCGCTCAGAATGCTCCGAAGCGAGATGAGCGTCCCGCCGTCGCTGGAAGTCGCGGCCGTCTTCTCGACCCGGAACAAGGGCGTTGCCGCGCTCCTCGACGAACACGCGGGCGAGATCGCGCGGCTGGCGCGCTGCCGGCCGGAGATCGGCGTCGGCCTCGCCCGTCCGTCCAAGTCGGCCGTCCAGATCCTCCCGGAGATGGAGGTTTATCTTCCCCTCGAGGGCGTCGTCCGGATCGAGGATGAGATCGCCCGCCTCGAAAAAGAGATCGAGAAGGCGGACAAGGAGGTGTTCGGTCTCGCGAAGAAGTTCGAGAATCCCGACTTCGTCTCGAAGGCGCCGCCTGAAGTCGTGGAGAACGGCCGCGCGCGTCTGGCGGAACTTGCGGAAAAGAGGCGGAAGATCGGGGAGCAGGCCGCCCGCCTGTCGGAAATCGGGCGGGAATCGTCGTGACCCGGCCGCGTCCGCTTCCGGACGTCGACCGCGCGATCCGCCAGGCCCTGGCCGAGGACATCGGAAAAGGGGACCTGACGACGCGCGTCACGATCCCGCCGACGCGCCGCGCCCTCGGCCTGATCGTCGCCCGGAACTGGGGGATCGCCGCCGGCCTCCCCTTGGCCGCAAGGGTCTTCCACATCCTGGACCCCTCCTGCCGTGTCCGCCTCCGAAAGAATGACGGCGCGGCCGTCCGCCCCGGCGATCCGCTTCTCGAGATCTCCGGCTCCGCGCGAACGATCCTGGCGGGCGAGCGGGTCGCCTTGAACTTCCTCCAGCACCTCTCCGGAATCGCCACGCTCACGCACGTATTCGTCAGGGCCGTTCGCGGCACCCGCGCCCGGATTCTCGACACCCGGAAGACGATCCCCGGCCTGAGGCTTCTCGAGAAATACGCCGTCCGGATGGGAGGCGGCGCGAACCACCGGATGGGCCTCTACGACGCGATTCTCATCAAGGACAACCACATCGCCGCGGCGGGAGGGATCCTCGCGGCCGTCGCCGCCGCGCGGAAGGCGACCCGGGGCCGCGTTCCGATCGAGATCGAAGCGCGGACGCCCCTGGAAGTGCGCGAAGCCCTTCTCGCCGGCGCCGATACGATCCTCCTCGACAACATGACGCCGCAACAGCTTCGCGCCGCCGTCAGGATGGTCGGCGGACGCGCCCGGACGGAGGCGTCCGGCGGCGTGACGCTCCGGAACGTCCGGACGATCGCCCGGACGGGCGTGAACGACGTCTCCGTGGGGGCCCTCACCCACTCCGCCCCCGCGCTTGACATCTCCCTGGACCTCAAGCTCCTCCCGGCGAAGCGAACCCGCCCGGGATAGCACATCCAGACCTTTCACGGTTGACCCCGGCTCCCGCCCCTGCTAGATTCTGCACCCTTCTCATGGATACGCGCCAATTCCGGCTCATCATCTTCGACCTCGACGGCACGCTCATCGACTCGCGCGTTGACGTGGCAAACGCCGCCAACGCCGCGCGCGCGTCCGTGGGCCTTGCCTCCCTCCCCCTGGAAACGGTTCAGGGATACGTCGGAGACGGCGTGACGAAGCTGGTGGAAAGAATCCTGCCCGAGGAGAGACGAAACGCCTTCGATGCCGCGCTCGCGGCATTTCTCGAATTCTACGCCGCCCACTCGCTCGACCACACGACGCTCTACCCGGGCGTCCGGGAGACGGTTGAGACGCTGGCGCGGAGCCGAAAGCTCGCCGTCGTTACGAACAAGCGGCGATACCTGACGATGCCGATCCTGGAAGGATTGGGGATCGTCCGCTTCTTCGCGCAGGTCGTCGGCGGCGATGGCCCGTTGGCCCGGAAGCCGTCGCCTGAGCCGCTCCTTCACGTCCTGAATACGCAGGGGGTCGCGCCTTCGGAGGCGCTCATGGTGGGAGATTCGCAGACGGA
>JACPZO010000010.1 GCA_016195465.1 Nitrospirota bacterium
GCCAGGTGCCGTCCCACGAATCCCGTCCCCCCCGTAATCAGGCAGAGGCCGTTCTTGAAGACCGGAATATCAGCGGACAAGCTGGTCGGCAATGAAGGTCTTGAGGTAGTCGGAGGGAACGCCCAGGAAGGTCTTGCGATGGAGGATGTCGCACCCCGCGCAGAGAGGGAGGCCGCCGAGGTCCCGGTCCCGAAGCTTCGTCCGAAGAGCGACCGTCTCCGGAGAGTTCCAGACCTCCGCCACGGTCTGCCGCGTAAGGTCTCCCAGGACCATTTCGGCCTTGAAGTCCTGCGGACAGGGAAGGACCCGGCCGTCCCAGAGGATCGTCATGGAGTACCAGGGAAACGTGCAGACCGTGTAAAGGTCCTCGCGGACCCCCTTCCCCGCCACGTCGAGCGTGCCGCCCCAGTTGTGGGGCGTTCGGACCGTGAACCGGTCGAGCGGAAGGCCCTCGAACCGCTTTCGGAACGCCTCGCGCCGGGCCGGGAGGTCCCCGTTTCCGGCGCCGATCTCCATCACCTGGAGGACGGCAAAGGGACGCCCACGCCCCAGCCGCTTCTTCGCCTCCAGGAAGGACACGATGTTCCGGATCGTCGTCTCGAATTTTCCCTTGATCCGCGCCGATTCGTACGAAGGCTTGTCGTAACCGTCGAAGGAGAAGGAGACGTAGTCGAGCCCCGCGCGGATCGTCTCTTCGGCGGTCTTCGGGTCGAGCAGGCTCGCGTTCGTATGGAGCCGCGTCTTCAGCCCGCGCTCGTGCGCGTACGCGATCATCTCAACGAACCTCGGGTGGACGAGCGACTCGCCGCGGTGGAACAGGTTCACGTCGCGCGGACTTCCCCCGATCTCGTCGATTATCCGCGTGTAGAGGGACCACTCCATGTCTCCCTTCTCCGCGCGTTTCACCTCTTCCATCGAGTTGGGGCACATCACGCACTGGAAGTTGCACGTGTTCGTGGGCTCGATCCAGAAACGGTGCGGAAGACCCGGCAGGCGAACGGCCCCGCGGAGGTAGCCGGCGTACGCGCGTCCAAGAGCCAGAAGGCGCGGCACGGTCAGGCCTTCCTCGCCATGTGGCGGATCAGCCGCGGCTGGGCCAGCTTGTGGAACCGGGCCGGATGGACGTACGAGAGGTAGACGTTGAGAGGCCCGACGCACGTTACCCAGCAGATCGGGTGCTTGCCGGCCTTGATCTCGCGGCGGACCTCCGCCGCCGTCTCTCCCGCCCAGATCTCCTCGAAGGACCGTTCCTTCAGGTTCCCCATCTTCTTGAACGCCGCCGGACACGGGTAGACGTCGCCGTTGGGATGGATCTGGATCGAGGCGTAGCCGGCGACGCACCGGTAGCGGTACAGATCCGCCGGATTCGTCACGAACGTCCCGAACTCGTTGAAGTATTCCTTGAGGTGAGGGAACCGGTCCGGGAACCTCCTCTGCGCCTCCTGCAACTGCTCCCTCAGCGCGGGAAGATGGGCTTCCGTCAGGACGAGGTGGGAGGCCGGCCCGTACTTCTCGAAGCAGTGGATCGGCTCCATCGTGATCCCGTCGATCCCCAGGCCGTCCAGGAGCTCGACCAGCGCAACGATGTCCCTCGCGTTCTCGTCGTTGATCGTCGTGTTGACGAAGACTCTGGGAGACGGATGGGCCTTGAGCGCCCGGATGGCGCGGATCGCGCGGGAGTGGCTCCCGTTGATCCCCCGGATCCGGTCGTGCACCTCGGGCGAGGACCCATCCACGGAAATGTAGACCATGTCGAGGCCGGAGGCGGCGATGCGGCCGGCCATGACTTCGTCGATCAGCCATCCGTTGCTGTTGGCCCCGACCTTGAGCCCCAGCGATTTCGCGCGGCCGATGATCTCGAACACGTCCTTGCGCATGAACATCTCCCCGCCGGAAAAGGAGACGTGCCGCGTTCCCGCTTCCTTGAGTTCGCCTAAAACCCGAAATACCTCGTCCGTCGCCAGCTCGTCCTTGAAATCCTTGATCTGCCAGATGTGGCAGTGCTCGCACTTGAGGTTGCACCGGTACGTCAACTCCCACTGGACCTTGGCCGGGCCGGTGATCGGGGCGGTCCCTCCGAGAGCGAACTTGGCGATATTCAGAAGCTGAAGCGCGGCGCTCAAGAGGACCCCCGCCCGGCGGCGAAGGCGAGCCGGTACGCCTCGGCCAGGCCGGCCTCGAACTTTCCCCGGTTGAAGCTCTTCTCCACGTACCGGCGGCCTGCCTCTCCGAGTCGGGCGCCCCTCTCCGGATCCCGGAGAATCGCAACGATCCCCTCCGCGAACGGACCGGGCGACGGCGCGCACAGGACGGCGACGTCCCCGCCCAGGACCTGCGTGTGCGTGGGAAGATCGGTGGCGACCAGCGGGCGTCCCGATTGTAGGTAGTTGTATATCTTCATGGGCGTGTTCAAACCTTCGATCCGCGGCGAGACAAGGACGTCCGCCGCCGACAGGAAACCCGGCATCTCCTCCAGGGGGCGGCGCCCCAGCCAGCGGATCGACGTCCCCGTCCCGCCGTCCTCAGCCCGCTTTCGATAGGAGTCAACCTGACCGGATTCGCCCCCCACGACCGCCAGGACCGCGTCCGGAATCTCGCGGTGAACGCTCTTCCACGCGTCCACAAGGAGATCGATCCCCTGGTAGCGTTCCAGGTTGCCCGTATACATTACGAGAGGCCGATTCACTGCATCAAGGTCTTTCCGAATTTCCGCCCTCGCGCCGTTCGCGAGGGCGGGGGCAGGCTCGGGGATATCTTCGACTTGGACGACGCAAGCCCCGGGTCTAATCTCCCGGACCCGCTCGGTAAGGGCCTGGCAGACCGTCACGACGACATCGGCCCGGCGGAGAGACCATCGTTCCAGCGCTCCCACGAAGGCCCCCAGGACCCGCCCCGACCGGGAGCCCTTCCCGCCGAACTGCGCCGCCATCTCCGAGTCCATGTCGTAGACGAATCGTCCCCTTCCCAGCAAACGGAGAAGAGCGCCGGCGACGCCGGCTTCTTCGACCGTGTGAATCGCGTCGTAACGGCGGAGGAGCGCCAGCCCCAGCGCCTGCGCCATGAACGGCAGGTCCAGGAGCAACTTGGCTCCCGACGGCCCCGGACGAACCCGGCGTATTCCCGGGAACCCGAGAGAACGGACGTGGCGAACGCCGTCCGCGAGGCGGACGTCCCGGCCGAGCGGGTACGTCAGGAAGTCGACCGAGCCGCCCCATCCAGCCAGCGTGTCGACAACGCGGCGGACGGCGATGGGAGTCCCCCTCTCCTCGAAAAAAGGCTGGGGGGAAAGGAACAGAATCCGCTTTCCTTCGATCATTCTCGGCCCCGGCAATCAACGGAGAAAGCGCTCAGGCCGGGACCTTTTTCGACAGGTGGGGCGTACCCGACCGTCGATCCGAGGGAACCCGCCCCCCGGCCCTCGCCAGCCGGTGCCGGAGGTAGACGACCAGCATGATCGCGTACCGCTTGACGTCGCCCAGGGACCGGATCGACCGCACGATACCGGGGATCTTTCTCCACAGCGATATTTTCTTGTGGGCGAAGGCGAAGCGGAACATGAGCTCGCTGATCTGCCGCCACGTCAGCTTGTCTACGTAGAGCGGCGCATGGCCCTGCGCGGCCGGAAGCAGAATCACGCGGGGATCGTGCTTGACGGACCACGAGAAGTCGGCCGGCATCTTCCCCTCCGCCCGGGCCCGTTCCTCCAGCGGAATCCCCGGATAGATGTGAAGGATCGCCGCCGACACGTCCGCCCGGTCGCGGACGGACTCGAGGACGCGGATCGTCTCCTGGGCCTCCTCCCACGTCTCCGTCGGGTGGCTGAAGATGAAGAACGGGTTCGGCGTGACGCCGAGCTCGTTGCACCAGTCGATCACGTCGGTCGCCTCCTTCAAGGTGGCGTTCTTCGTGATGATCTCCCGGCAGATCCGCTCCGAGCCGGACTCGATCCCAAACCCGGTGTAGATCAGGCCCGAGTCCCGCATCTTCGCGAGGAGCGGCTTCGTCAGGATATCGACCCGCACCTCGCAGTACCACGAGATATCCAGCCGCCGCTCGATGATCAGGTCGCAGATCCGCTCGGTCCGGCTCCGGCTGTAGTTGAAGGTGTCGTCGAAGAACCAGATCGCCTTGGCGCCGTACCGGTCCATCACGTGCTCGATCTCGGCCACGACGTTCTCCGCCGTGAGCCCGCGGACCTTCCGTCCCCAGTTCGACGGCGTCGCGCAAAACGTGCAAGTGAACGGACAGCCGCGCGAGGTCATCAGGTTCGCCGCGGGAAGTTTTCCCTTGCCCGGCACGTCGATCGTGAAGTTGTAAGCTGCCCACGGCTCCAGGTGACGCGCCGGAAGCGGGAGCGTATTGAGGTCGGGCAGAAGGAAGCGCGGCGGGTTGGACCGGACCGCCGCCCCGTCGCGCCAGACAAGCCCGTTGACCGCGCCCAGCCCGCTCTTCGCCGCAAGC
>JACPZO010000011.1 GCA_016195465.1 Nitrospirota bacterium
GAGGGCCATCTCCCGGGCCCGATCGAGGACCTTTCCCTCCGCGTCCGCATGTTGCTTCACGAAGGCCCGGTAGGTATGGTAGCCGCCCACGCCGAACGCAAGGGCCACCAGCACGAGCAAGGTCGCCAGGAACTTCCGGCGCAACGTCCAATGAAAGCCTTCAATCCGCTGGTCAGGCATGAGGGGGAGCCTCCACGATCCCGAAGAGCATCAGCCCGGAGACGTGATCCTCGCTTGGCGCATGATCTAAATGGGCCTTTTGACTTTCAGACGCGCCCATAACTTATCGGTCGTGAGAACGGAAACCCTGAGCTTCACTCCCGACGCCGGTCCTTTGTCTTGATAGAGGGGGTAGCGCGAAGCGGGTGGATCTTTGATATTCGAATCGTCATTTTCTTGGAATCTCTTATAAATTTCATAAAATGTGGCAGAAAAGTGCGGCAATGTCAAAACATCTCTCGCAAACTCCTCCGCCCCGGCGCCGGCCGGGACGGCGGTCCCATCAGCGGGAGGGCCCTTTCTCCTTGCGTCCTGTGACACAGCGTGTTACTCTGTATTTCGCTTGCCTTGTGTTGCCGCAATTCGGAGGGATTGATCGCATGGCGACCGCAACCAAAACTCTTCGGCTTCGACCGGACCTGCGCTCCGAGATCGAACGGCTGGCAAGGCGCGGCCGCCGCTCGTTTTCCGAGATAACGCAAGATCTGATCGAAGAAGCCCTGAGAATGCGGAAATGTCCCGGGATTTATTTCATGGACGAACCGGCCGGACGCGAAGCTAAGATCATGGGGAGCGGTCTCGCCGTGTGGGAAGTCATCGCCGTCTACAAAGCCGTGTCAAGGGACGGAGGGGTCCTTCGCGCGCGATTCCCGTGGCTCGCTGAAGCCCAGATCAAGGCTGCGCTGCTCTACTACACCGCCTACCCCCGCGAAATCGACGCCCTTGTCGCCGAAAACGAGGAACTCTCGCTAGAGGCAACGCCGGCCAGGCCCCTCGTCAGCGCCCGTCGGAAATGAAGTTCTATCTCGATGAGGATCTCTCGCCTAGAATCTCCCGGGAACTTCGCGCAAGAGGAATCGACGCTGTCAGCGCACACGACGTCGGGAACATTCAGGTCTCCGACTCCGCGCAACTCGCTTTCGCTGCGACCCAGGGGCGCTGCCTTGTGACCCGGAACGCCCGCCACTACCTGGTTCTGGCCCGTGAAGCTGTTTCCCGGCAGCAGCCCCATGCCGGCATTCTCCTCTGCTCTCCCCGCTTCACGGGAGCGGAGACAAGGACAATCGTCGATCGGCTCATCCGAATGGCCAAGGAGTACCCGAACGGGTTCGGCCCGTATGACATCTGCTACCTTTGAGGGACTTGCAACCCCCCTCGCCTGCCTCTGCCTCTACTTCGCGAGGAGAGGGCAGAGGGCCTTCGCCGCGGACGCGGCGTACTCTGCGGTGCGACATCCGCGCTCACGAAGCGCGGGAATGGGACTCCCCAAACCGGCGTGAACCGGCCGGAGCGACGGCAAATCGGATCGTGATCCACCCCGCCTCCTTCCGTGGACCGTAGTAGGAGAGGATCTGAAACTTGGCGAAGCGGCCGTCGGCCGTTCGGACGACGTAGACGTTCGGCTTTGGCTTGAGGCGGTGCGTGAAGTAATCATACCCGTACCAGCGCTTGATCGCACTGTTCTCGGTCTCCACGCGGTCTCCCGCCATCACGTCCTTCAGGTACCCTTCCGCCGGCGCCTCCCCAATGGTCTCGAACGCCACCGGCCCCATGTCCCGCGCGCCCGCCTGTCCCGCCGAATTCGTGGCGCCGCTGTTGGTCACGACCTGGAAGCGGCGGAAGGCCACATCCCAGTCCGGAAGGACCGTCCCGGCAATCCGAACGACTCCTCCTCCGGAGAATCGGACGTACTGCCACTTCTCCTTCGAGCGGGCATCCACGGTGATCTTCGCTTCGGCGATCGTCTTGTCCGCGCTCTTGACTCCGGCCCGCGGCGGGAAGAAAACGTCCGGCCATTCCTCCACCCGCCTGTTTTTTTCGAGCGCAAAGATCCCAGCGGCCGCGAGGAGGACAACACCGGCGACAACCCATGTGCGCACCCGCGTGAGCGCCGACCAGGCCATCAGAGATCGAATCCCGCGCGGACTAGGAACGCTAGAACGAGGACATGCAGAGCGGTCACGACGCCGAAGACCCAGCCGTACCGGGGAATCGCGAGGGCGGACCAGAACACACGGCCCACGTAGACAACGGACAGCAGCAGAACAAGCCAACGGTGACCGCGCCAGATGAGGACGGGAAACACGACGGCCATCAGAAGCCCCCCGGCGACGAAGAACGCAACGATCCATGGCTCAACCGGATGGGGCGGACGCTTCCAGGCGAATAGGAGGAAGTAGGCGGCGGCGATGGCCGCGTAGGCCGCCGCCGCGTGATGATATTTCGCGGCCCGTTCTTTCGGCGACCGGCTCCGGGCCATCTTACGACGGCCGGCCGGCCTTGAGGAACGCCGGCACCCCTCTCCCGTCGCCGATGAGCCGCTCTTTGGCCTCGGCCATGAGTTCGGGGGTGACGACGGGAACGGCCCGCTCCGCCGCGTACCGCTCGACCGAGGCCACGACCATTCCCCGGGCGAACGAGGGAATCCTCTCCAGCCGTTCCCTGGCTTCCGGCGTCCACGAAATCGAGAAGGCCACCGGCTGTCCAAGCGCGGTTTCGCGCGAAAGAACGACTTCCTCCATCTTTCTCTTTCCCGGAGCGTACGTACACCACGGGTCGGTGCCGAGCATGTCGCCCGTCTTCGAGAGGGCCCGGGCCCGACAGCCGCCGCAGACGGTCCGAAACTCGCAGATTCCGCATCGGTCCCGAAGGATCGGATCCCTCAGCCGGACGAACGCGGGGGCGTTCCGCCAGAGATCGACGAAGGAGAATTCTTTCAGGTTTCCCACCGGATCGGCCATGTACGGGCACGGCGTCACGTCCCCCGAAGGCGTGATCCGCGCGTAGTGCGTCCCGGCCGGACATCCGCCCTGGTAGGTCTTCATCAGGGGCGACGAGGGGTTCCGGTCGTACACGAACCGCCGAAAATGAGGCGCGCACTTCGCCGTTACGAGCATTCGGCCCTCGTACCTCTCGTAAAGGTCGTAGAGACGGGTGAGAATCCGCTCGTACGCCTCGGGGGAAAGATCGGTCATCTCCTGCCCCCGCCCCGTGCAGACCAGGAAGTAAACGTTGAGGGCCGTTGCGCCGGCCGAATGGGCGAGATCGGCCATCGTCTCAATCTCGCCTGCGTTCGTCTCCGTGACCGTCATCTGGACGGCGAACGGCATTCCCCCAGCCGCAAGCCGGCGGATTCCCGACATCGTGAGATCCCAGGCACCCATGACGCCCCGGAACGCGTCGTGAACACGCGAATCCGTCGAGTCGAGCGACACGCCGGCCCCCTTCACGCCGGCCCGCTTCAACCGGCCTATGCTCTTTTCCGTGAGGGCGATCCCGTTCGTCCCGACAACGACATACGCCCCCCTGTCGGACGCATAGGCGGCAATATCGAAGACGTCGGGCCGCAGAAGAGGCTCCCCTCCCGTGAGGATCAGAAAGGGGTTCGGATTGGCATCCCGGATCTGATCGACGATTCGGAAACAGTCTTCCGTGGACTTCTCGTCCACGCGCCGCCCTTCAAGGAAGTCCGCGTCAAGATAGCAATGAGCACAACGGAGATTGCACCGGCGGGTGATATTCCAGGAGATGGCGTGGAGTTGGGGAACCATGAGTTACTTAGGCAGGCGGGTCGACGGGTGATTGAGTGCTTTCCATCCACGCATTCACCACTTCAACCGGTTCCTGACCAACGGAGCCTCTGTGCCTCTGTGCCTCTGTGCCTCTGTGCCTCTGCCGCAGCATCTTTACAGTCGCCCATTCACCGATTCACCGTCTTGTCCGCTGACCGCCGCCATCGTCTCCTCCATGACCTTCCTCCCCTGGACGATCGCTTCCTCGGCCAGATCCAGCGTGATCCGCACGACGCCCCGCTCCGCCGCAAGCCCCTCGATCCTCTGGCGGACGATTCCCTGCATGAATCCGGCCGGGACGCGCTCAAGACGCGCCCGCGCCTCCGGCGACCAATCGAACCGTTCCGGGGCGGGTGCCCCGCCCCTTCCCTTTGCCCCGCCAACGATCTCTTCCACAACCTCGCGCGTGATGACCGCCAGCCTCCGGACGCGCGCCGTCTTCTCGACCTGCCCCTTCGCCCTGTCGCGAGAATGCCCGGCCGGAACCGTTCCCAGGAAACCGATCGCTTCTTCCGTCCACGCAAGCACGGTGCCGTCGAATGTCCGCTCTTCCCGGATGCCGCCTTCGGCATCTGGACTGTTTTTTTCGGCTTCGGCCGCCATGTCCCGGAACCGATCGCTCCCGGCACCGCAGACCGAGCACTTCGCGGGAACGGTCCCGCGCGCCGTGTATCCGCACACACCGCACACGAACACATGCGCCGGCCCGTTCCCCTCCGTTGGCGCTTCGGCGCGGCCTCCCGCCATCCCCATGGCCCGGCGCGCCGGCTCCGGGATCAACTCGCCGATCGCCTCGTCGATCAGTCCCGATGTAATGACGGAGTGTCCCCGGTCCATCGCCCAGCGGTGAATGGCGCTGCGGGCCACGCCGCGGACGAATCCCGGCACTCTCTCCATCCGGTCCGCCGCCTCGGGCGTCCACGTCATGGCCGCTTCGGCCTTCAGATCGACGGGCGGGACGAACTTCCTCGCCGTCAGGAACACACTGCAAGGCGCCAGCCTGACCAGGTTCTCCGCGTTCGAGCCCATCTCAATCTCGTCTTCCCCGCTGTGAACCCCCGTCCGCCCGAGAGCCAGGAGCCACGGCCGCTCGTTTCGAACGAACTCCAGGACCTTCTCGAACGCCTTTCCCGCCATGAGGCGGACTTCGATCTCGATCCCCTCCTCCGCGGCCAGCCGCCGGGCCACGTCGAGGTGCGACTGGTATATCTTCGCAAGGCCGGTGTCGATGATCTCCTCGTGCAGCTGCTCCTGTTCCTTGAACCGGAAGACGTTGGCGGCTTTCTCGGAGAGCACGTCCGCGATTCCGTGGAAGACGTGGTAATGGAGATACGGATCGTAAGCGGCCAGGGCGACGACCCTGCGGCCGAACGCCCGGGCCAAGTCCAGGGCCGTGCGGAACGCCGCGAACGACTGGGGGCTCCCGTCGAGCGCGGCCGCGATCGGCGCGTCCCCCGCAACCTCGTCCCGCTTCACGACGATGAAGTCGGAACCCCGCGCCCGCCGCAGGACCCGTTCCGTCACGCTTCCCAGAAGTGATTCCCGCGTCGCCCCCATCCCGAGCGCCCCCATGACGACGAGATCGTACCGGCTCTCGTTGATGTCGTCGGCCAGCATCTTGTAGTTCCGGCCGTCGAAGGTTTTTCGCGTAAAGGGAATCGACGCCTCGGCGCACTTCTTCTCAAGGACGTCCAGGTAGGAATCGGAGATCAGCTTGAGACCCGTCGAGATCAGCGAATCGTGGACGCGCCGCTGGCGCTCCAGCTCGGTTTCCTCGCGGTAGCGGTCCGGGAGGGTGAACTCCATCTGCTTGAACCGGACGTCGTGAAGGCGAGCCGCGAAGACGTGGCTCCCGACGATCTCGCCGCCCGCCGCCTTCGCGAGCGACAGGGCCAGATCGATCGCCGCGTTCGAGTGTTCCGAATTGTCGACCGGAACGCAGATCGTGCGAAACATCAAAAAGCTCCAAATGGGAGGGCGGTTGACTGCCGGATGGAGAAGAACCGTTCTGGATTGAAAAGGTCCTGGACCGTCGGGCTGGCCGCCTGCCCTCGTCTGCCGGGAAGCGCCTGGGGGAATGTGTTAAAGGTACCAACCCGCCCCGCGGGTTGTCAAAGCGTTTTCTGCGGGCGCCTCAGGGAAGGCGCGATTAAAGACCAGAACCGCCTTGACACCTCCTCTCCCCTTCTCTAGACTTCACACGCTTTGACCTGGTGCCGGATTCTCCAATGACCCGTTTTCTGATCCTCTTCGCGGTCCTCCTCCTCGCGGTCTTCTTCCTCTCCGGTCTCTTTCGCGGACTGAGAGGCGTCTCCCAGCGCCGGGAGGAGGGACGACGGACCGTGGTCGAGGGGGGCGATATGGTCCGGGACCCGGTGTGCGGGGTCTTCGTCGCCAAGCGAACGGCTCTCGCGCGCCATTACGGCGGCGAGACGCACTACTTCTGCGGCGAGACCTGCGCGAAAAAGTTCGAGATCAATCCATCCTGACGCGAGAAAGGAAACCGGCAAGGAAAAATGAAGACCCTCTGGTCCGACGAAGAAGCCCGCGGGAAGGACGACCTCGCGCTCCGCGTCTACACCTCCCGACTCATCGGCGCCGAACCCAACCTCGTGATGTGGGGAGGCGGGAACACTTCCGTCAAGACGAAGGAAACAGATCACCGCGGGCGGCCCGTGGACGTCCTCCGGGTCAAAGGGTCCGGCTCGGACCTCAAGACGATCGAACCGAAGCACTTCTCGCCCGTCCGGATGGACGACGTTCTGGCGCTCGAGCCGCGCAACGCAATGAGCGACGAGGAGATGGTGGCCTACCTGCGCGCCGCGATGACGGACCCCGAAGCGGCGCGGCCGTCCATCGAGACGCTCCTCCACGCCTTCCTTCCCCTCAAGTTCATCGACCACACGCACGCCGACGCCATCCTCTCGCTCACGAACCAGGCCCGCGGCGAGGCGGTCGTCCGTGAAGTCCTGGGGGACGGCGTGATCTGCGTCCCGTTCATCCAACCCGGCTTCCATCTGTCGAAGGTCACGCTCGAGGCGTACCGGAAGAATCCAGACGCGCGCGCCATCGTCCTCATGAAGCACGGCCTCATCACGTTCGGCGGCACGGCGAAGAAATCGTACGACCGGACGATCGAGTACGTGACCCGCGCCGAGGAGTTCATCGCACGGGGCCTCAAGACGCGCAATCCGTTCACGCCCGCCGGCGTCCCCGCCCTGCCGCCCGATGAGCGGCGGGCGATCGCGGCCGCGATCGCCCCCGTGCTTCGAGGAGCCGTCTCGAAGCTCAAGCGGTCCATCCTTCTGTACGACGACTCGCCGGAAGTCTTGGAATTTGTCAATTCGAAGGAACTCCACGCCCTTTCCCAAATCGGCCCGGCGACGCCCGACCACGTCATCCGCACGAAGGGACTCCCGCTGGCCCTCCGCGTGTCATCCGTCCGCAACACCGCGGCACTGAAGACCGAGATCGCCGCCCAGGTGGAGGAATTCGCGGGCCGGTACACCGCCTACTTCGAGCGGCAAAAACAGGGCGGCGCGAAGCGCCACGATCCCTATCCCCGCGTGATCCTCGTCCCAGGCCTCGGGATGTGGACGACGGGAGAGAACGTGAAGTCCGCCGGGATCGCCCGCGACCTGTACGTCCACACGATCTCTGTCATCAAGGGGGCGGCGGCCGTCGGCGAGTACGCCTCGATCTCCGAGAAGGAAGTTTACGACATGGAATACTGGCCGATGGAGCTTTACAAACTCACCCTGGCCCCGCCGGAGGCGGCCCTGTCCCGGCGCGTCGCGCTCGTCACCGGCGCCGCTTCGGGGATCGGCCGGGCCATCTGCTTCAAGCTCGCCCGCGAGGGCGCGCACGTCGTCGCCACGGACCTGAGGGAAGATTCCGTCCGGGACCTGGCCGGCGAGATCAACGGAACGTTCGGCTCCGGCCGCGCCTCGTTCGCCCGCATGGACGTCACCGATGAAGCCTCGGTCGCCGCCTCGTTCCAGGCCGCGGCCCTGGCGTACGGAGGCGTGGATATCGTCGTCTCCAACGCCGGCCTCGCCCACGTCGAGGGGATCGACACCCTCGGCGTCGCGGACTGGAAAAAGTGCCTCGACGTGAACGCCACCGGCCACTTTCTCGTCTCGCGCGAAGGGTTCCGGATGATGAAGACCCAGGGGATCGGCGGGACGTTCGTCTTCGTCTCGTCGAAGAACGTCTTCTCGCCCGGCAAGGAGTTCGCCGCCTACTCGGCCTCCAAGGCGGCCGAACATCAGCTCGCCAAGGTCCTCGCCCTGGAGGCGGCCGACCACGGGATCCGCGTCAACATGGTGAACCCCGACGGGATCTTCGAGGGGTCCGCCCTCTGGTCGAAGGATGTTCGGGAAAGCCGGGCCAAGAGCTACGGGATCGCCGAGAGCGAGATCGAGGAGTTCTACCGGAAGCGGAACATGCTCAAGGTGCGGATCTACGCCGAGGACGTGGCGGAGACGGTCTTCTTCCTCGCCTCCGACGCCGCCGCCAAGACCACCGGATGCACGATCACCGTCGACGGCGGCGTGAAGGACGCGTTTCCGAGGTAGCATGCAACAGGTGAACGGGTCTCCGTCCCAATTCACCCATTCACCGATTAACCCATTCACCTATTCACCGAAACCATGAGGTCATCATGAAAATCTTCCTGGACACGGCGAACATCGACGAGATCCGCGAGGCGGCCGCACTCGGCGTCATCGACGGGGTGACGACCAACCCCTCCCTCATCGCAAAGGAAGGACGGGACTTCGAGGAGGTCATCCGCGAGATCTGCGCCATCGTGGACGGCCCGATCTCGGCCGAGGTGATTTCGACCGAAGCCAAAGGGATGGTCGCGGAAGCGCGGGAACTGGCGAAGATCCACCCCAACGTCACGATCAAGATCCCGATGATCGCCGAGGGGCTCAAGGCCGCCAAGGTCCTCTCCGCCGAAGGCATCAAGACCAACGTCACGCTCGTCTTCTCCGCCTCCCAGGCCCTTCTCGCCGCCAAGGCCGGCGCCACGTTCGTCTCCCCGTTCATCGGGCGGCTGGACGACGTCTCGCACGAGGGAATGGACCTGATCGGCCAGATCGTCCAGATCTACGACAACTACGGGTTCGAGACGGAGATCATCGTCGCGTCCGTCCGCCACCCGCTCCACGCCGTCGAGGCCGCCCGGATGGGCGCCCACATCGCGACGATCCCCCCAAAGGTCCTTATGCAGATGGTCAAGCACCCCCTCACGGACGTGGGGCTCAAGAACTTCCTCGCGGACTGGGAGAAGGTCCCCAAGAAAGCCCCCGCGGGGCGGAGGTAGGGGAAAACCATGCCGATTTACGAGTATCGTTGCGGGGCCTGTGGAAACGAATTCGAGAAGCTGATCCTCGGATCGTCAGGCGGAGACGGCGTGCCTTGTCCCTCTTGCGGCGGGTCCGACGTCGCCAAGAAGCTGGATCACGTCCCCGGCGATTTGACCGGCGGTGCTTTCTTGCCTGATTCGCGATCAGGCCCGGCGCCCTCCGCGTCGGCCAAGTTTTTGAGGGTCGCCAGATTCTGCCGGTCTCTCTCGTGCCCGCCTTCTTTCGGCGTTTCGATGATCTTCGGGATACCGGCGAGACGCGGTTCGTTCATGATCGCCCTGAACGGCTCCAGGCCGATGTGCCCCTTTCCGATGTGCGCGTGGCGGTCGACGCGAGAGCCCATCGGCCTGGCCGAATCGTTCATGTGGATGGCCTTGAGACGCTCGCGCCCCACGGCCTGATCGAATTCCTCCATCGTCTGATTCCACCCCTCGGATGTCCGAATATCGTACCCCGCCGCGAAGACGTGGCACGTATCGAGGCAAACGCCCAGGCGCTCCGGTTCGCGGACCAGATCGAGCATCCGGCGAATCTGTGCGAACCGGTATCCGAGCGTCGTTCCCTGTCCCGCCGTCGTTTCGATCAGGATACGCATCCGTAATCCCCGCGTCCGCTCGTGAACCTCGTCGAACGCCGCCGCCACCCTGCCAAGCCCGGCCTCTTCGCCGGCTCCCATGTGCGCCCCCGGGTGCATGATCAGGTACGGAAGCCCCAGCCGCTCCACTCTCTCCATCTCCTCGTGAAACGCCTCGATCGACTTTCGCCTCAAGTCTTCCTTCGGCGAACCCAGGTTGATGAGATACGAATCGTGGACAACGCAGACCCGGACGGGAGACGCGGCGAGGGCCGCCCGGAACGACCGGACATCGCTCTCCGAGAGCGGCCTCGCCTTCCACTGGTTCGACGACTTGGAGAAGATCTGAAGCGCCGTACAGCCAAGCTCGACCGCGTCAGCGACCGCGTTGTGGAGACCGCCGGCGATCGACAGATGGGCCCCCATCAGCGGTCGTTCGGACGGATCACGCCTCACGTCGCCTCGCGCTCGACGGCGAAAAGCGTCCTGTCCTCCCGAGCGACGGGAAGCGTTCGGACGACGACTTCGGCGAGCCTTCCGCCCATCCCCCCCGCCTCGTCCCGCAGCCACGCTTCGAGCGCCGCCGCTCCCTTCCCCCGGCTCAGAATCACGCGTCCGCCGCCTCTCGCCAGGCGAAGCGCCGTCCGCAGCCAGTCCTCCGGAGAGACGGCCCGCATGACCACGACGTCGTAACGGCCGCCATGGTCGGGATCTCCGGCGATCTCCTCGATCCTCCCCTCATGGACCGTAATCCCGGGCAAGCGTGTGACGCGCACGGCCTCCCGGAGGAACGCGGCTTTCTTCGCGCGGCTCTCGACCAGGACGACCGTATCCTCGGGGCGCGCGATCTTGACCGGGATCCCCGGCAAACCGGCCCCGGAGCCGAGATCGACGACGCGCAAGGGAGAGCCGGCGGGAAAGACATCGAGAAACAGGAGGGAATCGATCAGGTGACGGACGACGATCTCCGACGGATCGTCCGTTCCGATCAGGTTGACCCGCCGGTTCCACTTGAGGAGGAGCTGGACGTATTGAAGGAAGGACTCGACCTGCCCGTCGGACAAGGGGACGCCGATCTCCGACGCCCCCGCGCGAAGGAGTCGTCCCACGTCGGTTTTGACCATCGCGTCCGGCTCCCGTTCCGATCGGCCGGGCAAAGTCGTTCTCTCAGTCCGACCCGGACGCCCGATCGGCCAGGCAGGCGTCGCACCGGCAGATCTTCCGGAGCCGCTCGTAAGGATAGATCCCGTTCGAGTGACCGTCGTTCCAGGCGATCTTGATGGCGTACCGCCCCACCGGCTCGACGCTCTCGGGGGCCACGTCCTCCGGAACGGACTCGGGGTCGAGGATGGGCTCCCCCGTCATCTCGTGAACGCATTCGGCGCACTTGCACTCCAGGCGCAGGAACCGCCCCGGAAAGAAGCCGACGTGCCCGTCGGCCCACGAAATCTGAACGTCGCTGTCATTGACGATCTCAACATCCGTCGGCTGAAGAACTCGCGGATCCATGATCACCTCTCTTGTTCTCGTCTCGGGATAGGATAGTGGAGCCGATTTCCATTCCGCAAGTGCTTCGCGCGCTTGAACGTTCCCGGCCCGCGTGGTAGTCTCGCGATCCATGCAGGTCATCCGGAGGAGAATCTTCGTCGAGGGATCGGTTCAGGGCGTGTTCTTCCGCGACGGCACCCGCCGGACGGCCCAGTCGCTTGGCATACGCGGATGGGTGAGAAACCTGCGTGACGGAAGAGTGGAAGTCCTCGCCGAAGGAGACCCGCCCGCCGTCGGCCAGTTGATCGACTGGTGCCGCGCGGGTCCGCCCGCCGCGCGGGTCGAGCGCGTGGACGTCGTCGAGGAGGCGGACCCCGAAGGCTTGACCGGCTTCACGATCCGCTACTGATTACAGTGTTCTTACCGCCCATCGAAGAAGAGATAGAACCAGTTCGCGGCGATCGCGACGGCGGCCAGCGGGCGAAGAATGGGATGCGCCCGTCCCGGGAGACGCCCTCCGGCCGCGAGCCAGGCCGACGCCAGGAAGCCAAGACCGACCCCCGCCGTGGCGAGCGGCTGCATCCGAAGGGCGCTCCAAGCGTCTCCCTTCGCGAGCGCGAGGAGCGCCCGCGTCGTTCCGCACGTCGGGCACGGAATACTCGTGAGTTCTTTGAGTGGGCACGCGAGAACGCCGGCCGCCCCCGGAAATGCCCAGAGAACGAGAAGGGCACCGGCGATCGCAACCATGCCCGCCGCGCCAATCCCGCGCCAAATCGGCGTCTCACCCGCCGGCGTCACAAGCCCCCCTTCGCGGCCGAAACGTACGCCGGGATCAGAATGGCGGCCAGGATGCCGACGATCGCAGCGAAACCGCAGCATACGGCAAGGGGAAGGAGAACCGCGGCAAGCGCCCTGCCCGTCGTCGTCTCGTGCGCCTCACGGATGCCGATCACCTCGGCGACGAGGACCCAGACCGCGCCGATCGGTCCGCCGCAGAACGGGATCGCGTTCAGGATCTGGATGCCGTTCGCGTAGCAGACGACGCGGAAGGTCGCCCCGATCCCGTTCCGGGCCCCTCCAACGATCCAGAGAAAGAAGTGAAGGATGGCCGTCCCGACGTAGAGACCCAGGAGAATGATGAGCGGCGAAAACGGGACCAACAGCAGGTAGATGCCCATCTCCCGCCTGTTCACCTCGCCGCCGGCCATTCCCATCCCAAGCGCGATCAGACCCTGCCAGAAGAAGCCGGCGCCGAACCCGATCGTCCCGGGAATGAGCGCGTAAGAGACGGGTCCGCATTGCGGCCCGCTGACCGGCATCGATCGGAAGAACTCCGTCGGTCGAACCATCGAATCGCGCAGGGTCCGCCAGATGGCCGTGATGAGCCCCATGTCCGACCTGCGATCCCAAGGCGTTCCCCGCCCAGTCGGGGCGCCTCCCGGCCCCGTGACTCTCTCAAAAACCGGTTCCGTGACAGGCGGCGCCCCACCCCCCGGGAGCGGCTCCGAAAACGGCCGGCCGCAGGCCGGGCAACGGGACTCCGCGAGACCGTCAGGAACCGGTTGGCCGCAGTTCGGACAGTTCATGCTCCCCCCTTTCCGAATCGGCCGGGGCCCTCGGCCTCTTCCTTGATCTTCGCGAGCCACTCCCGGATTTCCGCGCGAATCTGCTCATTGAGGGCCTCGTGCGTTTCTTGGATGTCGGCGGTCTGGAAGCCGCCTCCCTCAAGCCACAGCAGCGTCCGAAGAAACCGCCGGACGATCGATTCGCCCTCGGCGTTTCGAACCTCATCGGGTACGGGGAGAGCGCGAAACGACTCCTCGTGCGTCAGCCGGCACCCCGCTCCCGCGGGGGCCACGTCGAGAACGATCTCCAGGTCACCGCGGATCTCGGATTTGCAGACGAGGCGGCGCGGAGGGTCGTAGTCGACGACGCGGCTCACGTGCTCGATCCGCGTACGGTCCCTTCTGATCACGAACCGGTAGCGGGAACCGGCGCGGATCGGCTCCCCGTCGAGCGCCTCGCAGGCGATCACCCGCCACGCGGGGTTCAGGCGCGCCCTCCGACACAAGTCGGAGACGAGAGCGAAAACATCCGCCGGAGCCGCCTGGATCTCGACAGCCTCGCGGATGCGCTCCATTAGACGCTCCCCGGCCGGGTCCTCCGTCTAGCAGGCTGCTGAAAAACAGCAGCCTGCGCGCGGTGCAGGGATGCACCGCCAAATCGCGAAGATTTGGTGTCAAGCGATTTGAAAGACTTGCGCGAATTGACTTCGCGCAAGTCGTGGCTGAAAAAGCCATGGATGGACGCGTAGGTCATGGCCGCCATCGCGCCCATGGCGCCCGCCCCGTAGAGACAAATCGTCATCCACCGATGAAGGGCGCTAGGCGCCGCAGACCATGCCAAGGCCATCAGAAGGCCGCTCCCGGCCAAACCGTGAAGCATCCCCATCGCCAGACTGCGTCCCAGCGAGAGAATGGCGCGCCCGTGGTCGTGCTCGTGGATCTCCGAAACCGCATGATTGTGCAAGTGCGCGTGAGCGTGTCCGTCGTCGTGGTCGTGCATATGCACGTGCCAGCGGCCTGAAAGGACGTCGTGGATGACGACGGCCCCGAGCAGGATCAGCACGCCGCCGACTATCCGATCCGGCCAGCCTTCCATGGAATCAGGGAGAAAGGAGAGCCCGAGCGATACAAACCCGAACACGGCCAGGAGGACGAGACTATGCCCCGCGCCCCACGCAAGACCGAGCCGGAGGGCCAGGCGGGAATTCGGTTCCCGGGCAACGAGAGCGGACACGGCCGCCATGTGGTCCGGTTCGAACGCGTGCCGGACGCCGGCCAGCAAACCGCTCGCCAGCCACAA
>JACPZO010000012.1 GCA_016195465.1 Nitrospirota bacterium
GCGGGTCTCGCACCGGGACCAGTTGGAGGACCTCGCCCAGAAAGGCCGCGACCTGGAGAAGGTCGTGCTCGCTCGCGCCGTGCGCTGGCACGCCCTGCACCGGATCCTCGTGTACGCCAACAAGACCGTGGTTTTCGACTAAGCTCGCGTCTCCCATGACCGATCGCGGCTGGCTCTTCGACCTCTATCCCGACGAACAGGGGATGCGGCTCTGGTTCCTCCGGGAGACCGGAGGCGCCGTCTCCCTCTGGGAGCCTTACACCCCCGCGTTCTACGTTCGGGGAACCCGTTCCGCGATTGACCGCGCGCTCGCCCGGATCCGCCGGTTCAGGGCCTCCGCGGCGCCGGTGGAGCGGATCGACTTCCGGACGGGAGACCCCGTCCCCGTCATCGAGGTCCGCGTCCTGGACCTCCGGCAGTACGGCCGAGCCGTCTCCGTCGCGGGAGCGGAAGAAGGGATCGAGCTTTTCACCTGCGACATCCCCCTCCCCCAGCGGTACGCCTACGACCGCGGTGTCTTTCCTCTCGCTTACTGCTCCTGGGACGCGACGCCGGACGGAACGCTCCGCGCGATCGAAGTGAAGGACGATCCCTGGGCGCTCGACTATCCCCTCCCGCCCCTGTCGGTCCTGGAACTCAAGCTGGAAGGAGAGGCGGTCAATCCCCGCCACGGCTGGCGGGGCTGTCTGGAGGCGACGTTCGACGGCGAAACCCGCGTGCTCGAGGGGAACGACCCTCCCCTCCTCCTTGAGACTCTCGCCGGAATCCTTCGCAAGGCCGACCCGGACGTGATCCTCACGCAGTGGGGGGACTCCTGGCTGTTCCCGGAGATGGACCGGCTGGAACAACGATTCCAGATCGCCCTTCCCTGGCACCGGAACGGCCAGCCGCCGGGAACAACGCGCAAGGCCCGCTCGTACTTCTCTTACGGGCGGATCGTCCGGCAGGAGGCGAGCCGCTTCCTGGCGGGACGGTGGCACATCGACGCCCGCAACACGTTCATCTTCCGGGAGTCGGGCCTTGAGGGGCTCGTGGAGATCGCCCGCCTCTCGCGGATTCCGGTCCAGCAGCTCGCCCGGACATCCATCGGCACGGCCATGTCTTCGATCGAGCTTCTCCGGGCGCACCAGGAAGAGATCCTCATCCCCTGGCGCAAGCAGGAGGCCGAGGAGTTCAAGACGGCCGAGGAACTCCTCACGGCCGACAAGGGAGGTCTCGTCTTCCTCCCGCCGACGGGAGTTCATGGTGACGTCGCCGAGCTCGACTTCGCCTCGCTCTATCCGACGATCATGGCGAAGTTCAACGTCTCGCCCGAAACGCTCGACTGCCCGTGCTGTCCCGGCCAAAACGTTCCCGAGATCGGCCGGCGCACCTGCGCGCGAAGACGGGGGCTCATTCCCCGCGTCCTTTCGCCGCTGATCGAAAAGCGCGCCCGGTACAAATCGATGCGGAACGAGGCGGCCGATCCCGCGATCCGCCGGCGCTGCGACCAGCGGCAGAACGCCCTCAAGTGGATCCTCGTCACCTGTTTCGGATATCTGGGATACAAGAACGCGCGCTTCGGCCGGATCGAGGCCCACGAAGCGGTGACGGCCTACGGCCGGGAGCTTCTCCTTCAGGCCAAGGAGACCGCCGAAGCGTCGGGCTACGCCCTCCTCCACGCCATCGTCGACTCGATCTGGATACATAAGCAGGGGATCACGGAGCGGGAGACGCGGGCACTGGCGGAAGAGATCTCCCGGCGCACGGGAATCGCGGTTGCGGTCGAGGGTATCTATCGCTGGTTGATCTTCCCGCCATCGAGGACGCGCCCGGGTCTCGGCGTCCCCAACCGCTACGCCGGCGTCTTCCGCGACGGAACGATCAAGGTGCGGGGGCTGGAGCTACGCCGCCGGGATACGCCCCGCTTCGTCGCGGAGACCCAGGAGGCGATCTTAGACGTCCTCGCGCGGGCCGGGTCGTTGCAGGATCTGGGGGACCTTCTGCCCGAAGCCTTGTCGGTTCTCGAGACCCGCGTCCATGAACTCCTGGATGGGAGAATCGCCCCGGCCGCCCTGGCCGTCACCAAGCAGGTCTCTCAAGATCCGGAAGCCTACACGCGGGCCTGCGATACCGCCGTCGCCGCCCAGAGCCTCCTGGCACGCGGCATTCGCCTGGCTCCCGGAGAGAACGTCCAGATGGTCTATTCGGCCGGCGGCGATCGGGACCCCGCTTCGCGGGTCCGCCCCCTCGCCTTTTCCTCCCACGGCTTTTCCTGCGACACGGAAAAATACCTCGATCTCACCCTTCGGGCGGCCGGCGCGATCCTCGGCCCGCTCGGCTGGGACGAGTCCCGCCTCGCGGAGCCGTTCCGGCGCGCGCGGAGGAACCAGCAGGATGTTGAAAAAGTCTTTTCCCTTCTCCCCCCGGGAGAAGGTCAGGATGAGGGGGATATTAGAAACAAACGTTTATGAAAGTAAGACCGCCCTCACCCCCGCCCTCTCCCGAAGGGAGAGGGGGTTTTCAAGTCCCTGCTAGACCCGCTCATTCAACAGTGTCTGGACGGCTTTCCGGATGGTGTCGTCGGGGGTCTTGAGGATGGAGAAGTCGAACGCGCGGCGGCCCTTGCGGTCGACGAGGACGAGCATGTTCGCGTGGTCGATCGAATCCACGCCCGGCTGACGGTAGTAGAGGAACCGGTACCGCGACAGGACGTCTTCGATCGTCTTCGGATCTCCCGTGAGGAACTCGAAGCGCTCGCGGTCGATGTCGTTCTTCCGCGTGTAGACGGCGAGGGCCTGCGGCGTGTCCCGCTCGGGGTCCATCGAGATGGCGACGGCCTTGAGGTCCTTCCGGTCCGGGAACATGGCCAGGAGGCCCTTCACCCGCTCCGTGATGACCGGACAGGTGTGGACGCAAGACGTGTACACGAACGTCATGGCCACAACCTCGCCTCCATATTCCGCCAGGGAGACCGTCTTTCCGTCCGCGTTCAGGAGCGCGAACGCGGGCGCCGCGTTCGGTCCGCGGGGCGGAAGACCATCCGACCCCGGACCGCTTCGCAAGCGGACGGCGACCGCCGTTACGGTGACCAGGATGACCAGGCCCAGCGCCGCCCAGCTCATCCAGCGGCGGCGGACGCTCTCA
>JACPZO010000013.1 GCA_016195465.1 Nitrospirota bacterium
TTCTTCCGGCTCGTGGTCCAGGATCGACGTCCCCGCGTCGACCTGACCCACGCGGTCCGTCGCGCCGGCGGCGTAGAGGATGCTCTCCGCCAGGGTCGTCTTCCCGGCGCCCCCGTGGGCGACGAGGGTCACGATCCTGTTGGTGTCTTTGTCCGCAGATGCCGAAATGGATGCCGCCATATCTGAACCTCCGGAAAGCCGTCGGCTGTCAGCGATCGGCTTTCAGCGAAAGCCGATCGCTGAGGGCTGAGCGCTTTTTCATTCACCTATTCACCCATTCACCTATTCACCCATTCTATTCACCGACGATTTCGATAATCCTCGGCTTCAAATCCGGGTTCTCCTCGATCCGCCTGTAGACGACCTTCATGACGAAATACGTCGCCGTCAGGCCGAGGAGCCCCGCGCCGAACGCCCACAGGTCGGGGTCCCCGGAAACGACCCCGGGCTTCATCGTCACGCGGACCCGCTGGCCGATCCGCGCACCCGGTGTGTTGACGGCTTCGAGAACCCCCGTTGGGTCCGGCGTCATCTTGCAGGAGCCCGACGAGGCGCACGATTCGCAGGTCCCCTTCGGCTCGATCCGAACCCGGGCGATCCCGCCATCTATCCCGACGACGACCCCTTCCTCCTCAAGCATTCGTATTCACCCATTCACCGAACCCATTGATCCGCAGATTTCGCAGATTGCCGCAGATTTCTTTCCATCTTTTCGAAGACCAGGAGCCTTTTTGAAAATCTCTGGAATCTGTGCAATCTGCGGATTCCTCCGCCTCTCCGATTCACCGATTCACCCATTCACCGATTCACCGGCTGCTAACCATGCCCGTCCTTCATCAGCTTGTACTGGATCGAGTCCACGAGGGCCTGGTAGGAGGCCTCAATGATGTTTTCCGAAACTCCCACCGTCCCCCACGTCCTGTGAGCGTCGGCCGACTCGATCAGGACGCGCACGCGCGCGCCCGTCCCCTCCGTCGCCGCGAGCACCCGCACCTTGTAGTCCACGAGGCGCACGTCCTTGAGGGACGGATAGAACTTCTCCAGCGCTTTCCGGAGGGCGTTGTCCAGGGCGTTCACCGGCCCGTTCCCCACGGCGGCCGTGTGCGAGACCTGTCCGCGGACGCGCACCTGGATCGTCGCTTCGCAGAGCGGCTCCTCCCCCTCGCGCCGTTTCTCGACGATCACCCGGAATCCGATCAGGTCGAAGAACCTCTTCCGCCGGCCCATCGCCTTCTTGAGCATCAGTTCCAGCGACCCTTCCGCCCCCTCGAACATGTATCCCTGGTGCTCCATCTCCTTGATCGTGTCGAGGATCTTCTCGACCTTCGGCGTCCCCGCAATCGGGATGGAAAGGTCCTGTGCCCTCTGGAGGATGTTCGCGCGGCCGGACAGCTCGGAGATCAGGATGCGCCGGCGGTTCCCGACGAGCTCCGGCCGGACGTGCTCGTAGGTCGCCGCGTTCTTCCGGACGGCGTCCACGTGAACGCCGCCCTTGTGAGCGAACGCCGCGTCTCCCACGTACGCGAGGCGCTTGTTGTGCGCGAGGTTGGCGATCTCGTCCACGAACCGCGAGCAGTCGCGGAGCGAGGCGAGCTGGCGGTCGGTCACGACCGGGATGCCCATCTTGAGCTTCAGGTTCGGGATGATCGAGGAGAGGTTCGCGTTCCCGCACCGCTCCCCGTACCCGTTGATCGTCCCGTGGACCTGGACCGCCCCCGCCCGCACGGCGGCCAGCGTGTTGGCCACGGCGAGTTCCGCGTCGTTGTGCGCATGGATGCCCAGAGGCGTCCGTAGGACCCGGCCCGCTTCCCGAAAGATGCGCGCAACCTCTTCCGGAAGAGAGCCGCCGTTGGTGTCGCAGAGGACGATGCAATCCGCGCCTCCGCGCTCCGCCGCGCGGAGCGTGTCGAGCGCGTACTCCGCGTTCGCCCGGACTCCGTCGAAGAAGTGCTCGGCGTCGTAGATCACCTCCCGCCCCCGCCCCTTGATGTAGGAGACTGTGTCTTCGATCATCTCCAGGTTCTGCTTGAGAGGGATGCGGAGCGCCTCGCGGACGTGGAAATCCCAGGACTTTCCGAAGATCGTGACCGCCGGGGTCCGGGAAGCCAGGAGGGCCTTGATGCTCGGGTCTTCCGAGACTCGGTGGCGGGCCCGGCGCGTCGCGCCGAAGGCGGTCAGCCGGGCGTGCTTGAGCGAGAGCGAACGAGCGGCCTTGAAGAAGGCGATGTCCTTGGGATTCGAGCCCGGCCAGCCGCCCTCGATGTAGTGGACGCCGAGCGCGTCCAGGCGCTCCGCGATCCGGAGCTTGTCCTCGGAGGAGAAGGAGACGTCCTCCGACTGGGCGCCGTCACGAAGGGTCGTGTCGTAGAGGGCGATGCGATGGGTCATTCTCTGGTCCAAGGTTCAACTTTCAACTTTCGACTCTCGACTCTCAACGCTTTTTCAACTTTCAACTTTTCAACTTTCGACTCTCAATGCTTTGCTCCCACGCCTTCTCCGCCCCCGGCTCGGCGCCCAGGTTGAACGCGTCGTGCAGGACCCTCACGGCGAGCTCCGCGTACTTGAGGTCGATCACGCACGAGACCTTGATCTCGGACGTGGAGATCATGATGATGTTGATCCCCTCCCGGGCCAGGGTCTCGAACATCTTCGCGGCGACGCCCGAGTGTGAGCGCATCCCGACCCCCACGATCGAGACCTTCGCGATGCTCTCCTGGACGTTCAAGTCCTTCGCCCCGATGTCCGCGATGATCCCCCGGGCGATCTCCAGCGTCCGGGCAAGGTCCGCGCGCGGGATCGTGAACGAGAGGTCCGTCAGCCCGTGGCTCCCGATGTTCTGAATGATCATGTCCACGTTGATATTGGCGTCGGCGATCGGCCCGAAGATCCGCGCCGCGACCCCCGGCCTGTCAGGAACGCCGACGATCGTGATCTTCGCCTCGCTCTTGTTGTACGTCACGCCCGAAACGACCACCCGCTCCATCGCCTCGTCTTCCCGCGTCACCAGCGTCCCCCCTCCTTCTCCCTCGTCGAAGCTCGACAGAACCCGGACGGGGACATTGTACCTCTTGGCGAACTCGACCGACCGCGTCTGGAGGACCTTCGCGCCGAGACTCGCCATCTCGAGCATCTCGTCGTAGGAGATTCTCGAAAGCCGCCGAGCGTTCGGCGCGACGTTCGGGTCGGTCGTGTAGACGCCGTCGACGTCCGTGTAGATGTCGCACAGATCGGCCCCGAGGGCGGCGGCCAGCGCCACGGCCGTCGTGTCCGACCCGCCACGCCCGAGCGTCGTCACGTCCGACTTCTCGTCGATCCCCTGGAACCCCGCCACGATGGGGACCTTCCCCTCGGCGAGGGCTTGCCTCACGCGGTCCGCCTCGATCCGCTCAATGCGCGCCTTCGTGTGGGCGGAGTCGGTCACGATCCCGACCTGCCGGCCCGTGAGCGACTCCGCGGGGCATCCCTCTTCAATCAGGCGCATCGCCAGCAGGGCGATCGTCACCCGCTCGCCCGTGGAGAGGAGCATGTCGAGCTCGCGCTCATCCGGCCGCCCGGCGATCTCGCTCGCCATCCGGACGAGCTTGTCCGTCTCGCCGCTCATGGCCGAAACGACGACCACGACCCGGTCCCCCCGCTCCCGCGCCCTCATCACGCGCCGGGCGACGTTCTTGATCCGCTCGACGCTCCCAACGGACGTCCCGCCGTATTTCTGGACGATCAATGCCATTTCCCGACCTGCCTATTCACCTATTCACCCATTCACCTATTCACCTATTCACCCATTCACCCATTCACCTATTCACCGATTCACCTATTCACCGATTCACCTATTCACCTATTCACCCATTCACCGATTCACCCATTCACCCATTCACCCATTCACCTATTCACCCATTCACCGATTCACCGATTCACCGATTCACCGATTCACCTATTCACCGTTTCACCGTTTCACCCATTCACCGATTCCGACTCAGAACCCCATCAACCGCACGACGTCCTTCACGTCCGCGCGGGCCACGACCGGCGGCGGCGAGACGGCGACCGCCCGGTCGGGGTCCTTGAGACCGTGGCCCGTGAGCGTGCAGACGACAACGTCCCCCGGCCCGAAGAGGCCCTCGCCCGCCAGCTTCCGGACTCCCGCGACCGACGCCGCCGACGCCGGCTCGCAGAAGATCCCCTCCAGCGAGGCGACCATCCGGTAGGCTTCGAGAATCTCCTCGTCCGTAACGGAGTCGATCCGCCCTCCCGACTCGTCGCGGGCGGCCGTCGCCCCGGCCCACGAGGCCGGGTTCCCGATCCGGATCGCCGTCGCCACCGTCTCGGGGTCCTTGACGGGATGACCCAGGACGATCGGCGCGGCCCCGGCCGCCTGGAACCCGAGCATCCGGGGAAGAGAATCGACGATCCCGGCGCCCTTGTAATCCTTGTACCCGCGCCACGCGGCCGTGATGTTCCCCGCGTTGCCGACCGGGAGGGCGTGGAAGTCCGGCGCCCGGCCGAGCTGGTCGCACACCTCGAACGCGACCGACTTCTGCCCTTCGATCCGGAAGGGGTTGACCGAGTTGACGAGCGTCATCGGATATTTCGCGGCGATCTCGCGGACGACGGCGAGGGCCTCGTCGAAGTTCCCCTTGAGCTGGATCACCGCCGCCCCATGCACCATCCCCTGGGCGAGCTTGCCGAGAGCGATCTTCCCCTCCGGGATGACGACGAACGCCTTGAGGCCCGCGCGGGCGGCGTAGGCCGCGGCCGAGGCCGACGTGTTCCCCGTGGAGGCGCAGATCACGGCGCCGGAACCTTCCTCCGCGGCTTTCGAGATGGCGAGCGTCATTCCGCGGTCTTTGAAGGAGCCCGTCGGGTTGGCGCCGTCGTACTTGAGGTGGAGGACGCCGGGAAACCCGATCGCCGCGGCCAGCCGGTCCGTCCTGAGGAGCGGCGTGTTTCCCTCGCGCAGAGTCACGACGGGCGTCTTGTCCGTCACGGGGAAGAATTCGCGGTAGGCTTCGATGATGCCGCGCCAGGCGGCGGCCGGCGCGGCCCGCTCCACTCTCGTCACGCTAGCTTCCCCCTTCCACCCGGATGAGCACCGTGGGAGCCGACACGACGGGGAGCCGGTCGATCTCGGCCAGCGCCGTCCGGACGTCCCGCCCCACGGCCGCGTGCGTCATGATCACGACGGGGACCGAGCCTCCGGCCGCCCGCCCCTTCTGGATCACCGACTCGATGCTGATCCGGTTCGCGCCCAGCCGCCCCGCGATGGCCGCGAGCACGCCCGGCTCGTCGCGGACCGTGAATCGGAGATAGAAGTGGGAGACGATCTCGTCCATCCCCTTCATCCGGAGCGGCCGGCGCCCCTCGTCCGTAAACCCCATGACCGGGACCCGGCCCGCGCTCCCCGTCCAGATGTTCCGCGCGATCGCCGCGAGATCGGCCACGACGGCGCTTCCCGTCGGCTCCGATCCCGCGCCGCGGCCGTAGTAGAGGGTCGGGCCGACCCGGTCGCCCACGACGTAGACGGCGTTGAAGACGTCTCCCACTTGCGCCAGGAGCGTCGTCTCCGGGACCATCGTCGGATGGACGCGGGCCTCGAACGTCTCTCCCTCCTGCTTGGCGATCGCGAGGAGCTTGATCGCGTACCCGAACTCGCGTGCGAACTCGATGTCGAGCGGCGTCACGTGCGTGATCCCTTCCGTCGGCACGGCGGACAGGTCCACCGGGGTCCCAAAGGCGATCGCGGAGAGGATCGCCAGCTTGTGGGCCGAATCTCCCCCGCCCACGTCGAGCGCCGGGTCCGCTTCGGCGTACCCCAGCCGCTGGGCCTCGGCGAGCGCCGCTTCGAACGTCGATCCCTCGTGCGACATCCGCGAGAGGATGTAGTTCGACGTCCCGTTGATGATCCCGTAGATCGCGCCGATCCGGTTGGCGACGAGCGACTCCTTGACGACCTGGACGATCGGGATCCCGCCGGCCACCGAGGCCTCGAACCCCACCTCGACGCCGGCCTTCGACGCGGCCGCGAAAATCTCGCGCCCCGACGCGGCCAGCAGGGCCTTGTTCGCCGTGGCCACGTGCTTTCCCTTGCCGATCGCCTCGAGAAGGAACGTCTTCGCCGGCTCGTGCCCTCCGACCAGCTCGACGATCGCGTCGATGTCCGGCCGGCCGATGAGGGCCCGGGCATCGTCCGTCAGGAGCGAACGGTCGACCTTGACCCCGCGGTCCCGCGAGAGGTCCTTGTCGGCGATTCCCGCCAGGACGATCTCCCCGCCCAGGCGCCGCATGAGGAGATCGGCGTTCTCCGTAAGGATCTTCACGACGCCGGTCCCCACCGTCCCGAAGCCGATGAGGCCGACGCGGATCGGACGGCGCACCGTCACGACAGCACCTTGCGGATTCCCTGGACCGCCTGGCGAATCCGGTGCTCGTTCTCCACCAGCGCGAACCGGACGTAGCCGTCGCCGTATTCTCCAAATCCAATCCCCGGAGAGACGGCCACCCCGCCCTCTTCGAGGAGAAGCTTGGCGAACTCCAGCGACTTGCTGAACGTCTCCCCCTTCCGTTTCTTCGCCCGGAAGCGGGCCTTGAGCGCCTTCTCGAGACCGTCCGGGATCTTGGCCCAGACGAACATCGTCGCCTTGGGCTTCTCCACCTGCCACCCGATCCGGTCGAGACCCCGGATCAGCGTGTCCCGCCGCTTCTGCGTGATCCCGACGATGTCCGCCACGCAGTCCTGGGGGCCGTTCAGCGCGATGATCGAGGCGATCTGGATCGGCTGGAAGATCCCGTAGTCGAGGTAACTCTTGATCTGCGTCAGCGCGGCCACCAGCTCCGGGTTCCCGCAGCAGAAGCCGACGCGCCAGCCGGCCATGTTGTAGCTCTTCGTCAGAGAGAAGAGCTCCACGCCCACGTCCTTCGCGCCGGGGACCTGGAGGAACGAAGGCGCCTTGTACCCGTCGAACGTGAGATCGGCGTAAGCGAAGTCGTGAACCACGTAGACCTTGTGCTCGCGGGCGAACTCCACCACGCGCCGGAAGAAGTCGAGGTCGGTCACCCGGGTCGTCGGGTTGTGCGGATAGTTGATGATGAGGAACTTCGGACGCGGAGAGGAGAGCTTGTACGCCTCCTGGAGGTCCTCGAAGAAGTCGCCGTCGTCCCGGAGCGGGACCGACCGGACCTCGCCCCCGGCGATCACGACGCTGTACGAGTGGATCGGGTACGTCGGCGTGGGGACCAGGACCACGTCGCCGGGCCCCGTCGTCGCGAGCATGAGGTGCGAGAGCCCTTCCTTCGATCCGATCGACACGATCGCTTCCCGCTCGGGGTCGATCTCGACGTCAAACCGCCTCTTGTACCAGGAGGCGATGGCGTGCCGGAGCTTCGTGATCCCGCGGGACGCGGAGTAGCGGTGGTTTCGGGGGTTCCGCGCCGCCTCCACGAGCTTGTCGACGATGTGCGGCGGCGTGGGACCGTCCGGGTTCCCCATCCCCAGATCGATGATGTCCTCGCCCCGTCTCCGCGCCTCCGCCTTCATGGCGTTGACGATGGCGAACACGTAGGGGGGAAGGCGGCGGATGCGCTCGAAACTCGATTCCACGACGAGAGGCCCCCAGGGCAGCACACCGTGCCTGCCCGACACTCCGGAAGTCCGCCCCCGGTCCGAAGGGCGGATCGATTCTATCGGGACGCCAAGAGGAAAAGACCGCCAGGGAATGGAAAACCCGGCCCCTGACGCTGGGAGGGAACTGGAACAAGAAACCCGCCCGAATTCGCGGCTATCTTAGCCGGATGGGTGGATATTGTCAAACGGCCAGAAACATTGAAGAAAGCCACTCGTTCGGGCGGGTTCGGTGACCCGCCCTACGAGAGGCCAACATAGCAGGCTGCTGAAAAACAGCAGCCTGCGGCCGGTGCAGGGATGCACCGCCAAATCGCGAAGGTTTTTTCTTTAGCGATTTGTGAGACTTGCGCGAATTCACTTCGCGCAAGTCGTGGCTGAAAAAGCCCTGGATGGACTTTTTCAGCATCCTGATAGGGCGGCACACCGGCCCTGCCCTGCGCTACTTTGCGCTTTTTGCTCCCTTCCTCGCGGCCGCGGCCCTGGCTTTGTCCCAGCGGGCCTTCTGGGAGGCGGCCATCTTGGCCCTCGTCTCGGCCGAGAAACTGCGGCGCTTCCGACGCCTCTTCCTACCTTGTCCGGCCGCTGAGGCCGCCGGCGCCTCTTTCCCGGCCCCCAGCGCCGCCCGAAGGATGCGCTCGACGACCCTCTCGACGACGGGCTCGATCTTCTTCTCGAGATCGCCGATCCCCTTCTTCACAAGAGCAGCGATCATTCCTCTCATGTCGAACCCGCCCCCCGCCTGCTTTCCTCCTGCCATTTGATCCTCCTCTCATTGCGCGGTAAATCGAGTCAAATTCCGCATGGAGAATACAAACACGGCGGGACAAATGCAAGTCATTATTCTGGCCCGCATTAGTCAATAACTCGCGGCTGGAAAGACAGCGGCCGGGCGGGGCCGCGAGGGAGCGGCCCCCGCGGCGGCATGTCCGAGGGAGCCGACTTCGAACTTGAATAATCCGGGTTAGAGTCCCGCCTTGACACGGTCAACACGAACGGAGGACACTGACCTCTCAAATGAGACAAACAACGATCGCGCCTCATGCCGAGAAACTCGAAAAACAGATCGCGGGAGCCGTAACCTCGTTCGCCCGAAGGGTCCGCTGTCTTTCTCCGGGCGAGCGTATCGTCGTGGCCGTTTCCGGCGGGCCCGACTCGACCGCCCTCCTTCACGTCCTGCACCGGCTCTCCCCGGCGCTGAATCTCGCCCTCCACGTCGCGCACGTCCACCACGGCCTCCGCGGGAAGGAAGCGGACGAAGACGCCGCCTTCGTCGAGAAGACGGCGTCCGATCTCGGCCTTCGGCACGAGACGCTCCCCGTCGACGTCCGGACGCGGGCGCGGAAAGACCGGACGTCCCTCGCCGTCGCCGCCCGGGCCGCGCGGTACGAGGCCCTCGAAGCGGCCCGCGCCAGGTGCGGCGCGTCCTGCGTGGCGACGGCCCACACGATGGACGACCAGGCCGAGACGGTCCTGATGCGCCTCATTCGCGGGACCGGCCCGGCCGGACTTGCCGGCATCCCGCCCGCGCGGGGAACGATCGTCCGCCCTCTTCTCTCCGTACGCCGCGCTTCCCTCGCGGCGTACCTCGACGCCAGGGGGATCTCCTTTCGGGTCGACTCGTCGAACGCCGATCTCCGCCAAGCCCGGAACCGGATTCGCCATGAGCTTCTGCCGCTTCTTCGCTCCTACAATCCCCGGATCGTCCCGGCCCTGGCGCGCCTGGCGGACGCGGCCCGCGAGGAAGAGACGGCCTTCGGCGAGGTCTTGTCTCTTTTCGATCCCGCCGGCGCCGAGACAGCCGTCCGCCTCCTCAGGGAACGCCCGCCGGAAGCGATTCTGAGAAGGCTCGTCTCGCGGCAGATCGCGGGAGAGACCCGAAGGTTCGTCTCGCCCGGCGCGGGCGAAGTCGGCCGTCTGACATCGTTGCTTGTCCGTGGAAAGCCCGGGGATCGGGCGCCTCTGGCCGATGGGAACTGGGGGGTCCGCGGATACGGCGGCCTCCTTATCCGCCGCGAGCAGCCCGTCCGGCCGTTGCCGGAGACGGCGCTGGCCGTTCCCGGGGAAACGGCCGTCCCCGCCCTTGGAATCCGCATCAAGGCGGAGATCGCCCCGCAATCCTCCGAAATCCTGGCGGACCATCCCTCGCCCGTGCCTGAAACGGAGAAGGGGGAGCCGGAGAGGGGGGAAAGAGCGCGCCTCGCCGTTCTCGACGCGGACAGGATCGAGGGTCCTCTCGTCGTCCGGACGCGGAGACCCGGGGACCGGATCTCCCCCGTCGGAATGAAGGGCACAAAGAAGCTCCAGGACCTTCTCGTGGACGCCAAAGTCCCGAGGGACGAGCGTGACCGGGTTCCCATCGTCGCCGACGCCCGGGGAATCGTCTGGGTCGTCGGCCTGCGCCTCGACCGGCGCGCGGCGGCCGTCCCTGAAACCCGCCTCCCGCTGGCCTTGACCGTCACGAGCACGGGCTGACGGCGTGCTTGTCAGCAAGCCGGAGGGTATGTTAACTTACTAACAGTCCAAGAATAGGGACAACGTTCATTTGCAGAATCCCTCCTAACCTCCCTTTTCCAAAGGGAGGAATTACCCCTCTTTGGAAAAGAGGGGGAGGGGAGATTTTGTAAGAACGTGTCCATGCTATTTTGAGACCGTTAATAGAACAAAAAGCCGGCTCAACGGCCGTGAAAACCTGTCTCCATGAAACACAAGAGGAAGCAAACAACGTGAACAACTTCTACAAGAACCTATCCCTGTGGCTCATCATCGGCCTCGTCATGATCCTCCTCTTCCAGCTCGTCAACACGCAGAAGAGCCCGGACGAGGAAGTGCCGTTCTCCGACCTCCTGGCGAAGGTCGATCAGGGCCAGGTGGAAGAGGTCACGATCCAGGAAAACGTGATCGCCGGCAAGCTCAAGGGCGGAAAGAAGTTCCGGAGCTACGCCGCCAACTACCCCGACCTGGTCAAGGACCTGCGCGCCAAGGGCGTCAAGATCACGGCGAAGCCCCCCGAGGGCCAGCCGGTCTACATCCAGTTCCTCATCACGTGGGGGCCGATGATCGTGATCGTGGCGCTCTGGATCTTCTTCATGCGCCAGATGCAGACGGGGGGCAACAAGGCCCTCTCGTTCGGCAAGAGCAAGGCCAAGCTCATCTCCGAGAAGTCGAACAAGGTGACGTTCGCCGACGTGGCGGGCATCGAAGAAGCGAAAGAGGAGCTCCACGAGATCATCGACTTCCTGAAGGACCCCCAGAAGTTCACCCGGCTGGGCGGGAAGATCCCCAAGGGCGTCCTCCTCATGGGGCCGCCCGGCACGGGCAAGACGCTCCTCGCCCGCGCGATCGCCGGCGAGGCGGACGTCCCGTTCTTCTCGATCTCCGGATCGGACTTCGTGGAGATGTTCGTGGGCGTCGGCGCGTCGCGCGTCCGCGACCTGTTCGAGCAGGGGAAGAAGCACGCCCCCTGCCTCATCTTCATCGACGAGATCGACGCCGTCGGGCGGCACCGCGGCGCGGGCCTCGGCGGCGGACACGACGAGCGCGAGCAGACGCTCAACCAGCTCCTCGTCGAGATGGACGGCTTCGAGGCGAACGAGGGCGTCATCCTGATCGCCGCCACGAACCGCCCGGACGTCCTCGACCCGGCCCTGCTCCGGCCCGGCCGTTTCGACCGCCAGGTCGTCGTGAGCCGGCCCGACATCCGGGGGCGGCTCGGCATCCTCAAGGTCCACACGCAGAAGATCCCTCTCGCCGAGGACGTCGATCTCGAAATCGTGGCCCGCGGCACGCCCGGCTTCTCGGGCGCCGACCTCGCGAACCTCGTCAACGAGGCCGCGCTCATCGCCGCACGGCAGGACAAGCTCAAGGTCGACAGAAAGGACCTGGACTCGGCCAAGGACAAGGTGATGATGGGCGTCGAGCGGAAGAGCGTCATCATCTCCGATGAGGAGAAACGGAACACGGCGTACCACGAGGCGGGGCACGCCCTGGTCGCCAAGCTGATCCCCGGGACCGACCCGATCCACAAGGTGACGATCATCCCGCGGGGCCGGGCGCTCGGCCTCACCCAGCAGCTGCCCATCGACGAGCGGTACACTTACCCCCGCGTGTACCTCCTGAACGAGATCGCGATCCTCATGGGCGGGCGGGCCGCGGAGGAGACCGCCCTCGGCCACATGACGACGGGGGCGGGAAACGACATCGAGCGCGCCACGGAGCTCGCCCGGAAGATGGTCTGCGAGTGGGGAATGAGCGACGCCCTGGGGCCGTTGACGTTCGGGAAGAAGGAAGAGCAGATATTCCTCGGCCGCGAGATCGCCCAGCACCGCGACTATAGCGAGAACACGGCGATCGAGATCGACCGCGAGGTGCGCCGGATGGTGACGGAGAACTACGAGCGGGCCAAGTCGCTCCTCAAGGAGCACTTCCACGTCCTCAAAGCCCTGGCCGAAGATCTCCTGGAGCGGGAAACGCTCGATTCCGCCCAGATCGACGAGGTCATCACGCGCGTGACCACCCAGCCGGGGAGCGGCGTTGCCCCGGAAGAGCCAGCCCCCACCCCCGCTTGAACCGGTTCGTCCTCGCCTGGGGCCGTTTCCGCCTCGACCTCTCCGCCCGTCCCCTGGTCATGGGGATCCTCAACGTCACGCCGGACTCATTCTCCGACGGGGGGAGATTCGCGGCTGACGGCGACGCCGTCCGGGCGGCCGAACGGATGGTCGAGGAGGGAGCCGACATCATCGACGTAGGCGGAGAATCGACCCGCCCCGGCGCCCCCGAAGTCTCCGCCGAGGAAGAGATCCGGCGGGTCGTCCCCGTCGTCGAGGCGCTTGCCCCTCGTCTTCCGATTCCCGTTTCCATCGACACGGCGAAGGCCGCCGTCGCACGGGCGGCCATCGCCGCCGGCGCGGCGATCGTAAACGACGTGACGGCCTTGACGGGCGATCCCGCGATGGGGGACGTCGCGGCGCGCGCGGGCGTCCCCGTCGTCCTCATGCACATGCGCGGAACGCCCCGAACGATGCAGGCCGACCCGGAGAACCTCGCCTACGGCGACGTCGTGGCCGACGTGCGGGCGGAACTTTCGGACCGGCTCGCGCGGGCGGAGCGCGCGGGGATCGACCCGGCGCTCACGATCGTCGACCCCGGAATCGGCTTCGCCAAGACGCCCGAGCACAACCTCGCGCTCCTCGCCCGCCTGAACGAGCTCGCCGCCCTCGGCCGGCCGATCCTCGTGGGCCCCTCGCGCAAATCTTTCATCGGCCACGTCCTGGGGCTTCCCGTGATGGACCGGCTTGAAGGAACCGCGGCGGCCGTCGCGATCGCCGTCATGAACGGCGCGCACATCGTCCGCGTCCACGACGTCGGCTCCATGGTCCGCGTCGTCCGCATGGCCGCCGCGATCCGGGGAGCGGGAGGGTAGGGCAGGATTGAAAATTGATAATTGAAAATTGGAAATTGAAAAATGAAAAATTGAAAATGAAAGACCGGAAATCTGAAAACCAAAGCTCAGCGGGCGATCAGTGCATGAAAGGAAGCCTGACGAGCAGGAAGAACCCGTTGAACGCGAGGAAGGCGCCGAGCGACGCCGCGCCCACGGCGAAGTAGAAGACCGGCCGGGAGCCGGACAGGATCGAGACCGACGCCATGACGATGGCGATCTGGAGCAGGACCTCGGCGTAGTCGAAGTAGGGGTCCTTCCGCTGGTTCACGTCGCGCTCGCGCTCGAGTTTCTTCGCCTCCGCCTCGATCTCCTTCTTCTCCGTCTTGTACCGCGTCTCCTCCTCGGCCGCCTTCTTCATGAGCGATTCGATCTTCGCCCGGACGTCCGGCTTCATCGCGCCGCCCCGCTCGGCCAGCGCCGCCTCCGCCTGCATCTTCTGGATCTTGTAGAGGTGTTCCCGGATCACCTTCGCCTGGTAGAAGGCCCACTGGTCGGAGGACTGCTGCTGGGCGAGGAGCATCTCCTTCATCGCGTTGTTCCCGCCCAGCGAGGCGATGGCGAGAATCACGGCGAAGACGGCCGTGACGAGCGCCACCCGCCGCGTGAACGTCTTGGCCTTCACCTCTTCCAGTTCTTCGGGATTCGGAAGCTCGACTTCGGACATCGGACCCTCCCTTCTTGATCGGAACGCATCCCCTACAACTTCTTCTTCTGAGCCGACGGAAGGATAATCCGGATTCTCTCGGGGGCGATCCGGAGGCCGTAGCGGGTCTCCCCCCTTCTCTTCTCCGATTGGATGGCGTGCGTCTCCGCCTTCCCAATCTCTCCGTTGATCTTGCTCCGCGCCACCCGGCACCTGTCCTTGTCGATCGCCGCATTCTCGCGCCTTAGGTCCGCGAGACGCGCCATCTCCGAGAACTCCTCCTGGTGCTCGATCTCCGCGGCCTTGCCCACGGAGACGAACCCGTCGCCGTCCTCCCCCCACCCCTTCACGCGGGCGAACGCGAAGTATGCATAGTACGTAATGAGTCCGGGCGACAGTTTCTTCCCGCGGCCGCCGAAGGAGACGGTCCCGCGCGCCAGGTCCACGACCAGCTCTTCCGGCTGGACGGCGACCGATTCCTGGACGGCCGCGAGGTCGGCCCTGTAGGCGATCTTCGCCCGGACCGGATCCGGCAGATGATCCCGCAGTCGAACGAACGGAATCGAGGCCATCTCGATCCGGGCTTCCTTGGTGTCGAGGTATTCCGTCTTTCCGCCGGGCTTGTAGACCGTGAGCACCGTCGGAACGCGGGGGGGGAAGAAGAAATCCTTCTCGTTCTCGAACTGCGGCGAGACGAGGAGATGGTACAGCATGTCCTGCGGCCGGGCGTAGAGCGAGAGGGCCTGGGCAACCACAACGCCCATTCCCTTCCGTCCCCCCGCGATACAGCAATGAATGCGCGTGCTCCCGCGCTCCGCGAGCTTACGGAGCGTCCGGGCGACGACGTCCACCATCCGGTCGTAGTCCCTGGCCGTCCGGATGTCGGCCAGCGCTTTTCCGTCCGGCCCGTCCACCGTGATCACGGTCCCCCGGTCGAACTGGATCGCGCTCTCCGGCACCCCGTATTCCCGGCAATAGGCGTGGAGCTTGCCCGATTCCGGATAGAAGAGCGACTTCTCGATGATCTCCCTTCCGGGTCCCGTCGTGAAGACCCAGACCTCGCTCACGGGGATCTTCTTCAGGTCCCGGAGCGCGTAGAGCGATTCCGTCACGACCTGGGGCGTCATCCCCGCGACGACGACCAGGATCTCCTTCCGTTGTCCAGGCGACTCTCTTGCCATTCCCGCCTCCCGCCGCGACCCGCGCCTACTTCTTCGTTCCTTCGGACCCGATCATCCCCTTGCCGACGGCCAGGAGTCCGGCGAGCGCGCTCATCTCCGCCGGGAAGAAGATCTTCTCGGCGCTCTCGTTCGCGAGCCCCGCCTTGAGCGCCTCGATGTAGCGAAGCTGGACGAGCGCCTCGTCGGGCCCGGCGTTCTTGATCGCGCCGAACACGGAGGTGACCGCCGCCGCCTCGCCCTGGGCCACCGTTTCCTTCTGGTACCGGTCCGCGTCGGCCACGAGCTTGATCGCCTGCGCCTCCCCGTCGGCCTTGACGATCGCCGCCTGCCTCTGGCCCTCGGCTTCCAGAATGGCGGACTGCTTCTTCCCCTCGGCCTCGAGGATCATCGCCCGCTTTTCCCGCTCCGCCTTCATCTGCCGGTGCATCGCCTGCATGACGTCTCCCGGGGGCTCGATCGTCTGGACCTCGACGCGGGTGACCTTCGCCCCCCACTCGCTCGTCGCGTCGTCCAGGACGATCCGGAGGTTCGCGTTGATCTGCTCCCGGCTCGAGAGCGTCTGGTCCAGGACCATTCCCCCGATCACGTTCCGGAGGTTCGTCTGCGCCAGGATCGTGAGCGCCATCTGGAAATTCACCACGTTGTAGATCGACTTGTACGGCTCGGTCACCATGTAGAAGACGACTGCGTCCACCTCGACGGTGGCGTTGTCCTTGGTGATGACGCCCTGCTTCGGCACGTTCACGGCCACCTCGGCGATGTTCACCTTCCGCATGTGGTCGATATACGGGATGATGAGCCGAAGTCCCGGATCGACCGTCCGGGCGTATTTCCCCAGCCGCTCCACGACGCCCCGCTCGTTCGGCCGAACGATCCGAAGCCCCTTCGCGATCGTCACGACGACCAGGACGACCAGCAGAATCAGGAAACCGTTCGTCAGCACGCTCATGTTCGTCTCTCCTTCAGGGTTCGAGGGGTTCCACCAGGAGCCGGTTTCCGTCCATGCCGACCACCCGGACGTGGGCGCCCGGTCCGATCGCTTCCGCGGACCCTTTGAGCACCCCCCGCCAGTCGGTGCCCGCGATCCGGACCACGCCCGTCTCCGAGACCGGGTCGAGCCTCTCGATCACCAGGGCCTTGCGGCCCAGGAGCGTATCCGGCCCCGTTGTCGCCCCGCTCTTGTCCGGCGCGCCCGCCTTCTGCCATCTCCACACTCCGTAGACCGAGGCCAGGGAAACCAGCATGAAGACGACGAGCTGGACCGGGAGACCCGCCCCGAGCAAAGAAGCCACGGCGGCCCCCATGGCCCCGGCCGCGAAGCAGATCACGAAGAAAGTCCCCGTGAAAATCTCCGCGATCGCAAGTCCCACGGCCGCCGCCGCCCACCAGAACCAGGCTGTCTCCGTCATCTCGATATCCTCCGCCGGATCATCGGCCCCCGTCCGCCGCGGAAATATACCACGAGCCGGGGTTTGGGGAAACGGGCGTCACATTCCGCGCGCCGCCCGCTCCTTGGCCTCCCTGTACGCCTTCTTGATCATGGTTCTCGTCATCCATTCCACGGGATCGATGCCCTGCCTGTCCCGGATGTCCTCACCCACGACCTTGATCTTGCCGATGTCCATTTTCCCGGCCTTCCCGGCTGCCTCCCTGGAAAGACGATCGTGAAACGCCCTTCGGGTCTCCTCGTCCAGTCCTTTCATCAGCGTCTCCAGATACCGGAAGTCCTCTTGGGCGATATACATCGCGTCTTTGCCCTCCCTTCGGGTTCGTTCGGCGCCCTCTTTCGCTTCGTCCCGATCGGACGATACACCCAAGGCCGCGCGTCATCAATGCTTGCAGTATTTCCGAAACATTTCTTTCCCAGCATTCCACCGCCGCCCTTGTATTAATTGCGGTGGAGGCGGCGTCGCCCTGACGGAACGGGCGGGTCGAAAGGAGGGGGGGGAGATGCCGACCGAACTGCCCAAGGAGACCGGGATTTCCATCCTCCGATCCCGGAACTCCCGCCCCTGGACGTCTTCCGCTGCCTCGTACTGGCCGAGACGCTAAACCGCAAGGCCGGCATCGGGCCGCGCTCGACCATCGAGCCGCGACCCGGCCCCACGGTCGACGAACTCTGCGGGAGAGACGGCAAAGGACCCTGAAGACGCTCTTTCCGCCCTCCTCTTCCCCGCGGAAGGAGAGGGCTAGGGCAAAACCCTAATCGCAGTCGTCGAGGAATCCGTCGTCGTCCGACATGTCATCATCGTCGCATGACCGCGCATCCTCGCCGTGAGCCGGCGGACCGGGAGGCGGGTCAGGCGCCGGCCCCCTTCCGCCGATCGTCGCCAGCCAGCCTCCGCGTCCGGAGAATCCGCACATATCGCTCCCCCCCGGCGGGCGGCCTACCAGCCCGCCCGCTCCATCGTGAGCCGGACACTCCCGCTCCTCCCGCCGCACCAGCCGGCGCCCGTATACTCCATTTCCATCTCACGGGCGCGGCCGCTCGATTCCACGTAGACAGTCCCCGCCGCGTCGATCGCCCCGTTCGACCCCGAAAGCTTCAGGCGGACGTCTGTGCCGGACACGTGTCCGGAAACCTCCCCGGATGCGACGCAGAAGGCCGTGTCCGCCCCGAAGTCTCCGGTCAGCTCCCCGCCGCTCCGCTGGTAGAGCCAGACCGTCAGATCGTACCGGCTCCCCGCGTACGGCCAGACATACCCCCGCCACGCGCCCGTCAGATCGGCGGCCGGCTCCGTCCCCGCCGGAGAGGTCGTCGTCTCGCACCCCCCGGCCAGCAGAACCATGACCAGGGTAAACCTCCGCACAAGCCCGAATGGCCGATTCATCCTTCCCTCCCGCATCTTGAGACTCGTTTCACCCGCTCGTCCGAACAGTGGACGGATGTCGGTCGATGTCCATGCAAGGCCATGTAAGGATATCCCGGAAGGCCGCCGGGCGGAAAACAAGAAACAACAGGGAAACATTTCTTCCCGCCACGTCCTCCCGCGCTCCGGGGATCGTTTCTCCCTTGCGCCGCCCCCTCGAAAGGACGGAACGGGGGCAATCGGGAAGATCGCGACCAAGCCTCCGAGGCCTGGAGCCGCCTGAGCCCTGAGGACCGTGATCCCTGAAGTCCTTCTTCCTAACGCCGCCGGCAAAATCTTTCCGGAATGTTTCAATTGCTGACGGCAGAAGACAGGCTCGGTTATCTTCCTTCCCAGCCGGTCGGAATCCGGCGCGGACAACGCAAACCAGGAGGAAAAAACAATGAGAGCGAGAACACGAAAAAACACTGCAACCGCAATGATGAAGAGCCTGCTGATCGGAATCGCGATCCTTGCCGGTACGGGCGCCTCCCGGGCGTCGGCGGCCGAGATCGAGCTTCGCGGCGGCATCTACTCTATCGACAAGTTCCTGGACTACGTCATGGACGAGCACCCGAAGGTGGACGGACCTGTCTACGGAGCGGCGATACTTTTTGGAGACAGAGGCGAAGTTGTAAATCACAGAGTGTCGCTTGACTACGCTTCCGCCAGCGGGGAAGGAAAGTGGAGGAGGGAGAAGGACTCCGGCAGCGGCAAAGTGGAGTTCGAGTTCGCATCGCTCTCGTACGCGGCGATATTCAACATCATGCCCTCGTGGAGGGTCAATCCGTACATCGGGATCGGCGCGGGCGTCGGATACGGCAAAGCCAGCGCCTCGGGAAACCTGGAAAGCACCAGCATCGGAGGATCGACGTCGGGAAAGAGCTACATTCCAGTGATCGTCGTCCCAGCGGGAATCCGGGTGAAGGCGTCGGACAGAATTGCTCTGGCGGTCGAAGGCGGATTCCTTGACGGCCTGTACGTGACCGGGAACCTGCGGTTCGCGTTCTAGCCGAACGTTACAAAAGTCCAAACTGGAACAGATACTTCGGAAACGACAGCAAGAGGATTCTTCAACTCCGGCCAACCCCAATACAGGAGGGAACATGACAAAAGATCCGTTCGAAATGGTGGATGAGATGCTAAAGAACGCGGACAGGCTCACCGGAAAGGAACTGGAGTGGGTGGAGAAAATCGACCGGACCGTCGCCGGGTTCCACTACGTGGATTTCACCCCCCGGCAGAGAGAGGTCGTCGAATCCATCTACGGCAAGCGGTTCGGAGGCGCCTCCCACGCTTCTCCTCCAGGCCTGGCCCGCCGGCCCGGCGCCCCCCCGTCGGGGCGCTGGCCGGGCCGGCCGACGGAGCCGGCGGCTTCCTATGGATCGGGAATGTACGGCCTGACGAACCTCTCCACCGCTTCCTCGAACGTGGCGCAAGGGATTTTACGCACACCGTCGCCGTCCTTCCTCCGGTACGAAGCCGGTTGTCCAGGCAGCGTCATCGGGAGGAACGGAATGTCCCGAAGCCCCTCTACCTTCGCCCGAAATGCATGGTAGTGCTCGAACCATGGCTCGCCGGAGAACTGGGTATAGATCGGCGCGCAGACGGCCATCCTGGCTAGGCGCGAGCCGGCACGCTGGAGGTTGAGGAGACGGGCATCCAGGTCCTTCTGGTCCGCCGCGACGCTCTTGCACTCGATGTGGAGGAGAAGGCCGTTCTTCAGGACGATAAGAAGATCAAACTGCGCCGCGATCGTTCCCGGCTCTGCGGTTGACGCAACATTGACGTTCCACCAGACCGACTGCGCCCCGCGGTCCAATCCTTCCTTGCCGGCAAGCCACGCAAGAAGCCGCCGCGCCACGGCCTCCTCAAAGACAGTCCCGATCTTGGTGTCCGGGGCAACGAGACCCCCCCGTCCCTCGGCCAACTGAGCGCTGGAAACAAGCCGCGACGCAGCGTTGAACGCCGCCCTCGCTTCATTGCGCGCACGTTCCGGAATGGTTTCAAGACTTGAGACGTCGCGTACTTTCAGCTTGCGCAGCCTGGATGCGAGCTGCGACGCGGCTTTCACGAATCCAACCATCTCGCTCTCGTGGAGACGCGCAACGGCCCGGTCAAACGTGACCGGCTCGCCTGGACGCGCCTCGGCCAGACCCCAGAGGTGGTGCTGGTCATGGATGGATGCGGTCCTCTCTGCGTCCACGCCGTACGACTCGTTGGGCGGGGAGAGATGTCGATTCGCGGGCCAGAGCTTGATCGGCTGCTCTGTTCCGCTCGGAACGGCATAGCCCGAAGCGCGGAGGATATCGGAGAGATCCAGCCTGTGGCGGCTATAGGGCATGGTCTCAGGCGAGCCGCCCAGGCCGTCCCGGAAAACGTGGAGAACGGCGGGTCTGTCGTCACCGTAGAGAATGGTCGGTTTGTGCTTATCAAACGCCTTGATAAGCCCGATCGGAGTCAGTTTGTGGCCGCCGTTCGCCACGATGAAGAGCGAGGCGCCGCCCTTGATCTCGGCGACAACGTCCTCTCGGCATCCCAGCCGGCTCGCCACTTCGATGGGGTTGTTGATTTCGTCTACCTCCAAGGGAGGAGCGAGCTCCCCAATCTTGTACCCTTCCAGAACCAGCCGCGCCCCGGCGGTCCAGCCCTGCTCCCTCGCGACGCGGCTCTCCACCCAGAGCACGCGGTCCCCCTTCTCGGCCAGTTCGAGGATCGGGGGCAAGTTCGCCACGTTCTGGCCGGTCGAGACGGCGATGAAGATGTTCCGGCTCATTCCTCTTCGACCACCACCACGGCATCTTCCTTCGGGAGGGATCCAAGTCCATGGCCGGCAATCTGGTAGGCATCCGCCGGGTCCATATTGGCGCCTCCGGGCGGCAGTTGTCCCTTCCCGACAACATAGTAGACGAGATCTCCCGCCCCAAACCGGCCGAAGCGGGCAATCTCCCTGGCTCCGCTCTTCCGCGCGACGGACGCTTCATCCCCAAGGTAGAGCCGGCAGCTCCTCGCGGTCGCCAGGGCCAGGATCGCTTTTCGCACGGAGCTCCCGGCGGAACTGCGCATCCGGTAAAGACGCCTCTTGCTTTCCATGAGGGAGATGTAGCGCGCTGACGACAATTCGAGACGCGTCATCGTTCCGGGCCTTCCCCCGTCTTTTCTCTGTTCAGACAGCGGACAGCCAGGTCGATCGCCTCCACAGGCGGTCCTATGGACATAAGACGCCCTTGCCTCGCTTCCAGGATCAGGAGCGCAAGGTTGGCCGAAGCCTCCTGCCGCCATTCCGGGTCCAGTCGGGCCAATTGTTCCTGAAAAGCCGGCATGCGGAGGCCGGGATCCGCCGCGATTTCCCGAAGACACAGTGCCGCCACGGTCATATCGCGGCCGCTCTTGAGTCCCCCGCGGAGGGAAACGAGCTTTTCAACGGCCAGCGATTCCGGAGAGGCGATCTCGTAGGTTTCGCCGCTCAGCCGCACGGTTTCGGCGCGAATGAGCCCCAGGCTGCCGAATGCCACATGGCTCTCGCCCATGACCTTGCTGACGCCGATCGGCACATCCGGATCCACTCCGACTATGTTCAGCTCGAGGTGCGTGTCCGGATTGACGGGTTCCAGCACCGCCGGGTTTTCGGGGGATTGCCGCCACTCGGGGAGCGCCCGTATCTTTTCCGCTTGAGAAACCGATCGCACGGCAATGTCGACATCCTCGGTTGGAAAGAGAAGGCTCTTGTCCGCTTCCTCCGCCGCGATCTCAAGAATGCTGGGCACGCTGCTGCCGACGACAACCGGGGGGGGCGCCGCGTCGCGGGGCTCGATCGCCTTGCGAAGGTCTCTCAGGGTGTTGATAAGCTTGGTCTCGAAATCGACCGGCATCCGGCTCCTCCCGTTGCCTATTATGCGGTTCTTGTGCTGTCGAGGCAAGCGGACGCGCGGCTACGTCCCGGCCTCCGGCTTCTGCGCGGAGTCCCCGGCCTCGATCCCGAAGTCGTAGAACTGCGGAACGAACCCCGTCGCGCCCGCGCGGCCCGCGAGCCACAGGCTCCAGAAGCCGACGGTCCCCACCGGCCCGCCCATGAACGCGTATTCCCCCGGCGCAAGATCCGAGGCCGGCACAACCTCGTAGCCCCCGGCGCCGTCCTCCTTGTACGAAACCTGAACGTCGTTCTTCGTGAAATCGCGCTTGAAGACCGCGTACCGGATGTCCTTCCCCGAATGGTAATCGAGCCGCACCAGCCGGAACTCCGAGGGATTCCGGCCGCTCAGGAAGACCGGCTTGGACGACTTCACGCGGATCGCGGCCTTCGGCCCCCGAAGATACATCCAGTTGTCGAGCGGGCCGTAGTAGTACGGAATCCAGGCCTTCTTCATCGAGGTCGCCTGGTTGGGGACGATCGGAAGAAGCTCCACCAGCTTTCCGCCGTCCTTGAGATGAATGCTCTGGCTCACGGCGGCCGGCGCGGCGCCCCCCGCCCCCGCGGGCGCGGACGCGACCATCGGGGCCTTCACGGCCTGCCGCTCCATCATGGCGTTCACGACCTGGTCCTTGACGCCCGCCTTCTTGAGCTTCACCAGCCCGCCGGTCGAGGTGTCGAAATTCACGCGCGGGGCCGTCTTGATCTTCCCCACGACGACGGCCTCCCCGAGCCCGGCCTTGACCATCTCGACCACATCGGCGTTCGTCAGCGTGACATCCGCCGCGCGCGCCCCGGGAACTCCCGCCAGGAGACACCACAAAACCACGACGATCCTTGCACCCATCCTCATCGCAGACTCTCCTTTCTCACTGTTCTACGAACGAACCGCCGCATACCAAACAGCGCAGAAACCGCCGATTACGACGCCGACAGCCACGCCGACCCAGTTACCCGCAACCAGCCACCCTGCGACGCCGCCGGCCAGACCGCCCAGCCAACAGGCGGCTGTTCTCCTTTTGTCTTCGGACTTGTCTTCCCGGCAATAGGGGCAGACTCTCCCATAATATGGGACGTCTTGCCCGCAGTTCGTACAGAGCATCGGTTTCCTCCATCGCCTCCACGGGTGTCGTGCAGGCGCGTATCAGGGTTTTTCCCCATCCTCGGGGCCGAGCCCCTTGAGCAGCTCCCGGGCCCCCTTGTGATCCGGCACAGCCTTGAGCGTCTCATTGGCGAGCCTCCGGGCCAGACGCGCGCCCCGCTCGCCCGTTCGGGCGGCCGCCTTCGCGAGGAGAAATCCGTGCTCCGGCGTGTGCGGGTCCGCCAAATATGCGCCCATCAGCTTGAACTGCGCCTCCGCGATGTCGCCCCGTTCCAGGGCCGCCCGCCCCTCTTCGTGCAAGCGCGGCGCGTCCCCCTTGGACGGCCCGCGGAACTCGACGGACGAGAGAACCCGGTAAACGACCTCTTTTCCGGAGACGCGCTCTTTGCTGGAAATCGTCAAGTTCCTCACGGAAGATCGCCCGTCCTTCGGGTAAATCGCCGCCCAGTAACTGAACCGGCCCTGATCGGCATAGTGGGCCGTTGTCACGAATCCACGGGTTCTCTCCCCGTCGAAGGATTCGACGGGAAAAATAACCTCCGAAGGGTACAATGCCCCCCTCAAGGCCGCAAACAGAGGGCTCCACCGGTTTTCGTGGATCGCCCGCTCGATGTCGTGTCCGCTCTTGTAGCCGAACCGCCCGAACCCGTCCCTCAAGAGGGACCCAACATCGCCCCACGGGGACACCATGAGCCATCCCTTGTCGCGCCCTTCCGGGTGGGAGAGATAGACGGACCAGCCCTCATCCGGGGCGCGATAGACGCCATCCACCACCGAAAAATCCCAAGGCAAGCGGAAGGAGAACCCCGGCAGGTCTACCCTGCGGTACCCCGCGATCTCACCCTCGGCCGAAAGAACGACTTCCCGAACGGGCGGAACAAAGAAAGGATGAGGTTGGAAGGCCCCGGCGGCGATCCGCACGCCGACCACGAAGACGAGAGGGAGCAGGACAGCGCCCGCAAGCCCTGCGAGCAGGACGCGGCTCAGGCGCGAGAAACCCGCTTTCCCCACGGCGAATTCCTCCCGGACCCAAGGCCGTGAGAAAAGAAACGCGGCCGCAACGCCGACCGGAATGAGCCCGAGCAGCGTGGGAAACGCCAGGACCGCCTGCCAGCCGAAAAGCACGGCGATCCCGAGCGGCCAGGAGACGAGGGACGCGGGGAGAACGATTCGCCCGGCTCGCCACGCCCATCGCCGGCGGGCGAGAAGGCCGATCCCCATTGTGAAGAAGAGAACGGCGGCCCCAGTTCCGTACGCCGGCGGACAGCGGAATGCGAGAGGCTCCGGCTCGGAGGGAGCGAACGAAAGGGCCTTCGCGATCCGGCCGACGGACTGAAGCGCCGGCGGATCGAACAACCCGATAACGCCCAGCCCGAGGACAGCAATCCCAAGCAGCGTAACAGCCAATGATTTCTTTCCGGCCGCAGCGCTCATAAGCGCCTCCCTTCTTCGTATTGCGATACGTCCCGCTCCCGCATCAACACCGTTCCCCCGTCATCGGCGCGGGCCGATCCATTTGACGTCCGCAACGGGAAGCCGCGACTCGGTAAAGGAGAAGAAACTCCCGTACGTGCTCTCGACGTGCAGGAACTTCAGGACTGCCTCCCTCCCCCCGGCCTCGGCCTTCTTCAGGCATTCGTGGATCTCTTCCAGCGTTCGGACGGGGGCGCCATCCGCCGAGACGACGAAATCCCACTTCTCGATGAACGCGGCGTGTGCCCGGGAGCCGACGTCCACGTGGTGAACCATCAGCTTGTAGCGGCCGTTGAGGACATCCGCGAACCCATCTTCCGGCGTGAGCGAAAAGAGCGCCCCGCTCGCGAAAACCCCCCGCCTTTCCGCGATCCGCCCGGCCGCGCGCAGGGTCACGGGCAGCGCCATGTCCCGACCCTCGCGACGGACGCGGAGGGAAACGACGCCGCTCCGGCCGCGGAGCGCGTTGATCAGATGCCCCCTGTTCCGGATCTCTCCGGCTTCGCCCGCGACCCCCAGGATCTCGTCGCCCTCCCGCAGCTCCGACTCGGGCGCCCCCGCGTGAAGCCGGGCCACGACGAGTTTCCGCGGCTCGTCGGGATCGACGACGAAACTCGCGTCGAGGCTGGGGGCCGCGGGATCCCGGCCTGCGCGGAGCAGGTCGAGAACCCGGCAGACGTGCGAGACCGGCAGGGCGAAGTTGGAGCCTTGGCTGTCGGGTTTCTTGGAGGTGTTGATGCCGACCGTCCTGCCGTGCTCAAGACTGATGAGAGGCCCGCCGGAATTGCCCGGATCGATGGGCGCGTCCGTCTGGACCATCTCGACCATCCCCTTGTACTTGGCCGACCATCCGGAAACGATCCCCCGCGTCCCCGTAAAACTGAGGCTCCAAGGGTGGCCGAACGCGCCGACCGGATGGCCCACACGCGGTTGGGAATCGCAGTCGAGAGCCGCCTCGCCGCGTATGCTCCGACGGGCGGATTCCGGCAGTTCCAGCACCGCGAGATCGACGTCCGGGTCGACGTACACCGGTCGGACGGGAATGTACTCCCCGTTCAAGAAGGCCGCGAAGACGGGCGCCGAAGACCGGGATGAAACGTGGGCATTGGTCGCGATCCAGCCTCTCTTCGCGTCCACGACGAAGCCTGCGCCCCTGTACGTCCCCTTCTTGTCCTCGGAGAACGGAAGGGACACTTGAGTCCGGACCTTGACGGTATAGCTCCTCGCGGCCTCGAACACCGCCTGGTCATCCGCGCGGGATGAGCCCCCAAGGGCAGACCAGACGCACACCGCCGCCGCGAACCCGACCTTGAAGCGAGACCTGTTGATGGTTCTCATGAGTCCTCCCGCGAAAACCGGAGCCGAAACGCCTCCCGGCACCATCTGCCGCCCGCCCAGCGCAGCCCTCTTTTCATACGATCTCCTCTCGTCCCATCGACCGGGCTCCGACCGGAACGAGTCAGCCCGGCACGCTCCGCGCGCTGACGGTGTTCGACACGTTCCCCGCGCGATCCACGACGCACGCGCGGACTTCGGCCCCTTTTACGTTTTGGTTGATCTCGTGGATGAAGCTTCCGCCGGCTTTTTCCTCGTAAAAGCTCGGCCTGTCGCTGTCCTCCCAGGACGACCCGTTGACGCTGTAGCGGATTATCTTGAGACCGCCCCCCTGCGCTCCCCCATAGGCAACGTGCATAAGGAGGTAGGTGATGGACCCCATCAGAGGCTCCTCGGTGACGCTGAAGCTCGATATCCGCACGGATCCCGAGGACACGCCGCATTCGTTGGACGCGCCGGACGAAGTGGGTGAGCTTCCCCCCCCGCCCGAACATCCCGCCGCGACGGCGAGCGCAAGAGCGAGAGCGCACACCAGACCCGCCACACTGCCTCTTTCTTGCATTGAATCCGGACCGAACCCTTTCGCCGCCAGCCGACAACCTTCCGCTTTTGTCTTCATCGAAAATCCTCCGCAAGTTGATGAACCCCGCCTTGAGAGGCGGAGATTATCCGACCTCTAACAGGATGCTGAAAAAGTCTTTTCCCTTCTCCCCCCGGGAGAAGGTCAGGATGAGGGGGATAGTAAAAACAAACGTTTATGAGAGTAAGGTCGCCCTCACCCCCGCCCTCTCCCGAAGGGAGAGGGGGTTTTTCAGC
>JACPZO010000176.1 GCA_016195465.1 Nitrospirota bacterium
CCTCATCCTGACCTTCTCCCGGAGGGAGAAGGGAAAAGACTTTTTCATCAACCTCCTAGCAGGTTGCGGAAAAAGTCCCCTCTCCTCCTGGCAGGGGGAGAGGGCGAGGGTGAGGGGGTTATGCAAGCTGTTGATTGTATTAACCCTCACCCCAACCCTCTCCCAGAGGGAGAGGGGGCGAAAGGGGTTTTTCCGCAACCTGCTAGAGCGGCGCGACGCCGGTTGAGCGTATACGAGGATCGCTCCAACAGGAAAGAGGCTAAATTGACCCACGCCAACCCGAACGAGATCGACCTCCTCTACTCCGACAAGAAGGACGCCGACTTCTGGAAGAAGAACGCCCGCGAGCACGGCCGCCTGTACTGGGTCCGGGCGATGACCACACGCGCGTTCGAGGAAGGCCCCGCGACGCCGGCCTCTCTCGCTCCCGGAAGTCCTTCTCCCGCGGTCCGCGCGGGCCTGTACAAGGCGCTCGCCCGCGCGTTCCGGTACGCGGACGAGGCGCTGGCGCGGGACGTCTCGTCCGGCGCGTTCCGCCGCGAAGCGGCCGGGGCGGTCTCGGTCCTCGGGAAAGCCGTCGCCGTGGATGAAGGACTTTCCCTTCTGGCCGTGTTTCAAGGATTGGACCCCGGGGACGTCCTGGACCACCTGCAGACGAAATACACGCGCCTCTTCTACGATTCGTACATGCCGTTCGTTCCGGCGTACGAGTCGATCTATTCCCACGAACAGCAGATGAACGGGGCCCGCGCCGAACGGGCGCGGGAAATCTACCGTCAGGGCGGGTTCCAGCCTCCGACGGAAGAGATGGTCGACCACGTCAGCGTCGAGCTGGACGGCTTGGCTCACCTTCTCCGGAAGCAAGGATCGGGGGAAGGGGCTGAGGGGCTGGCATCGAGTCTTCTCTTCGGTCATCTCGTCCGATGGGCGGGGAAATTCTGCGCGGATGTCGAGGAGTTGTCGGGGTCCGAGTTCTACCGGGGAACGGCCATGATCCTTCGGGGCGTGCTGTCGCTGGAAGAGAAAGGGCGCGAAGGGGGGGCTTGATGGGTTTGGCGAAGCGAAAGACGGCGAAAGGAGAGACGTTCTCCAAGAGGTCCGCGGCGGCGAAGATGAAGGGCGCCAAGAGAGCGGTCTCGGGGCGCAAACGAGCCCGGAGGATCCCGCCCGTGGAGGCCGGGAAGCAGGCGGCCCGGCGCGAGGTCCTGACGGGCACGGTCTTTCCGCTGACGCCGGCCCTTCCCGCGGTTGACGCCGTCAGCACTATTCCGCTCTCGGCCCGCCAGGAGATGGTCTCGGAGATGACCGCGGAGTTCCGCCGGGACATTCTCGTGGACGCGGCCTCGTGCACCGGCTGCATGGGTTGCGTCGAGGCGTGCGGGAAAGAAATCGCGCCGCAACACAAGAAGTGGAAGACGCCCGTCGTGTCCAGGATCGAGGTCCGGCAGGTCGGCGAGGTTTTTGTCCCCCTCCTCTGCCGGAACTGCGAGGAAGCGCCCTGCATGGTCTACTGCCTGACCGGCTGCCGGGCGCGGGACGCCTCGGGCTGGGTCGTCACCGATTACGACCGTTGCGTGGGGTGCTGGATGTGCGTCATGTCGTGCCCGTTCGCGGCCATCACGCCGGTCTACAAAGAGAAGATCGCCCGGAAGTGCGACGGATGCACGCACCGGGAGGTGGCGCCCTGCGTCGCCGCCTGTTCGGCGGGCGCGCTGGTCCAGACGGGGACCGAGACGCTTTCGCTCCGCGCGCGCCGACACGCGGCCGAGCGGATCGCCCGCGACAAAATGGCGGGGATGGCAATCAAATAGGCACAGAGGGACAGAGGGGCAGAGGGACAGAGGGGCAGAGGGACAGAGGGACAGAGGGACAGAGGGACAGAGGGGCAGAGGGACAGAGGGGCGGAGGGAAGAGTTGGAATGGTCAATACGGGAAATAAATTCGTCGTGTCTCTGGGGCAAGTCATTGAGGTAATCTCATGAAGAACTACGTCATCATCGGCTCTTCCTACGCCGGGATCGGCGCGGTGGAGGCGATCCGCGAGCACGATCGCTTCGGCCGGATCACGATGCTCTCCCGCGAGCCGTGGGACTTTACGTACGGCCGTCCGATCGTTACCTACTGGATGGGCGGGGACAAGGCGTGGGACCAGCTCTGGTACCGGCCCAAGGACCACTTCAAACGCCTTAACGTCGATTTCCGTTCCGGTGTCACGGTCGCGGGCATCGACACGGCAAGCCGGAAGGTCGTCCTCGAAGAGGGCGAGCCGGTTTCGTACGACAGACTCTTGATCTCGACGGGCGGGACGCCGATCAACCCGCCGATGGAAGGGAGCGGTCTCAAGGGAATCAGGAATCTGACGACGCTCCAGGATGCCGTCGAGATCATGGGCTGGATCGAGAAGCGGAAGGTGAAGAACGTCGTGGTCCTGGGCGGGGGGCTGATCGGCCTCTCGGCGGTCAAGGGACTCGCCCCGCACAAGGCGTTCAACATGACCGTCGTGGAGCTGGCCGACCGCGTTCTCGTCCTGGGTCTCGACCGGGAGGCGGGAGGGATCGTCGGCGATCACCTGAAGAAGCAGGGCGTCGTGCTCGAAACGCAGACGACGATCGAGCGGATCGTGGGTAACAAGAAGGGAGAGGTCCAGGAGGTCCATCTCAAGAACGGGAAGAAGATCCCCGCCGAGCTCGTCATCGTCGCCGTCGGCGTCCGCCCCAACGTCGAGTTTCTCAAGGGAAGCGGGATCGAGATCGACCGGGGGATCCTGACCGACCGGACGATGCAGACGAACGTTCCCGGCGTCTACGCGGCGGGCGACTGCGCCCAGGCTTACGAGATCCAGTCGGGCGAGAGGCGGGTGATCGCCGTTCTCCCCGTCGCTTACAACGAGGGGCGCGCGGCCGGGAGCAACATGGCGGGGTTCCCGCGGACCTACAAGGGATCGCTCGGCATCAACTCCTTCTATCTGCTCGGCCTCAACCTCATGACGATCGGCCTCAATATCGCCGATCCCGCGAAGCACGAGGTCGCCGTCCGGAAGGACGGGAGCGTCTTCCGGAAGCTCATCTTCGAGGGGAACAGGATCGTCGGGGCGATCCTCCTGAACGACCTTGCCGGCGGCGGGTTCATCACGTCGCTCGTCGAATCGAAGAAGGAGCTCGACCCGGAGATGAAGGCGTCCCTCATCGAGGGCGACTATCTCCGCTTCGTCGCCGCCAAGCAGGCCCACGGCGGCGTCGCCGTCCGCTCGTGGCGGGGACGGGAAGCCGTGCGGGCGTTGTGATCCGCCGGGCCGGGGCTTGGCCCGGTCAGCGCTAGAGGAACCTTTCGATTGCGTCGATGAAGGCGTGGAATTCCTTCACTCCGGCGCGGCAATTCCGGAGAATGAGAGCATCGTCCATCGTCCAGTAGCGGTGGATGAGAGCGTTCCGGAACTCAAAGAAGGGTTTGAGCGACGAAAAAAGTTCCTCCCCGATGACGTTGTTTTCCCTTGCCTTGAGCAGCGTGTCAATGTATCCGGAGACCGGCTTGCCCATGCCTCTAGCGAGCAGGTGCTGGAGGGCGTTGGCCATGGCTTCAGCGATCTCTATCAGCGTGTACTTGACGGCCTTGAGAAGAACCGGATCCTTGAGGATGGCCTCGTCCGCGTTCTTCGCAATCATGCTCTCCAGGTCTAGCGCGTTTCTCTTGATGTCGTAGAGGTAAGCGCGGACCCTCTCTCCGTGGACCTTCATGGGCCGTAGGCTTCCGCCAGGATTCCCTCCGATTCCCGGTATTTCATGGCAAAGGATTCGAGGAAGGCTCCGCGCAGTTCGGGGTCCTTGTCCACGAGAAGCCGGCCGTTGAGAACGTCCCGAAGGTAAAGGAGGTCGTCCACGTTGTCGATCACGCGAATGTCCAACCGGTCGGCGGGCAAACCCGTCCCGCGCGAAATCGCCACTTTGAGGTCGGCCGCGACCCTGAACGGGTCCTCCGGCCGGGCGAGGTAGACGGCGATGTCGATGTCGCGGGGCTCTTGCGACTCGAGGGCCGAGCCGTAGAGGTACGCGAAGACGATTCTCGGATCGCGTCGCATTATGTCCTTCAGGACACTGCCAAATTCCATACGTCAACGATAGCATGGAATTACCTTTCGTTCAACCTGGCGGCATCCCTGGTGGCATCCGTGGGGGGAGGAGCCCTTGGCCGGCGGCGGGTTCATCACGTCGCTCGTCGAATCGAAGAAAGAGCTCGACCCGGAGATGAAGGCGTCCCTCATCGAGGGCGACTATCTCCGCTTCGTCGCCGCCAAGCAGGCCCACGGCGCCACGGCCGTGCGGTCATGGCGCGGCGGCAAATCCGTCTCCACCGCGGTGTCGGCCCAGGACTAGCCTTTCGGTTCCCAACCCTGCCAACCGCGTGGCTATGCCTCCGCCGTCGCGAACCTCGAATTGACAATGGATTCCTTCAGGGTGTATTTTCTTGGTTGACTACTTTTTTGGTCAACCGGAGGGGCGCCATGCTGAAGACAGTGCCTATTTCAGAAGCGAAGGCTCGGCTGCCTGAACTTGTAACGGGTGTCGAGGAGCGTGAAGAAGAGATCCTGGTCACTCGCAAGGGAAAACCCGCCGCCGTTCTGGTGAGTTACGCCGAGTACGAGCGGTTTCGGGAGACCATCGAGGTCCTGAGCGATCCCGATCTTGTGGACCAGGTCCGGAAGAGCCTGTCGTTCTATTCCAAGGGTGGAAGGGGCGCCTCGTTCGAAGAAGTATTCGGCGAACCGCTCCGGCCCAGTAAGAAGCTGCCAGGTTAGTGCCCTCCTTGCAGCCTGAGATTCCTCCGCACATACGGGATTTGATCCGCCATCTCCCTCCCGACATCAAGGCGCTCGTCAAGTCTGCTCTGCGATTTCTTGCCCAGGAACCCCGAGGCGGGACTCCTCTCGGAGGAGAGCTGGAGGGTTTTTGGAAGTATCGCGTGAGGCGGTTCCGGATCATCTACGCCGTCGATATGCGTAAAAAGGCCCTCCGTGTGCTGGCAGTCGGGCATCGGCGCGAGATCTACGACGAAGTCACCCGGATTCTGAAACCTGCCGCCGAGAGGGGCCGTCGGGAGGCGGGCAGAGTTCGCTGACGCTTGGGCGTGTAATATTTTCCGACCACTTTGTCCCCTTTTTGCGGGTTGCCGCAGAAATGGTGCAAGAAATTCCGACAGTCCGGCGGCTGCCGGAAGGGGCGCCCACGAGAATGTCCTTGCGGGGACCCGTTCATATCGAGAATCGTAGAAGATTGTCGAAAAGATTCCTCCCTCTCCATGCAAGGGAGAGGGCCAAACCCGCACTTGGCAAGAACGGAGGGGCCAGCCGTCAGAGAACCGAACCCGCTGGGCCTCTTCATGGGGATGGTCACGGCCCTGACGTACAGTGCGTTCCTCCTCGTGCTCAAGTCCCTGCTGGCCGCGGAGATCGACCTTCCATCCATCCTATTCTGGACGGCCCTCATCGCGGCGCTCCTCCTCCTTCTCCCCGCGGCTTGGGAGCGGAACAACCCCTTGGACGAGCCGCCCGCCGCGCTCGGATGGCTCGTCCTGCACGCGTTTCTCTCGTCGGTCCTCGGCTGGTGGCTGATCGCCAGGGGAATGGAGCGTCTCCCCGTATGGACGGCCTCCACGCTCCTTCTCGTGCAGCCCGTGATGACGTTCGCGGAGGGCTGGGCGGTGCTGGGGCAGGCCGTCACGCCGGCTCAGGTTCTCGGCGTCGTCCTGGCCCTGGCCGGAATCCGTCTGGCCAATACGCCGGAAGCGAGGGGTTGACCTAGTATTGCAAATCGTAAATAACGAAACATTTTGTTTGGGGCTTACCCGCGGTCATGTAGGTTGGGTTAGCGGCTTTATCGCGTAACCCAACAAACCGAATATTCGCCAGAATGGTTTTGTTGGGTTACGGCGCAAAAAACCGCGCCTAACCCAACCTACACATCTGCGGAGGATGTTCCGTAATGGTTCGGAAGCTCGCTTCACGCGCCCAGGAGCGGCAGGAGCTGGGGGAACGTGGGAAACATGATGGCGGCGATGATGACGAGAGCGATGAGGATCAGGAACAGGGCTTTGTAGCCGGCGTCCTTCCCCCAGTCGGACGACTCGATCCCGCCTCCGGCCGCGTCTCCGGGGGCGGGAGATTCCTCCGGCCGCGCTTCCGGCCGGTCGAGGTTCATCGACAGCGTCTGAATCTGCGAATCGCTCAACAGGTCCAGGTTTTCCTTGACCACCTCGACCTGCTCCGCGGAGATTCCATTCTTAAGAAGGCCCGCATGGACGGTCTCCTCGCCCAGGAACGACCGGATCGTCTGGATGTTCTCTTCCCGCGGCGTCGTATCGGCCGTGGAGGCGAGGGCGCTTCCAAAACCGGCAAGGAGCGTAAACAGCGCCACGAACATGACCTTGAGCGGAGCCGGGGCGTTCTTCATCGTTTCTTCCTCCTCGGAAGGGTGACAGCCGGGATCGCGCGGGCGAAGGTTACCACATCCGGCGGGCGGGCGGGAGCTTATTGGGGGGCCGGGAAAAGAACTTGATCCTTTCCCCTGGGGGAAGGTTTATCCTTGTTTCGAGGCGACAAATGGATCGACAGGCGCTCACGATCAGGCAATTGGCGAAGGAAGGCGGGGTCTCGGCCAAGACGCTCCGACACTGGGAGGGCCTGGGGCTGATTCGTCCTTCGAGGCGGACGCATGCCAATTACCGGGTCTACACGCGAAGCGACCTGGACCGGGTCCTCTTCATCCTGAAAGCCAAGAGCCTGGGATTCACGCTCGCCGAGATCGGGCGGGTCTTCGATCTGGCGCGCACCCGGACGGCGCCCTGCGACGCCGTGATGAAGTGGGCGGCCGAGAGGACCAAGTCCCTCGAAGAGCAGATCCAAATGTTGAAGGACCTGAAGAAACGGCTGGAGCGCTACCGGAAGCGATGGGCGTCCGGGATCCCCGTGGGACGCCTCGGCGCGAATGAAGTCTGCCGCTGTATAGCGTCGGTCTCCGAGGAGGAGGCGCGGCGGAGTACCCAGGCCCCTCGCGTGATCTCCCGGAGGTCCGGGAAGGGATGAGAGATGGCGATCGTCGTTGAAGTGTTCAGCTCGCCGGGATGCGCGAAGTGCGTCAAGGCGAAGGACGAAGTGCTCCGCTTCATCCGGGAGCACGGCCGCGGGGCGGTCGATCTCAGGGAAGTGAACGTCCTGGACGAGATGGACCGGGCCCTGGATCTTGGCGTCATGGCGACGCCGGCGATCGCCATTGACGGGGACCTTGTCTTCCGCACGCTGCCGCGCGAGAAGGCGCTTCGGGCCGAGTTGGAAGCGCGTCTCGAACGGAAGGGAAAACCATGATGGAACCCTGGGCGATTCTCGTTTTCGGTATCGTCCTCGGCGCTCTGGCCTTCTTCGAGCCGTGCGCGATCGCCTCGAACGTCCTCTTTACGCAATATGTCCAGCGGATCTCCCGGCGGGAGCGGTTTGGCCAGCTCGGACGGATGGTCCTGGCCCGGATCGGTCTGCTGGTCGCGCTGGGGTTTGCCGTGAGCGCTATCGCGCGGGCAGGGGGAATCGCGCTGCCGGGCCTCTTTCTTCCGATCGCGTACGGTTCGTTCGGCGCCGTCTACGTCGTCAGCCGCTTCGTTTACATCCCCGTTCCGCACATCCGGTTCCACGGCATCGTTCCCGGGGCCGAACGCCGTCTGGCCGAGGGCACGAAGCTCGGCCTGACGCTTCCCGCGTGCACGATCCCCCTGGCGGGCGCTCTCCTGATTGCCTTGGCCGGGGCGGCCCGTCCGATCCTCGGCGCGGCCGCGATGCTCTTCTTCGCCGTTTTCTTCTCGGTTCCGGCGTTCATCTATTCCTTCCGGCCCGCGACGCCGCGAACGCTCCGGTTTCTCGACCGCTCGGCCCGGATGACGCCGTACCTCACGGGTCTCCTGTTCGCTCTCGTGGCGGCGGGAAAGGCGCTGGCGGGCTAGGCCATGCCCGATCTCGCGACGCTTCGGGAAGTCATCGCCAGTATCTCCGTTCTGAGCTTCGCGCTCGCTTTTCTCGCGGGCCTTGTTCTCTCCTTCAACCCCGGCTCCTTCCCGGCTATCCCCGTCGCCGTGGGATACTTCGCCTCGGGCGCGCGCGATGCCCGCCACGCCTTCCTTCTTGCGGGGGCTTTCGTCGCCGGGACGTCCGCGGCCGACGTTCTCCTGGGGGTCCTGTTTGCGGCGGCCGGCAACTTTGCCGTGGCCTCTCTGTTCGGTCCCAAGTGGGGGATGGCGATCGGCCCGGTGCTGGTCTTGCTCGGACTGCGGTGGCTGAATCTTGTTTCTTTCCGCCTCCCGGTGCTCGCTCCCAAGGCGAGAAGGACGGCCACCTATGCAGGGGCGTTCCTTCTGGGGGTCCCGTTTTCCCTCGCCGTCTGCCCGTTCTGCGTGCCGGCCCTCGTCACGATCCTCACGGTCGCGGCCGCGACGGGCAAGGTTTGGTATTCGGCGGGGCTTCTCCTCGCCTATTCCCTGGGGCGAGGGATTCCGGTCCTGGCCGCGGCCACGGGACTGGGGGCGCTGGAGGAGATGCGGGGGATGGAGCGGTTCGTCCCGTGGATCGAGAGAGGGGGCGGGATCGCTCTCGTCCTCGCCGGTCTCTACATGGTCTGGAGCTACGCCTACCCGGCATGGCTGATCGATCGAATCTGATGAAGCCGACTATCGCTCTTTGGCGAGCGATTTACGAGAGGCCGCCAGGGGGACGCTTCGGTCCGGGCTCGACGGATACGGGGAGGTCGTGCGTGAACTCCCGGCCGTTGTAGTAGAGCTTCAGGCGGAGCGTCTTCTCGCCGGACGCCTCGAACGTGCTTGAGAAGGTCAGCGATCCGTCGGGATTGGACCTGGGGACGATTCCCGGCGGGATGACCTTCGGCTCCGCCGGGCCGTGACATCGGGAACCGGCAACCGATTCAAAACCCCCTAACAGCGGCGCGGACCGCTCTATTTCCATCTTGTTTCAGGCGAACGAGTCATGTAGGTTGGGTTAGCGGTTTTATCGCGTAACCCAACAAACCGAATATTCGCCAAAATGGTTTTGTTGGGTTACGGCGCAAAAAACCGCGCCTAACCCAACCTACACATCTTGTTTCAGGCGAACTAGGCGTCCATAATCCCCCGGGAGAGCTGGAAACATGGAGGTTGGCCATGCCGAACTACGAGTACGAATGCGGGAAGTGCAAGAAGACGTTCGCGGTCATCCTTTCTCTCAAGGAGCATGAATCGGCGAAAGCCGCCTGCCCCCACTGCGGCGGCAAGGACGTAAAACAGCTCTTCTCGGCCTTCTTCGCCAAGACGGACCGGAAGAGCTAAGGGTTGCCGCGCGTCGGGTTCGCTTATCACCCGCTCTTCCTCGAGCACGACACCGGCCCGTTCCACCCGGAGTCCCCCGAGCGTCTCACGGCGATCGTCAACCGCCTCCGGGGGACGGGGCTCATCGACAAGACCTGGCCGATCGAGCCTGACCCGGCGGACCTCTCCTGGATCGAGACCGTTCACGACCCATCCTACGTCCGTTCCGTCCGGGAAACCTGCCCGGCGGAGGGGATCGCCCACCTCGACCCGGACACGGTCGTCTCGCCGAAATCGTTCGACGCCGCGCGACTGGCGGCGGGCGCGGTCCTCGCGGCCGTCGATGCCGTGATGGAGGGGCGAGTGCAACGCGCCTTCTGCGCCGTCCGGCCCCCCGGCCACCACGCGCTCCCCGGCCGGGCGATGGGTTTCTGCCTCTTCAACAACGTCGCCATCGGCGCGCGGTACGCGAAGCGGAAGCACGGCCTCGCCCGCGTCCTGATCGTGGACTTCGACGTCCATCACGGGAACGGCACGCAGGCCGCTTTCTACGACGATCCTTCGGTCCTGTTCTTCTCGACGCACCAGTTTCCGCATTACCCGGGGACGGGAAGGGCGGAGGAGAGGGGCGCTGGTGAGGGGATGGGATTCACGATCAACGCGCCTCTTCCGCCCGGTGCCCGCGGCGAGGACATCCTCCGGGCGTTCGACTCCCTCCTCGCTCCCGCCGTGGAGTCGTTCCGGCCGGAGATCGTTCTCGTCTCGGCGGGATTCGACGGCCACATCGACGACCCGCTCGCAAGGTTCGAACTGACGGAGGAGGACTATCTCGAAATCGCGCGGCGGATCGTCGACGTGGCGGAGAAGCACGCAAATGGCCGCGTCGTCTCCGTCCTGGAAGGAGGATACAACCTCTCCGCCCTCGCCCGCTCCGTCGAGGCGCACATTCGGGGGCTGATGGAAAATCGGTTCGGTGTTCGGAGTCTGGAGTAGGGAGGGTTTTTTCCACAAGTCCCCGCGTGATAGGCGCGGGGAGGCTCAATGCCCCGCTACACCTTGAACCGGCCGACGACCTGCTGGAGATCGGTGGAGAGACGGAGGAGGTCGGCGGCGGCCCGGGCGCTCTGGGAGATGGAGGCGCCGTTCTCCTGGGCGAGGCGGGCGATCGTTTCGACGTTGGCGGAGATCTCCTGGGTCGCGCTGCTCTGCTGTTCGGACGCCGTGGCGATGTGGGAGACCATCTCCGAGACATTCCGGACGCCCGCCACGATCTGGGCGAGGGCCGCGCCGGCTTCGTTGGCCAGGGAGACGCCGCCTTCCACCTGCTGGGTCCCCTCCTTCATCGAGGCGACCGCCTTCTGTGTGTCCCCCTGGATCGCCCGGATCATCCCGGCGATCTCGCCGGTGGCCTTGGTCGTCCGCTCGGCAAGCTTCCTCACCTCGTCGGCCACGACGGCGAACCCGCGCCCCTGCTCGCCGGCGCGGGCGGCCTCGATCGCCGCGTTGAGCGCGAGAAGGTTCGTCTGATCGGCGATGTCGTCGATCACGGCCACGATCTCGCCGATCTGGTTCGAGCTTTTTCCCAGCGCCTCCACGACGAAGGCGGCGTTCTCGACGGTCTGGGCGATCGCCCGCATCCCCGTGACGGTCTCGCTTACGACGTTCCCGCCCTTCTCGGCCATCCCCGTCGCTTCGCCCGAGAACCGGGCCGCCTCGGAGGCGTTCTTCGCGACCTCGACGACCGTGGCGCTCATCTCCTCCATGGCCGCCGCGGCGCGCGTGGCCTGGGTCGTCTGGCCGCCGGAGCCCTTTTCCATCTCCTCGGCGGAGGCGGATAGCTCCGCGGCCGAGGAAGCGATCTGGTCCGTCGCCTGCCTGAGCTGGCGGAGGACGCCCGAAAAGGCGTCCCCCACATCGTTGAAGCTCCCCACGACCAAGGCCATTTCATCGCGGCTCCCGCCATTCAGCCGGGCGGTCAGGTCCCCCTGGGCCATCCGCTGGGAAGCCTGACGGAGGCCCTCGACGGTCGACATCACGGACCTGTAGAAGGCCATAAGCAGATAGACGGCCAGGACCAGGATGAAGGCCGAGAGAGCGATGCTCAGGAACTTGGTCCTGGAGAAGCCCGAGATCCGCGCCTGGAGGGAGGTGTCGAGGGCCGGCGCGACGGCGTCGAAGAGC
>JACPZO010000177.1 GCA_016195465.1 Nitrospirota bacterium
AAAAAGCCATGGATGGACTTTTTCAGCATCCGGCTAGGGGTCCGGGCTAAGGTTTGAAAATGTGAACTTTCAGATCCTGGATCGGCTTGAAATGCCTCACATTGCTCGTGCACAGTGTGACGTTGTTCTCCGCGGCTGTCGCGGCAATGAGCGCGTCTCCCGCCCGGAGTCCGTGGGACAGGGCATACTCCTCAACGTACACGGCCGCGCGGTGCCCGATGTTTTCGCTGAGCGGTAGAACCTGGAAACCGAAATCTCTTAGAAAGCTCTTTGTGTAGTCGTGTTGCCGCCTGTCCGCGGCGCTTTGAAGCAGTTCCATGTATGTTTGGACCGACAGCAATCGTTCCGCCTCGCCCTCGACCAGCCGCGCCGCTTTGGAATTGCCCCGCTGGATCCAGATGAAGATATCCGTATCAAAGATCACGGTATCGTCCGCCCCGGAGCCCGTCCATTTCCCGCTCGACCGATCGCCCGCGCTTTCGCATGCCGAAGAAGGGGTGATCCGCAACCTTGCCCCGCCGGGCTCCGGGCTGTGCAGTGATAACGCCCTTCGGTCTGCCGTGGTACAGGATGTCGACCGTTTCGTTTCTTTCCAACGCTTTCAGGACATCCTTCATCCGGTACCTGAGATCGAGAATCGTCGCCTTCACGGTGACCCCCAGATTCTGTATAGTGCCACTATGCACAAGGAGCGCGCCGACGTCAAGCGCACCCCCGTCGCCCCAAGCTTAGCCGTCCGGGTCTCAAAGACCTTGACCCCGCCCCGCGATCCCGGCCAATCCGGCCCTTCACGATCCCCGCACGTTTACGTCCTGCAAGGTCCCGGGCGCATCCCGCCCAGCCCAGAGAAGCACTTCCTTCCAATCCTCCCCCTGCGGAAGGTCCTGCCGGCTTGTCCTCCTAGTCAACGACGAGTCGGTCCCTTGGGGAATTTCCCGTCAACCCATCGCCCTAATCCATCCCCACGCGGCGATTGACGTCGCGGATGAACCGCAGGGCGGCGGCGTGCAGGAGGCCGTTCGTGGCCAGGAGGTTGGGGCGGATGGTGTCGGGCCGGTTGAATCGGTACGGATTTCCCTCGTGGTCGGTGACGCGCCCCCCGGCTTCCTCGACGATGAGGACGCCCGCGGCGATGTCCCACTCGCTCTTCGGCTTGAACGAGACCATGAGGTCGCACCGGCCGGCGGCGACGAGGGCGATCTTGTAGGCCGTGCTGCCGACGGCCTTGACCCGGACTTCTTCCTTCACGGCCGAGATGCGCTTCGCCTTCACCTCCCGGTGGCTCGTCATGATGAGCGCGTCCGCGAAGCGCCGCGTCTTCGTCGCGTGGATTGTCTGCCCGTTCAGCGATGCGCCTTTTCCGAGGGCGGCCGAGAACGTCTCCCCCGTCACCGGGTTCTGGATGACGCCGACGACCGGCCGTCCGTTCTCCACGAGGGCGATGGAGATCGAGAACTCGGGGATCCCCCGGATGAACTCCTTCGTCCCGTCGATCGGATCGACGACCCAAAGACGCCGGATCGAAAGCCGTGCGGGGGAGTCGGCCGTTTCCTCCGAGAGCCATCCGTCGTTGGGGAAGGCCTCGAGAAGGATGGTTTTCAGGGCCTTGTCCGCGGCGAGGTCCGCGTCCGTGACCGGCTGATCCTTGCTCTTCTGCCAGACGTCGAAGCGCTGACGGTAGAAGCCGCGGATGATCTTACCCGCCGCCTCGGCCGCTTCAAGCGCGGTCTTGAGTTCGCGCGATTCCCCCATCTATAGTCCCGCGACCGTCATCCCGTCGATGCGAATCGTGGGGGCGGCGATGCGGCCGCGGAAGACGAGATCGCTCCCGATCCGTCCGATCGACTTGAACATCTCCTTCAGGTTCCCGGCGATCGTCACCTCCTCGACGGGAAAAGCGAGTTCCCCGCCCGAGATCCAGAGGCCCGCGGCCCCCCGCGAGTAGTCGCCGTTCACGAGGTTCACGCCGAAGCCGATCAGCTCGGTGACGTAGAGGCCTTCCTGAATCTCGCGGATGATCTCTTCCGGAGATACCGCGCCGGCTTCGAGGAAGAAATTCGTCGGCGAGACGGTCGGGGCGTCGGCCGGGCCCCGCGTCGCGTTTCCGGTGGAGCGGAGCGAGAGCTTTCGCGCCGAGTACGTGTCGAGGAGATAGCTCTTGAGGACGCCGTTCTCCACGACGACGGTCCGGCGGGCCGGAAGCCCCTCTCCATCGAACGGCTTCGATCCGAGGCCGGCCGGGATCGTCCCGTCGTCGACGATCGTGACGCCGGGGGCGGCGATCTCTTCGCCCAGCCGGTCCACGAGGAACGAGGCCCCCTTGTAGATCGCGTACCCCGAGGCGGCGCCGGCCAACTGGCCGATGAGACCGGCCGACACCTCCGGATCGAAGACGACGGGCACGCGCTGGGTCTTGATCCTCCGCGCCCCCAGCCGCCGGAGGGTCCGCCGGGCGGCTTCTTTTCCGATGGAGTCCGGGGAGTCCAGAAGGGCGAAGCGGCGCTTGACGGAGTACCAGTGGTCGCGCTGCATCGCGCCGTTCTCGACCGCAATCGGGGCCGCCGAAAGCCCGTACGCCGTTCCGGCGTACTCGCCGCGGAAGCCGTGACTGTTCGCGAAGAGGATCGACGACGAGGAAGACTCGAACTCGGCGCCGTCCGAGTTCGAGAGCCTGGGGTCCGCCGAGAGGGCGGCCGCTTCCGTTTCGCGGGCCAGATCGATCCGCCGGTCGAGCGTCAGATCGACGGGCTCCGGCTCCCACAGGCCGAGGTCGGGAAGGTCCAGCCGAAAATCCTCCCGTTCGGGCAGGCCGGCGTCGGGATCGTCCGCCGTGACGCGGGCCCTCGCGAGCGTGTCCCCAACCAGCCCGTCCAGGGACGCCTCGGTCAGGTCGGACGTCGCGCTCATCGCTTGGCGGCGGCCGACGAAAATGCGCAGGCCCACGACCTTCTCCCGCGCGTCCTTGATCTTCTCGACCTGCCCCAGCCGGACGCTCGCCGTGAAGGCTTCGCCCTCGGCGAAGAGAAGGTCGGCCGCGGAGGCGCCGAGCCGTTTCGCCCGCGCGAGGAGGTCGTGGGCGCGGTTCATGTCGAACGTCATGGCCTCGTTCCCCCGACGGTCATCCCGTCGATCCGGACCGTCGGGAGCCCCACGCCGACCGGCACGGACTGCCCGTCCTTTCCGCACGTCCCGATCCCGGCGTCGAGCTTGAGGTCGTTCCCCACGCGGGAGACGCGCGTCAGGACGTCCGGCCCGTTTCCGATGAGCGTCGCCCCCTTGACCGGGGCCGTGACGCGGCCGTTCTCGATCAGGTACGCTTCCGACGCGGAGAAGACGAACTTGCCGTTCGTGATGTCCACCTGTCCGCCCCCGAACGCAACCGCGTAGAGCCCCTTGTTCACGCTCCGGACGATCTCCGCGGGGTCGTCGTCTCCGGCCAGCATGAACGTGTTGGTCATCCGCGGCATCGGATGGTTTCCGTACGACTCCCGGCGGCCGTTCCCGGTGAGGGGCATCTTCATGAGCCTCGCGTTCAAGCGGTCCTGCAAGTAGGTCCGGAGGACTCCCTTCTCGATCAGGACGGTCCTCGACGAGGGCGTTCCCTCGTCGTCCACGTTGATCGACCCGCGCCGGCCCGGCATCGTCCCGTCGTCCACGACCGTGCAGAGATCGGAAGCGACCTTCTGCCCGACCCGTCCGCTGAAAGCCGACGTCCCCTTGCGGTTGAAGTCGCCTTCCAGGCCGTGGCCCACGGCCTCGTGGAGGAGGATCCCCGGCCATCCGGGGCCGAGGACGACGTCCATCGTGCCGGCGGGGGCGTCGACGGCCGAGAGGTTGAGAACGGCTTGGCGGGCGGCCTCTCTTGCGTAGAATTCGAACCGGCGGTCCCCGAGAACGAAGTCAAGACCGGCCCTTCCCCCGCCCCCGTACGATCCGGACTGACGGTTCCCCTCTTCCTCGGCGATGCAGGCCACGTTGAGCCGGACGAGCGGCTGCGTGTCCTCGACGACGACCCCCTCGGACGTGACGACGAGAAACCGCTTCTTCGAGCAGGAGAAGGACGCGATCACGTTCCGGATCCGCGGATCGACCGCCCGCGCGATCCGGTCGACCTCCGCCAGGAGATCGATCTTCTCGCTCAAGGGGATCTCTCCGGCGTATCGCTCGACCGGGTAGAGATCCCGGGAAGGACGGCGTGCGGGGCCCACGCGGGCGGGAACGACGGAGCCGGTCCCTTCGGCGATCGCGCGGGCCGCGGAAGCCGCGTCCGCCAGGCGCTCGATCGTGATGTCGTCCGAGTAGGCGTACCCGGTCTTCTCGCCGGCCGTCGCCCGGACGCCGACGCCCTGGCTGACGCTCTTGGACGCCCTCTTGACCATGCTCTCTTCGAGGGAAGCCGATTCGCTCTCCGTGTACTCGAAGTAGAGATCGGCGTAGTCCACCGAGCGACCCAGGACGCGGGTCAGGACTCGATCCAGGTCGGTCCCGAAAAGGGCGTACCGGCTGGCAAAGAAATCGTCGGAAGGTTCGGAAAGGGCGCTCATTCGGGAACAGTGTGGCGGTTCGTCCTGAAATGATGGCTGAAATGATGGCTGAGTGGGAATGATGGCGGCGATGAGGATCTCGCGGCCGGGGGCTCCAGTCAGCAGTCAGGGCGCGGATTATAGAGGAGACCCGAGAAGAGGGTCAAGGAGGATTCGGGGCCCCCGATCCGCGCGTAGTTGCGAGGATCGGGGGGAGATCGGCGAGGGCCAGCGGGAGGATAGCGACGGGCTGTGGACACAATATGTAGAAACTGTGGAAAACTACTCGGTGCTCTTGAAAGGGAGGATTCCTCTGGTATAATCTAGGTCTGGAGGTTTACGATGCCGGTGTCGGCGGGGATTTCTCAGAAGACGACGATGGCCCCTTCAAGGACCGAACAGCTCATCTCCAACCTGATCAAGATCGGCATCGCCCTCACGAGCGAGCACGATCTCGACGTTCTTCTCGAGCAGATCGTCACCGAAGCGAGGCGGTTCACCCGGTCCGACGCCGGGAGCCTCTACGTCGTGGAGGACGGCCTCCTCCGCTTCGTCGTGTCGCAGAACGACACGATCATGAAGCGCCAGCCCGGCGCCGTCCCGAAGAACCCGTACCTCAACCGGACGATTCCCATCTCCCATCAGAGCCTGGCCGGCTATGTCGCCTCGACCGGCCAGATCCTGAACATCCGCGACGCCTACAAGATCCCCGCTTCGGAGCCGTACCACTTCAACAAGGACTTCGACGAGAAGTACATGTACAGGACGCGATCGCTCATGATCGTGCCGCTCAAGGACCCGCAGGACAAGGTGATCGGCGTCCTCCAGCTCATCAACGCGCTCGACGCCAACGGGAAGGCCGTCGCGTTCTCCGGCATGGTCGAGGAACTGGTCCTCTCCCTCGCGTCCCAGGCCGCGGTGGCGCTCAAGAACGCCCAGCTCACGGCGCAGATCAAGAAGGCCCACTTCGACTCGATCCTGCGGCTGTCGGTCGCGGCCGAATACCGGGACCGCGACACCTACTACCACATCCAGCGGATGAGCCGGTACTCGGCCATGATCTCGAAGCACATGGGATGGGGCAAGGCCGAGATCGATCTGCTCCTCTACGCCTCCCCGATGCACGACGTGGGAAAGCTCGGGGTTCCGGATTCCATCTTGATGAAACCGGGGCCGCTTACGCACGACGAGCGGAAGGTGATGGAGGGCCACACGATTATCGGGGCCGACATCCTCGGGAACCCGGACTCGGACCTGATCCGTGTGGCCAAATCGGTCGCGCTCACGCACCACGAGCACTTCGACGGGACCGGGTATCCCTACGGCCTGCGGGGCGAACGGATCCCGATGGAAGGGCGGATCGTCTCCCTGGCCGACGTGTTCGACGCGCTCTCGTCCCGGCGCTGTTACAAGCCGCCCATGAGCCTCGACCACGTGATCGAGTGGGTAAGACAGGAGCGCGGCAAGCAGTTCGACCCGGCCTGCGTGGACGCTTTCTTCGAGGGAGTCGACGAGATACTCGAGGTCTACGAGAAGTACAAGGAGCCGGCGCCCGAACCGGCCGCGAAAGAGCCCCAACCCGCCGCGCCCGCCGGCTGACGCGCGGGTGCTCAGGCAGACTCCCTTTCGAGTGAAAGCGCATCGTGGCTCGTTAGTTCCCTCGCCACCATGCGCTTAGGAACAAGAAATCCCCGGGATTGACACCGGCCTGCTTGCGCCCTGCGCGCAGGCAAGCGTGAGGCCAGGAGAGGATCGGTTCGGGGGCGGCCTTTTTTGTGCTTTCTCCTTCCGTACGCCTTTGAAGGGCTTGTCGTCGGACTTCCGATCCATCAACCGACCCGTTTCGGTATCGCGCTCTACCCAAGAATCGGTCTTGGAGTTGAAGGTCTGCGAACGGCTGGCAACGGCGCCTTTGCGGTGATTGTCACCGGGTGATGGGTTCCTTTCCATGAGGACTACCTCAACTATGCGTTGACGATACGGAACTTTTGTGTTATTCTGTCAACCGCTGACGCATTCGTCAAGTCAATCCTTTCCGTCAACCTACCGGAGGTCCAATGATAGGCGAACGGCTGAAACAGGCCAGGCTCGGTGCAGGTTTGTCCATGGACGCGCTGGTAGCCAGGATGGGCCATTTCCTCACGAAGCAGGCCATTTCCAAGTACGAAACCGGAAAGAGCGTTCCCGGCTCGGAAGTGCTCGTGCGCTTGGCTGACGCGCTGGGCGTCAAGACGAGCTACTTCATGCAGGAACCGAAGGTTGATGTGGAGTTCCTTGCCTACCGCAAACACAGCCGCTTGCCCAAAGCCGAGGCCAACCGGCTACGGGTGCAGATCGCGGACCACATCGAACACTACTGTTGGTTGACTTCCCTGTTCCCCGCCGATGGAAAACTCGAACGGCGCGCGGCAGCCGGCATTCCGAAACCCAGACCGGCGAAGTCTGTGGACGATGCCGAAAAAATCGCCAAAGAGCTTAGGGAGGACTGGAAAATCGGTCTGGACCCCATCAAGAACCTGGCCGAAACACTCGAAGACCACGCCGCCGCGGTGTTGGCCCTGGATGCCGATGAGCGATTCGACGGCAATGCCGCTTGGGCGACGGTTCTCGATGACGACGAGCGAAAGATTCCGGTGCTGGTCACCAATGCCGCCATGTCCGGGGATCGTCAGCGTTTTAATCTCGCCCATGAACTTGGACATCTAGCAATAAAGCAAAAACAAACAAAGGAAGACGAGGATATCGCCCATCGCTTTGCAGCGGCCTTCTTGGTGCCGGACGAAGCGGCGTACAAGGAGCTTGGCCGCTCTCGAAGCCGTATCGAGTTCGATGAACTGTTGCTACTGAAACACAAATACGGGTTGAGCATGCAGGCTTGGTTGCGTCGCGCCAAGGACCTCGGGATTATCACGCCGAGCTGGTACAAGAACACCGTTGTCATTTTTCGCAAGCGCGGATGGCATAAGCACGAGCCCGGCAAGCAGGTCGCGCCGGAACAACCGTTGCGTTTCAAGCAACTTGTGCTGCGGGCAATGGCCGAGGGAATTATCTCCCGTGAGCGAGCCGAGGAACTGAATCCCGGCGTGGTGTCGCTGAACGGCAAGGAGGGGGAAATGACCAAAGCCAAGAAGATCGCTGCGCTGTCGCTTGATGAACGCCGCAAGTTGCTCGAAGCGGCGGCGGAACGCGCCGCGCACGAATACGAAACGGATACGGAGCTGACCGTCTTCACGGAACTTGACGGGGCGGTCAATGATTAATCGTGGGGAGGTGTGGCTGGTAAATCTCGATCCGACCATCGGACAGGAAATCAAGAAAACCAGGCCCGCCGTCGTGGTGAGTTCCAACAGCATCGGCAAGCTGCCCCTGAAGATCGTCGTTCCCATAACGGACTGGAAGCCGCCGTACGCCGGTTACCCATGGATGATTTACCTTGAACCCGACAAACAAAACGGCCTCGCCAAGAAATCGGGGGCCGATACGTTCCAGGTCCGTTCCGTTGACCAAACCCGTTTGGTCAAGAAGCTGGGGCAACTTCCCGAACCGGTGATGGAAGAAATCGCGGCGGGAATCGCGATTTGTGTCGAATGCAGGTGACGCGCGGCCGACTGCTTCCAAAGCCCCCGCAACCCGACATCTTTGATCTTGTTTTCCAGTTCAGTCCGGAATACTCTCTTCATGAAGCGGTTCCTTTCCGTGTGGGGTTGGTTTCTTCTCAAGAACCACTTCACCACACAAGGACCGCTTCCTCACTTTTCAACGAATGGCACAGTCTCTGACAATCCGCATCTCACATTGGCCATTGAGGCAGATCGTGTCTTGGTGATCATTACAGTGCCCCACGGAATAGAGCCGATAATGCGGCGAAATCTGGTCGAGCTCGGGTACGACGGATTTCAGGAGTTGTTGGCGAACGTGAATTCGCGGCTTCTGCGCGCATTGCACAAAGCGCCAGGCGCTTCACCCCGGGTAATAGTGGCACAGCGGCGTTACCCAACGCAGAGATCTCCTGCGATTCTGGATGCAGAGATCGAGTACGACCTGCGGACCGCGTTTCCAGAGAAACGGAAAGGGTCGAAAGTGCGTCCACAGCCTCAATGGTTGAAGGCCACTTACGACGCGTTGAGTAAAAAACGGTCCAACCTGCAGGTTGCCGTCGGGGCGATCTTTCCGTACCGGACATGCCCGGCCACAAAGGATCAGAAGATTATTGACCATGTGGCGCAAACCTGGCTGGCTTGTAAGCCGTTCTTGGATGTAATGCTTCAGGGCCGCCGGTGACCGTGGCGACATATGCCGGCCCCAGGCGTCAGGGTAGCCAGTGTTGCGGGATAGCTCCTCAGCACAGCCCGCGTTCAGCGAATGGAGTTTTCCGCGTCCGGATCACGGCTCGCGCCGTTCAAAAAAGGTTCGAGCCCCGGTTAAGACAGGCCGCCATTCTTCGTTTTCGGCCTCCGGGGCTGCGCCGGGACAGACCGGCGAGAACGAAAAATGGCGGGAGCGTGTGGGAATCGAACCCACCTGGAGCGCCTCTCAGCACCCCACATCGGTTTTGAAGACCGAGCGGTCCACCAGTGACCGATCCGCTCCCGGAGTTGGAACCAGGACGAGCGGGCTTTATACCACACCTCCCAGAACCCCATCCACCGCGTTGTGACCTAATCCGTCGCGGGTCTGTGATACGTTCGCTGTCAGGCCGAGGCGTGAGAGCGGCCGAGCGGCATCGCGAGAGAAAGTTGGGCGGGCACGGTGTGCCGCCCTACGGTTGGGTGATTGGACGAAATTCGAGGTGCTGGCGACTCTCAAGCGCGTAGCAATGATTCAGAGCGTGGAGTCATCGAACCGAATCGAGGGCGTGACGGTCGCACCGGGCCGGATAGACGGGTTGGGCGTGAGCTACCCGACCTTGAAGCGAGCGCTTTCGGATTTGAAGGGCCAGGGGAGAATATGCTGCCTTGGGAAAGGCCGCGACGCCGAGTGGGAACGGATAGAATCATGAATCCATTAATGGGATCACGAACATCCAAGGTGATCCCATTAACGCAATCGTGAACATCATAGTGTGCTTCATCCCTGCCCTTGGGGCGGGGCCCAGGGGCGCCGTGGCGGAGAAAGGGTAATACCTCCAAAAGAGGGCAAGAGAAGGGGTACTAAGGGAAGACAGGGGGACTTCCCCGCGGAGTTCCGACCGCGGCTTTAACCCGCCAACCGGCGGCCTTCGGCGCCCCTTCCTACTCCCTCCACCCTCCCGCTTCCCATTCCTCCATCTCCTCGTCCGAGAGGCCGAAGTAGTGGCCGACTTCGTGGACGACGGTCTCCTGGGCGATCGCCTTGGCATCCTCCTCGTTTTCCGCGTCCTCCTCGATCACGTC
>JACPZO010000023.1 GCA_016195465.1 Nitrospirota bacterium
GAAGATTCGCTCCTCCAATCCCCTGACGCTCCCGGAGAAAAGCCAGGAATGAAGATCTTTCACGGGCGGAACGTCCTGCCCAGGCGCCTCAAGCGCCCCGTCGTTCTCACGATCGGCAATTTCGACGGCGTCCACATGGGGCACCTGGCGCTCCTGCGCCAGGTCGTCCGGCGCGCCAAGGCCCTCCGCGGGACCGCGGCCGTGCTCACGTTCGACCCCCATCCCGTCAAGCTCCTCAACCCCGACCGGCGGCTCAAACTCCTCACGGCGAGAGAAGAGAAGCGGTGGCTGATCGGCGAGACCGGGGTCGACGCGATCGTCTGCTTCCCGTTCACGCGCGCCTTTTCCCGTCTTTCGCCGGAGACGTTCGTCCGCAAGGTCCTCGTGGACGGACTCCGCGTCGACGAGGTCGTCGTGGGGCACGACTACGCCTTCGGCCACGGGCGGATGGGGACGATCGAACTCCTCCGCGCTTTGGGCCACCGCTACCATTTTCACGTTCACTCCTTCGGACCCGTGAAGGTGGGCGGGATGATCGCCTCGTCGTCGAACGTCCGCTTTCTTCTCGAGGAGGGCAAGGTGGAGAAGGCGGCCCGTCTTCTGGGACGCCCGTACACGCTTTCCGGGCACGTCGTCCACGGGGCGGGGCGGGGAGCCGGCCTCGGTTTTCCGACGGCCAACCTGCACCTTCACGGCGAGCTGATCCCGAAGCCGGGCGTGTACGTCGTCCGGGCCAGGGTCGGGCGGGCGTCCTATAACGGCGTTGCGAACCTCGGGACGGACCCCACGTTCGGCGGGACAACGATGAAGTACGAGGTCCACCTTTTCAACCTCAAGAAAGATCTCTACGGCAAGCCGCTCATCGTCGAGTTTCTGAAGCGCCTGCGGGACGAGAAGAAATTCTCCTCGCCCGCCGTCCTCGTCGCCCAGATCCGCCGAGACGCGGCGCGGGCCAAGCGGTTCTTCGTCTCGGTTCGGTCGGTTCGGTCGGTCCGGTTGGTCCGGACTGGGCGGGGATCGTGAAGAAGACCCATCTCCTCATCGGCCTTGCGATCTCCGCGGTCCTGATCTACTTCCTCGTCCGGGAGATCGACGGAACGGCCGTTCTCGGCGCGTTCCGCCGCGTCCGTTTCGGCTGGGCCGCCGCCGCCGCCTCCCTTTCCCTCGTCATCCTCTTCGTTCGGGCCGTGCGCTGGCAATATCTGATGGGTCCCATCAAGCGTCTGGGCCTCGGGCCGCTCTACTCGGCGACGATCATCGGCTTCATGGCGAACGGCCTTCTCCCCGTCCGGATGGGAGAGCTGGTCCGCGCGTACGTGATCGGCGAGAAAGGCGGCGTCAGCAAGAGCGCCTCGTTCGGGACGATCGTCGTCGAGCGGATCTTCGACGGTTTCGCCGTCCTTCTCATCCTCTTCCTGCTCGCCGCTTTCATGCCGATCCCCCCGGGGATGGAGGAGCTCGGCGCGAAGCTCCGCTGGGTGGGCGGGATCTCCTTTGCCGCCAACATCGCCGTATTCTCTCTCCTCGCCCTCCTCGTCTTCCAACGCGAATGGATGCTGGGGGCAATGAACCGCGTCCTCCGCCCATTTCCCGAGGGGTGGCGGGAGAAGGCGATCGACCTGCTGGCCTCGTTCGCGGACGGCCTCGAGATCATCCGCCGGGGCGGGCGCCTTGCCGCCGTGGTCGCGTACTCGATCGGTCTCTGGGCGCTCTCCATCGTGCCGAACTACCTCATGTTCTTCGCCTTCGGGATCGACCTGCCGTTTCACGCCGCCGCCTTCCTCCTCGTGGCGATGGCGTTCGGCGTGATGATCCCCTCGTCGCCCGGCTTCATCGGGACGTACCACGCGGCCGTCGTCGCCGGTCTCGCGTTCTTCTCCATCCCGCAGGAGCTGGCCCTCTCTTACGCCGTCCTCATCCATCTGGCCGCCTTCGTTCCCATCATCGCGGCGGGGTTCATCTTCCTCGGCCGCGAGGGCCTCACCATGAGCCAGATCACGCGCGTGAACGGTCATACTGAACAAGAAAACGAGGCTGGCGCTACTAGCAAAACAATTCCTTGAGCAGAGGGACCTATGGTTTGGGGCGTCCGAACGAAGGAACAAGTAGAGAAAGCGCTCTCGCGTCCCAGAGACAAGAACACTCTGCGCGCCCTGATCGCGGGGTATTTGGACAGCGGGCCCGCGTACTACACTCCGGATGCCTGGGACTATCTTGTCTCCCTCGCTCGACAGAACGGTATTCCGGAGCCCAGAATCAGTTTCGTGGCGTCGCGAAGCGCACCACCCAGCCAAAGGAATCAGGTCGAGAAAATCTTGTTTGTGTTGGGATTGGGCGCCGCGATTATCATCGTTACGCCCTTGACGCTTAGCGTTCATTGGGTGCTGACCGCTTTCTTTGGTCTGCTCCTCACAGGCGCCACGATTCTTGTAACGCTTCGAAAGAACTGGTAGGCGTTTCCAGAGCCCCGGGTTCCGCCCGCCCATCTTCTGATTCGAAAGCCGGTATTTCGGGCGTTCGGATTTCCGCTTCCAACAAGGCTCCTCCCTGCCAACTCCTGCCAACTCCTTGACCTGCTGTCTCTCATTGTTTACAATAGACTACATGCGTGTCGTTATGGATTCAGATTGCCTCGTGAAGCTGACGCAGTCAGGGGCCAAGGAAGCCGTCTTATCGGCCCTGGATGTGAGTATCCCTCCGGCGGTCAGGAGGGAAGTCGTGGATGAGGGAAAAACAGGAGGCTATCCCGATGCCTTGATTGTCGAGGAAAACATAGCCAAGGGAAGGCTCAAGACCGCCGGGCTGTCACTCCGCAGGACGGGAGAAAGTGCCCTTCTGGTTGGGGGTGAGAAGGAAGTCCTCGGCCTCTATCTGGAAGGAAGGTTCGATGCCGTTGCCAGCGACGACTCCAGGTTCCTGAAAAAAATGGAGTCCTTGAACGTCCCTTATCTGACGGCGGCCGCGTGCATTGCCTATCTTTCGATTTCGGGGCGCGCAGGCAGGAAAAACGCTCTCGACCTTCTTGAGAAGCTGAGGAGGCACATAAGCGATGATGAATACAGCGTTGTTCGCCTGTTCCTGGAGGGCAAGACATGAAAGCCAAGGCCATCCGGCTTCCCGACAGGTTGCTTGAGGCAGTCAAGTTCGCCGAAAAAAGAGAGATCCTCGACGAAGCCACCGCTCTACGAAAACTCTTGAGGTTAGGCTCCGAGCGATATGTTGCCGCTCTCTACGGAAGGGGCGAGATTACCCTCAGGGAGGCTGGCCGGGTTCTGGACTTGTCCGTCCGGGAGATTCTGGATCTCTTTCTCGACATGGGAGTACCCGGAAACGTGACTGCGGCCCAGACGACAAGAGCGTTGGACCGATTCAAAGCCCTCCGGGGAGATTGATCAATAATCCCGGCCCCCTCGGGCGCGCGACACGCAGTTTCTTGCGGACAATCGCCTTGACACGCCCGCGAGCGGGGGCGTAGCATCCCTCGTTCCTTGCCGGCGGACCCGCCCAACCCGCCGTATTTTCGCGGAGATACCCGTCTCATGAAGATCTCTCTTGGCTGCGACCACGGGGGATACTCCCTCAAGGCCGAGATCGTCTCCCTCATCAAGGAGCGGGGCGATTCCGTGATCGACCATGGGACGTCCGGGCCGGGTTCGGTCGACTATCCGGACTTCGCCCTGCCCGTGGCGCGGGACGTGACCGAGGGGCGGGCGGAATGCGGGATCCTCATCTGCGGGACGGGGATCGGGATGGCCATGACGGCCAACAAGGTCCGGGGGATCCGGGCGGCCAACGTCTCGGATGTCTATTCGGCCCGGATGAGCCGCCTTCATAACAACGCGAACGTTCTCGCGCTCGGCGCGCGAGTGATCGGGCCGGGGCTCGCCCGGGAGATCGTGGAGGTCTTCCTCTCGACGCCGTTCGAAGGAGGGCGGCACGAGCGGCGCGTGGGCAAGATCGCCGACGCCGAGCGTCCCGGGAACCAGGGAGGAGAATCGAATGCTTGACACGCCGCTGTCCGAGCGCGACCCCGACGTCTTTTCGGCCATCCGGGGCGAGGAGGAGCGGGAAGAGCGCCGCCTCGTCCTGATCGCCTCGGAGAACTACGCCTCGCGCGCCGTGCTGGAAGCGATGGGGTCCGTCCTCACGAACAAGTACGCCGAGGGATATCCCGGCAAGCGGTACTACGGGGGGTGCGAGAACGCCGACGCGGTCGAGCGGCTCGCGATCGAGCGGGCAAAGGCGCTCTTCGGCGCCGAGCACGCCAACGTCCAGCCCCACGCCGGCTCCCAGGCGAACATGGCCTGCTATTTCTCCGTCCTTTCCCCGGGCGATACCGTTCTCGGAATGAGCCTCGCCCACGGGGGGCATCTGACCCACGGCTCGCCGGTCAATTTCTCCGGGAAGCTCTTCAAGATCGTCTCGTACGGCGTGGGCCGCGAGACCGAGCGGATCGACATGGAGGAGGTCGAACGCCTGGCGAACGGGCACAAGCCGAAGATGATCGTCGTCGGCGCCTCGGCTTACTCCCGTACGATCGATTTCGCCGCGTTCGGCCGGATCGCAAAATCGGTCGGCGCCTGCCTCATGGCCGACATCGCCCACATCGCGGGGCCGATCTCGGCGGGTCTCCATCCCTCCCCCATTCCCCACGCCGACTTTGTCCCCACCACGACCCACAAGACGCTCCGCGGACCGCGCGGCGGCATGATCCTCTGCAAGGAGGGCGCGGCCAAGGGTGTAGACAAAATGATTTTCCCGGGGATCCAGGGAGGGCCGCTGGTCCACGTGATCGCGGCCAAGGCGGTCTGCTTCAAAGAGGCGCTCGATCCGTCGTTCCGCGAGTACCAGAGACGGATCCTCGAGAACGCGAAGGCGCTCGCCGCGGAGCTGGCCGCCCGGGGGTACCGGATCGTTTCCGGCGGGACGGACAACCACCTGATGCTCGTGGACCTTCGGCCCAAGGGGATTACGGGGGCCGAGGCGGAGAAGGCGCTGGACGCGGCGGGGATCACCGTCAACAAGAACGCGATCCCGTTCGACGAGAAGCCGCCGACGGTGACGTCGGGGATCCGCCTGGGGACGCCGATCCTCACGACAAGGGGGATGGGAACGGGCGAGATGAAGGCCGTCGCGGAGATGATCGACCGGGTCCTCTCCGCTCCCGCGGACGAGGGCGTGCGCGCCGCCGTCCGCCGGCAGGCCGAGGACCTCTGCGCCGGGTTTCCGGTTTACGGCGCCCCGGTCCGAGGGGGAGGGAGATAGTTCGGAGTCAGGAGTCAGGAGTTCGTGGTTCTGGATCGGGAACATCCTCCGCGCCTCGAACACCGCTCTCCGAACTGGTTTCCAGGCCATTAGCCCGATTCATGCCCGGATTGCAAATCACAATTGGCCCGCGATGCGGAAACAGACATAGCATAATGACGCTCGACCAAGCGGAGAGAGCCGGGTGAACTGTCCGTTCTGTTCCCATGTCGAAGACAAGGTCGTCGATTCCCGCACGAGCAAAGACGGCGCGGCCATCCGGCGCCGCCGGGAATGCCTCAAGTGCGGCAAGCGATTCACGACGTACGAGCGGGTCGAGGACATCCTCCCGATGGTCGTGAAGAAGGACGGCCGGCGCGAGCCGTTCGACCGGGGGAAGATCCTGGCCGGCCTCAAGAAGGCGTGCGAGAAGAGGCCCGTTTCCATGGAGCGGCTGGAAGAGGTCGTGGGCGAGATCGAGGCGTCTCTCCAGGACCGCACGGAAAAGGAGATTCCCTCCTCGGAGGTCGGCGAGGCGATCATGCGGAAGCTCCACGATCTGGATCCCGTGGCTTACGTGCGCTTTGCCTCCGTCTACCGGGAGTTCAAGGACGTCAATCAATTCATGGACGAGCTGAAGGGGTTCCTGACCGAGAAGAAGAAGGAATAGCGGCGGGTGAGCGGTTTCCTTCGAACAGCAAGACGGCTCTTTCCGTCCATGACGGGGCTTCCCGCGGGCGTTCGTTACGGCCGGCCGATCCGGGGCGGGATCCATCCGCCGTACGGGAAGGAACTGGCGGCGGACGCTCCCGCGGAAGAGCTGCCGATCCCCGCGCGCGTCGTCATCCCGATGGTCCAGCACACGGGCGCGCCCGCCAAGCCGGTCGTCGCGATCGGGGACGTCGTCAGGAAAGGCCGGAAGATCGGCGAGGCGCAGGGCGCCGTGTCCGCCCCGGTCCACGCTTCGATCTCGGGGACGGTGACGGCGATCGGGAACTTTCTCCATCCCTCCGGCCGGGAGGTCCCTTCGATCGTCATCGAGTCGGACGGAACGGACGACTGGGCCGAGGACGTCGTCCCGCCGGTCGAGCCCGAGGGGCTCGGGGCGGACGCGCTCCGGAAAATCATCTCCGAGGCGGGAATCGTGGGGATGGGCGGCGCCGCGTTCCCCACGGCCGTAAAGCTCAATCCGCCGGCCGGCAAGAAGATCGACACGCTCGTCATCAACGGCGTCGAGTGCGAGCCGTACCTCACCTCCGATCACCGGCTGATGACGGAGCACGCGGTCGAGATCGCGGACGGCGTCCGGTTCCTGAGGCAGATTCTGGGCGTCGGCCGCGTGGTCATCGGCATCGAGGACAACAAGCCCGGCGCGATCCGCGCCATGGCCGAGGCAGCCCGGAGCCTGGACGGCGCCGAGGTCGTCGCCCTCGAGACGAAATACCCCCAGGGAGGCGAGAAGCAGGTCATCAAAGCCGTGCTCGACCGGGAAGTGCCGTCGGGCGGCCTCCCGATGGACGTCGGGGTCGTGGTCCAGAACGTGGGGACGGCCTTCGCCGTCCACGAGGCCGTCCGTCATGGGCGGCCCCTCGTTCGGCGGATCGTCACCGTCACCGGGCCGGGCATCGCGGCGCCGAAGAACCTCTGGGCCCGGATCGGGACGCCCATCAATGACCTGATCGCGGCCGGCGGCGGCTTCAAGGGAGAGCCGGGGCGCGTCGTCATGGGCGGACCGATGATGGGATCGGCCGTCTATACGCTTCACGTTCCGGTCGTGAAGGGAAGCGGGGGCATTCTCGTTCTTCACCGCTCCGACACGGTGACCGAAGAGTACCGCTCCTGCATCCGGTGCGCCTCGTGCGTGAACGCCTGCCCCATGGGCCTCATGCCGAACTTCCTGTCCGTCGCGGCCGAAGCCCTCAACTTCGACGAGGGGAAGAAGTACTACCCCTACGACTGCATCGAGTGCGGCTGTTGCGACTACGTCTGCCCCTCGCGGCGGCCCATCGCCCAGCAGATCCGGTTCATCAAGACTGAGCTTCGCAAAAAGGCCGAGAAGGCCAAAGCCAAGGCCGCCTGATCGAAAATCCCGTGGCCAACCAACCGACGCCCACCCCAGAGAAAAAGCCGGTTGCTCCCGAACCCCGGCTCGTCGTCACCGCATGGCCGCACGTCCGGACGCCGGAGTCGGTGCCCCGGATCATGTTCTCCGTCGTCGCCGCGCTTCTCCCCGCGACACTCGTCGGCCTCTACTATTTCGGCTCGAACGCCGCCTGGACGCTTCTCTGGAGCGTCGGGGCCGCCCTCGGCGCGGAATGGCTGATCCAGCGCGCAAAGGGCGAGAAAGACACGCTCGGCGACGGGAGCGCGGCCGTGACGGGCCTTCTCCTCGGCCTCACGATGCCGCCGTCCTCCCCCTGGTGGCTTTCGGCGATCGGCGGCGCGTTCGCCATCGGGATCGGGAAGCAGGTCTACGGCGGGCTCGGTCACAACATCTTCAACCCGGCGCTCATCTCCCGCGTCTTTCTCCTGATCGCTTTCCCGGTCGAGATGACGACCTGGCCGGTTGTCGCGCCGCCGTTCCCGGGGCTCGACGTCGTGACGGGCGCGACGCCCCTCGGACAGCTCCAGATCGGCCGGCTCACGGGAAAGGGGCTGGGCGAGGCCGTGGACTTGAGCCTCGGCGCGGCGTTCGTCGGATCGATCGGCGGGAGCCTGGGGGAGACGTCGGCGCTCGCCCTCCTGATCGGCGCGGCGTTCCTCCTCTCCAAGCGGATCATCACCTGGCATATTTCGATCACGATGCTCTTTTCGGCGGCCCTCTTCGCGCTCGTTTTCTGGCTCATCGACCCGCACCGGTACGCGAGCCCGCTCTTCCACCTGCTGACGGGCGGAATGCTGATCGGCGCCTTCTTCATGGCGACCGACATGGTTACATCCCCGACGACGCCCAGGGGCCAGATCGTTTTCGGCGCCGGATGCGGCCTCCTGACGATGGTCATCCGGACCTGGGGCGGGTATCCGGAAGGCGTCTCCTTCGCCATCGTCATCATGAACGCGTTCTCGCCCATGATCGAGCGTTACACCCGGCCGCGCCGGTACGGGGAGGTCCGGACGTGAACGGGGTCGGCAAGCTGGTCGTCGTGCTCACGGCGATCACGGTCGGATCCGCCGCGTCGCTCGCGCTCGTTTACTCCGCGACGAAAGGGCCGATCGATGACGCCCGGAGGAAAAAACTCGTCCAGTTGTTGCGGAACGTCCTTCCGCCCTTCGATAATGAGATCGACAAGTCCTCGGAGGACAAGATCGCGGGGACGGATTCGCGGGGACGTGAGGTCCGCCGGACGGTCTACACGGCGAAGAAGGACGGGAAAGACGTCGGGCGGGCGTTCCAGGTCACGGCCCGCGACGGGTACTCCGGGGACATCCTCGTGCTCATGGGGGTCGCGCCGGACGGCTCGCTCACGGGAGTCGAGATCGTCGCGCACAAAGAGACACCCGGTCTGGGCGACAAGATCGCGAAGAAGGCGTGGCGGGAGACGTTCAAGGGGAAGAGCCTCAAGTCGAAGCTCGACGTGAAGAAGGACGGGGGCGAGATCGACCAGTTCTCGGGGGCGACGATTTCTCCCCGCGCGGTGACGAAAGCGGTCAAGGAAGGGCTCAAGTTCGTCGAAAAGGAGTACGGGGGAGAGGTTCGTAGTTCGGAGCGGGGAGTCCGGAGCGAGGGATAGGCGGCAAAACGATGGAAACCGAAGCGGCAAGAGAGAACGCGATGCCCCCGTCCGAGGGCGCAGCGAAGGCGCCGTCGCTGGCCTGGACGGACTTTACGAACGCCCTCAAGGCGGAGAACCCGGTCCTCCGGCTGATCCTCGGGATGTGCCCGACGCTCGCGGTCAGCACGTCCGTCCGGAACGCCCTGGGGATGGGCGTCGCCGTGATCTTCGTTCTGGTCGGATCGAACGCGATGGTGTCGCTCCTCCGCCGCGCGATTCCGGACCAGGTCCGCATCCCGGTTTACATCGTCATCATCGCCTCGTTTGTCACCGTGGTGGACCTGGGGATCGCGGCCCTGTCGCCGGATCTGTACGACGCCCTCGGGATCTTCATCCCCCTGATCGTCGTCAACTGCATCATCCTGGCGCGGGCCGAGGCCTTCGCGGGGAAGAACCCCGTGGGCCGGTCGATCGCCGACGGCCTCGGGATGGGGCTCGGCTTCACCTGGGCGCTGGTCGTCCTGGGCGGCATCCGGGAGATCCTCGGGAGCGGGACGGTCCTGGGCTTCGTCGTCTTCGACAGGATGATGATCCCGCTCCTGGGCGTCCACTACGTTCCGATGATCGCGTTCGTCCTCCCGGCGGGGGCATTCCTCGTCCTCGGGTTCATGGTGGCGTACTTCAATTACCGGACGCTCGGCCCGAAGAAGGTCGAGACGGGCCATTCACACTAGGAGGACGCGGTGGCAGCCGAACTCATCCTGATCCTTCTCTCCACCGTTCTCGTGAACAACTTCGTTCTCTCGAAGATGCTCGGCCTCTGCCCGTTCATCGGCGTGACAAAGAACGTCGAGAACTCGATGGGGATGGGAATGGCGGTCATCTTCGTGATCTTCCTCGCGTCGGTCTCCGGCTGGTTCGTGAACACGTTCGTCCTCGTTCCCTTCAACATCGCGTTTCTCCGGACGATCGTCTTCATCCTCCTGATCGCGGCGCTCGTCCAGCTCGTGGAGACCGTCATGCGGAAATCGTTCCCCGCGCTCTACAAGGCGCTCGGTATCTACCTCCCGCTCATCACGACAAACTGCGTCGTGCTGGGATCGGTGATCCTGATCGTGAACAAGGAGTACGGATTCTTTCAGATGATTACCTACGGGATCGGCGTTCCCGTCGGGTTCTACGTGGCGCTCTTCATCATCTCCCACATCCGGGAGCATCTGGCCACGGCGAGGATCCCCAAGCCGTTCCAGGGAGCGGCCATTACGCTCATCACGACGGGCCTCCTCGCCCTCGCGTTCATGGGCTTCTCGGGCCTGGTGAGGGAGTAGGGGGCCGGGTGTATGCGCAACGCGGATTCCTTGACTC
>JACPZO010000181.1 GCA_016195465.1 Nitrospirota bacterium
GGCGTGTACGGACACTTCTGGAACCCGCACACCTTGCACTGAAAGCAGAGGGAGACGACCCGTTCGATTTCGGCGGTCGAGAGGCGGGTGGCGTCGTCATCCGCCGCTTCCATGCGCTCAAAGAGATAAGGAAACGAGTCGCAAAGATTGAAGCACCGCCTGCAGCCGCTGCAGATGTCGAAGACCCGGTCGATCTCATGGCGAAGCTCCGACTCGTCCCAGTAGGCGACCGTGTTCGGGTTTGGGTTGCGGCTCATGGCGAAGAAGTCCCTTCCCTGAAATCAGGCGGCGGGGGAGGGGTCCCCTCCCCCGCCGCCCTGTCTACTTGATCGAGTCGAGCCCCTTCTGGAACCGGCCCGCGTGCGACTTCTCGGCCTTGGCCAGCGTTTCGAACCACTCGGCGACCTCGGCGAACCCTTCGTCGCGCGCCGTCTTGGCGAACCCCGGGTACATCTGGGTGTACTCGTAGGTCTCGCCGGCCACGGCCGCCTTGAGGTTCTTGTCCGTGCTCCCGATCGGCTCTCCCGTGGCCGGGTCCCCGACTTCCTTCAGGAAATCGAGGTGGCCGTGGGCGTGCCCCGTCTCGGCCTCGGAGGTGTCCCGGAAGAGACCGCCGATGTCGGGAAACCCTTCGATGTCGGCCTGGCGCGCGAAGTAGAGATAGCGCCGGTTGGCCTGCGACTCTCCCGCGAACGCCTCCTTGAGGTTCTCGTGCGTCTTCGTTCCCTTAAGGCCCTTTCCCATGTCGGCACTCTCCTTTCGTATGGATGTTGCGCTTCCCTTCCCACACCATTGTAAGGAAGGATTTCGGGGCGGGCGCCGTTGCCCGCCCCGGGAAAGGCGTCACGCCTGTCGGCGCGCGCCGTTTTTTCTTTTCGAGCGCCCGGCGCAGGACGCGCAGAGGCCCGTCAACTCGACCCGGCAGCCCGTCACCTTGAACGGTCCATCCACCATGGCCCGGGCGGGAATCTCGCTGATGTCCGGAAGCTCCACGTCCGCGATCCGCCCGCACGCGCTGCAGGTGATATGCCCGTGCGGATCGAGGCGGCCGTCGAATCGGGCGAAGGGCCCCGAGGACTCCACCTCGCGCACGAATCCCATCTTCGTCAAGACGCTGAGCGTGCGGTAGACCGTCGCCAGGGAGACGCGCGGGAGCACCCTCTTCACGTCACGAAAGAGGGTGTAGGCGTCCGGATGCGCCTTCGTGTTTTGGAGCGCTTCGAGAATCACCCGCCGCTGGCGCGTGAGCCTGAGCCCCCGTCCTCGCAGATCCCGAGCTATTCTCTCCGCCGCGACCATTCTTCTCCTCGACTCCTCGACTTCCAGACCCACCCAGGAACGTCGGGGACGACAATATTGATAATGGTTATTATTTACATCTGGCGGGAGCGGTTTGTCAAGGAAATTTTGCGGATCGGGGGCGGTTCATCCGCCGGAGGCTCATCGCGACCCCGGCGTTCATCGGCGGTCGCCTGTGGCGCGAAGAGATCGCATGGCCATCTCCCGCTCCGACAATGCTCGGCGATACCACGGCCGCACGGTCGGCCAACGAATACCCGATCTTGAATAGAGCACGACAAGCCGCTCAGCTTGAGGACCGCTGGCGCGATGCGCATGGAGGGCGTGAGCGGCGGCGCATCCATGCGCTTGATTTCCACGCCAAGCCGCAGGCCGCTCTTATGTTGAGGTTGCTTTTATTGCAATCAAACGGCCTCCTTTACGTCCACTGAAAAGTCCGCATTTTCCCATCTGTCCGCTTCTGCCCAGTAGAAGGTAAAGCGTACTACGCTTCCGGCAGGTATCGATGCCGTCGGCAGATCGACAACGGACAACCCAAATCCTGCATCTCTTGTATTCGCATTATGCACAGTACGCCAATCATCACCGCTCCAACGGACATTTGCCCGCGCCAGCACCTCGACTCTCAGTGTTTTGCCTGCCGGAATCGCGCGACACTTGTGATTGAACCGCCAGATGGCAAGAGATGAATCCGTACTTGTCTTGATATAGCGATGTACCGTCTGGGGCGGCATATCAAAAACTCGCCCATCGCGCATCGAGCGGATCAGTTTAATATGTTCTGCGTGGGCCCAGACCAGCGGCATGGCCGAGCCCGAGGGCCTGCCGAAATAGAGTTCCTTCTCCAGAATATCGGGGGCGTCCCAGACCTGCTCGGATATCATTCCTCCTTCGTTGGCAAAGTTCTCCATCGTTCGGCTGAGGCGCTCCGCCTCAGCGAAACGGCCTGCGGCGAGTTCGTAATGGGCGCGCTCTCCCGTAAGCAGCGGCCAGGCCCTCCCGATGCCCGTGCCGTCGAAGGCCGAACCGTCCGCGTGTTCGCCGTAGCCGTCGTCATTGTACCGGTGCCAGGAAGGGCCGTGGGGCGTCTCCACTTTCAACAGCGCATCAATGACCTTCACGGTATTCACGATGCGCGGGTCATCGGGCGCACGCAGACCGAATCGGACCAGGGCCAGGGCGTCGGGGCTTACGATATGAACGGCGGGCTCAGTGCTCTGGCCTGCGGGCCGGTTCTTGATCGGCACGAACCCTGCCGCCGGAGAAGCGGCATCAGCGATTTCCGGCGGCGCGATGCGCACGTAGTGCCCCTCTACACCCACGCGCTTCGCCAGTTCCGTGCCGGTCACGTAGACCCAGCGTTCGATGTTCGCGTTCCAGACGTCGGCGGTTTCGCGGAGGTAAACGGCGGCATCGAGATCATTGTTCATCTCGGCGAGATCCGCGGCGACCAGGAGAGCCGCGATTTCGACGGCAAGCGTGAAGGGCGAATAGCCCGCATCCTCCTCCCAGCGGTCCTGCTGCGTTACCGGGCCGTTCCGCATGAGAAAGCTTGCCGCGCTTCGCACCATGGGCCAGAGCCTGTTCAGATCGCCCTTGTCCAGCGCCTTCTCCCTCCGGGCCAGATCAACAAGAAGGATGGGGAAGGCGGTCTCATCCATCTGGATACCGTTCCAGTACGGCGTGCCGTCAAGCCACATGTTCTGCGGCCAGTGTCCATCGGCTTCCTGCGTGGACTGCAGGTAGTGAAGTACACGGTGAACATCTTCCCGCGCCCCTGCGGCCAGGAGACCTCCGGCGGATTCAACCAGGTCCCGTGGCCACGCAAGGTGGTATCCACCGAGATCGTCGTCGCCTTTGGAAAAACCCCAGGGAATGGCGAGGCTGGCGATCAGGCCGCCGGGAAAGCGTTTTGCCTCGTGAGTCCGGAGGACGGCAGTGCTCACCCGGTACAGGTCATGTTTGTTCGTCTTGCCTCCGTCTATGATCGGCAGCGTCCGCTGCCACGCCCGCCACTCGCGGGTGTACAAGGTCTGCGCCGACTCGAAACCGTCGTAAAGACTTGCCAGGGCGCGGTTCCCCGCCTCGGCGGGATTGCCGCCGAACCCCACGGTGAGCAGGAACGTGCCGCCGCACGCCGCAAGGTCGACTTCACCGCACATTGCCACATTGCCGTTCTCGGCACGCGTGTATTCCCAGGCCATGAACTTGTTGCGCATCAGGTCCTGCCAGCCGTCGGACGTACCCACAAAACCCACTGAGCGCTTGAGCCACGGCGCAGAGCATACCAGCGCCAAGGCGTTGCCGTCGCGCTCTGCAAAGAGCATAGACACGCCTTTATAATCGCCGACCCATGCGGTGTTGCCGGCTCCGTGGTTGCCGAGGTGAGGCGCCAGGAGGACGTAAAGGTGATGATCCTCCATTCTCCCCTCGTGCGCCGTGAAGCGGGTCTGCTGAAGCACGGCGTCCCTCCGAGGATCGGCGATGATGTCCTTCTCGATCCGATAGCGTCCTTCCCGGCAGGCGTTTGCCAGATGGTAGGCCGGAACGCCCTCGGCGGAATAGGTCACCGTGGATGAGGCATGGCGCTTTTCCTCCGAGAAAAAATCCCGGCCGTCGGTGATGATGAGGCCCAGATCGCGCGTACACGCATGGTCCACTCGGGGATAGTAAATCTCGTTCAGGATGCCGTGGCTCACGGTGAACCAGACGCGGCTCTCGGGGCTCAAGGACGTGCCCACGCCGCTCTTGGCGCTCGATGTCCATCGAGGCGGTATGCCGGGCCACCCGGGAGCGTAATTTCTCTGTTCACCCATGGTTTCGCATCCTCCTCACCCCGTTATTGGAGATGTGCCTCAGCTTCTCTTCCTGAGCAGGACAACAAGAGATCGCGCTTTTACCATGTAGTCGGTCGACTGCAAAACCAGGCTCTTTGCCTGGCTCCGAAAAATCAAGAGGAGTCGGCAGGCTCGTGTCCACTACACGCCACCATCCTCCAACGCGCTCCTCCTGAACCGCGAATTGAAGGTCCTGACTGTCGGCATTGATCATCACATAGATGTCGTCATCGTTTTGCGAGGCCCCGTGAAGGATCCGAGAGACCATGCGATGAGAAACCCGAGGATCAGCCAGATCAGATCTATACGCACCTCGAATCCCGGGAGCTTCTTAACAGGTTGCGGAAAAATTCTTTTTCCGTCATTCCCGAGGTTCTTATCGGGAATCCAGTGCTTGTGAATTCAATGACTTCCGGATTCCCGCTTGCGCGGGAATGACGGTTTCCGGGTCCAATTGACCCTTTTTCAGCAGGCTCTTAAACAGCGTAATACGTTTTCCAAACATAATGCGCCTCCGAATCTTATGCGCGGATTTCCGGTGGGAGGTCTTCCGCGCCGAACGTATTGCGATTTCATCCTCCTTGGCGAACGTCAGTTCATGGACGTTTCACCTCCTCGGGGCGGGACTCCCCGTATGAGGCGCCGCGGTTACGTGAAATTCATCTGCCCATCTCGCGAGGGTGTTTGCCGGCCCGCCAATGGGTCTCAATGTCTTCCAGGCTCCGTCCCTTTGTTTCAGGCACCAGAATATAGGCGAATATCCAGGCCCCGATGCCTACCAGGCCGTACAACCAGAACGTTCCAGGCCGTCCCATGATCTGAACCAGGGTGAGAAAGGTGAGAGCAACGAGCAGGTTCGCGCTCCAGTTGGCAACGGTGGCGATGCTCATCGCCAGGCCCCGGGTCTTCAGGGGATAGATCTCCGAGATCAGCAACCAGAAGACGGGCCCCAGGCCGACGGCAAAAGAACCCACGTAGAGCATAAGGCTTCCCGCGGCTACCCACCTCAGGATAGGCAGGCGGGGGAACAGGAAGGCTGCGCCCAGCACGCCCAGACTGATGACCATGCCGGCCATGCCGATCAACAACAACGGCCGCCTTCCCACGCGGTCCAAGAGCAGCAGCGCCACAACGGTCATCAACACGTTGATGACGCCCACGCCCGCCGTGGCCAGGATGGCGACCGACGCGGACTCGAACCCGGCGGATTGAAAGATGGTCGGCGCATAGTAGATGACCGTGTTGATGCCCGTCACCTGCTGGAAGAGGGCCAGTCCGATGCCGACGATCATCGCCGGCCTGAGCAGCGGGCCCGCCAACTCGGACCATCTGCCGCTCTGCTGACCGGAGCTCCGCTGGATGTCCCGCACCTCTTCGTCCACCGCGTCCGTCCCGCGGATGCGCTGAAGCACGGAGCGTCCCTTGTCCGCCTGCCCGCGGCTCATGAGCCAGCGCGGACTCTCGGGCATGAACACCATTCCTATTCCCAGCAAGGCTGACGGAATCGCAGCCAGACCGAACATCCAGCGCCACCCTCCGATGCCGGACAACGCATAGTCCACGAGGTATGCGACGACGATCCCGCCGGTGAGCGCGATCTGGTTGAAAGAGACGAACCGGCCGCGCATGTCGACGGGGGATATCTCGGAAATATAAAGCGGGGTTGTAAAGGAAGCCACGCCGATGGCAACACCAACAATGACCCGGCCGATGATCAGCCACGTGACCGTGGGCGCCAAGGCCGTTCCGACGGCGCTCAGGGCAAAGAGAGCGGCTGTCAGCATGAGCACGATGCGCCGTCCGAAGCGGTCGGTCAGCGTTCCTCCCGCGACAGCGCCGAGCACCGCTCCCAGCACAACGGAGCCGACGACGACCTCTTCGATGGCCGGTGAAAGCGAAAAATCCTGCTGAATGAAGAGGACGGCGCCAGAGATGACGCCGGTGTCGTAACCAAAAAGCATGCCGCCCAAAGCCGAGATTGCGGCGGCGATGTAGACGAACCGGTTCGTGCCGGCTTCGTGATCGGCGCCGTGTGTACGAGTCATCGTTCATACCCTCCCGGGAATCCAAACCATGAACGGCGCCGAGGCTGTCGGCATTCGGTATGGTCACGTTCCCCATTCCAGCACCGCCTTGATTTCATCAGGCTCATGGTGTTCAAAGGCGGATTTGAATTCAGTATGGGGATACCGGTGCGTGATGAGATCGGCGACATGATCGCCCCAGCGAAGGCGAGCATCGAGCAGGTCGCTCACCGCCATCTGAAAATGGTCACGGGACGCATTGACGCTGCCCACCATTAGCTGATTTCCGAGTACGAGCCTCCGGATCAACTCTGCGCCCCGAATCTGGAGGGGACGGTCACCCCCTGGAATTCCCGTGAGCACATAAGCACCGTTGAGCCCAAGCGCATCGAGAAGGTTGAACTCCAGCGAGGCGACGCCTGTGGCTTCAAAAATCAGATTTACAGGCCCCAACTCCCGTGCGGCAAAGTCTGGAGTCACGTGTCGCCCGTCGATATATTTTCCGCCGATATGTTCAAGCCACCGGGGCCGTGCCGTGTCGGCATCAACGATATCTATCCCGTAAACCTCAGCCCCCCTCAGCAGAAGGGCCATTGCGGCGAGCAACCCCACCGGTCCGAGGCCGGCGACAAGGCATCGTCTGCAGGATAACCAGTCCAGTTCTGCCGGCGCATCGGGAAGCCGCGCGCACTGAAGGCGAACAGTCTCATCGATCGCTTTTTCAGCTACCGAAAGAGGCTCGGTGAGCACACCGATGCCCGCCAGTTCAGGAGGAACGCGGACAGCGTATTGCTCCTTGTCGACGACGAACTCCGTCTGATAGCCGTCCAATCCCCAGATGCCTCGCTCGTGATAGTCACCCGTACGGCACATGTCGGGACGGTTCATCGCACAGGGCAAACAGCGGCCACATCCACGACGGACAGTGAACACCGCACAGTCTCCGTTCCTGACACGCGTGACCGCACTTCCTGTTTCGACAACCTGTCCGAACATCTCGTGGCCGATGACGAGGTCGTTCTGCCCCGGTGGAGCAAGCGCACGTCCGCCGCCGGCCTCCTCACGATCGGTACCGCAGATACCCACGCGCAAGATCTTGACCTTGACTTCATCGGGCGCGGTTATAGATGGTCCCGCACGATCCACCAGACTCAGCGACGTGGTGCCGGGAACAACGGCTATGGCCTTCATCGGTCTCCTCTTCTTGTTGGGGCACGGAGGGGCATTGTCGGCTTATTCAACATAAATCCCGCCCGTTGTCCGTCGGGTATCCTTCGATCGCGCGGTGGTCGTGAGACGAAAGCGGACGGCCTTCCCCGGCTGCGCCGCTCTGCAAGCGCCGGCAAGAACCCGGTGGAGGGTTGGCGAGAAACCGGCCAGCGGGCCGGGTTTTCAGTCTTCGATGATGTCGCCCCTCAGGGCGTACGGATTGCCGACGGGGATGGAACTCTTTTCCCCGGAGTCGGGGTTCTCCATGTATCGGACCGATCCGGTGCGGCCGTAGTGCGTCATCATCGACGGGGCAGAGGGGATTCTTTGTCTCCGGCATGAGGAAGTTCCTTTCCGAAAGTCGATCCCGCGATCGAACGATTGTTTGTCGTGAGCCTTTTCAAGTCTTCTCGGTATCGCTGCCGTTTCTGTTGTTCGCCCACCGCTTCAGCCGATCGTAGATCGGGTCTCTGTAAAGGATGACGAGCATCCCGAGCAGAACGGACACGCCCAGCAGGATGAAGAAACTGGTGTACGACTCGCTGTAGACGTTCGCGCCCTGGAGCGAGAGCATCACCGTGCCCGGTATCCGGCCGATCAGGACCATGACCAGGAAGAGGCGGGTCGGCATCGGGGAGAGACCCAGGATGAAGCAGAGGTAGTCCTTGGGAAAGCCGGGGATCAGAAAGAGGAGGAACGAGAGGACGACCCCGTTTTCCTGGACCAGGAAGTCGAACTTCTTGAGGAGGTTCTCGCCCACGACGGCTTCGACGAAACTCTTCTCGAGGAAGCGGGCGAAACGGAAGGCCAGGTAGGAGCCCAGCGTCAGCCCCACGGTGGAATAGATAAACCCCGGCAGCAGGCCGAACATGTAGCCGCCCAGGAACCCCGTCGCCTCGCCCGGGATCGGGGCGAAGACCACCTGAAGGCTCTGGAGGCCGATGAAGACGAGCGGCGCGAAGACGCCGAAGGAGGCGAGGAGCGCCCTCGTTCTCTCCTTGTCGGAGAAGAGATGATACAGGTTCACCACCTCCGGGGATATCCGGTGATAGTTGAAAATCAGCAGAACGGCGACGAACACGAAAATCAGCCCGCAGGTCAGCCGGATCTTCTGCTTCATTGAGCCCTCGCGGTCCCGGTCATTTCAAGGTACCCCTCGCCCGTCACGTTCTTCCCCCGCGACTCCCCGGTCACGTCCACGAGCCCTTCCCAGTAGGTGACGCGCGTGCTCTCGGCCGTGACGAGCTCCTGGTCGGGAAAGACCGCCCGGGCGTCCAGGATCAGCCGCTCGTCCGGGATTGCCACGCGCCAGCGGACCGGATAGGCGGCCCCGGACCCGGGACTCTTCCACGTCTCGCCGGGCGCGAGGCGGATCTCGCCCCCCTCCAAGAGCCGAATCCCGCCGTCCGGTCGCACAAACGTGCCGCTCACGATCTCTCTCGAGCTCCCTTGGCGCGCCCGCAGGCGGTAGATCATCAGGTCGCTCCCGTCGGACAGGCGGAGACCGAGCCAATCCCACCCCGCC
>JACPZO010000024.1 GCA_016195465.1 Nitrospirota bacterium
GTCCCGGAACTCGTCGCGGCAATCGAAGATTTCATCCGGGTCCACAACGAAAATCCCAAACCGTTCGTCTGGACGAAAAAGGTCGACGCGATCTTGGAAAAGATCGCTCATTGTAAAGCCGTGTTCGGGACACTACACTAGATTAACACGTAGAGCATCCCCGGCGGTGGCGCAGGCGCCGATCACCGAAATGATGCCGATCCTGAAGCGCCACAGGGCGAGAAAGGCGGCGATGCCGACCTCAAGGATCTGCCCCAGGTCATTTATCTCCGGTAGGAACCTCCTATCAGACAATTCCCGCCGACAATGTCACAGAGCTTCAGTTGCCTGCTGATTCCTCGGGAGGCTTGAGGTGCCGGAACTCCTGATAGAGCAGGATGTCGTACGCGATCTTCATGCCGGCCCCGAGGAAGAGCGGCGTTGCCAACGCCACGCCCTGCATCAGGAAGCCGGCGAAGAACGGCGCGGCGGCCCAGCCGCCGAGGCGCACGAGACTCGTGACACCCGAGGCAAACGTGCGCTCCTCCGGTCGCACCACCGCCATGACGTAGGACTGGCGCGTCGGCACGTCCATTTCTACCAGCAGTTCACGGACAAGAAACAGCGCCGCCGCGATCCAGAATTCAGGCGCCAGCGCGACCGCGATCAGCATGAGGCTCGAAGGGATGTGCGTGAACACCATGGTGTTGACGAGCCCGATGCGTGCCGCGAGCCACGCGGCGCCGAGGTGCGAAATCCCGTTCGCCACCCGCGCGGCGAAGAAGAGCGCGGCGATCGCGCCCTCGGCCGCACCGAAACGCTCGAAGAAGAAGTACGACAACAATGCCGTGCCCAGGAAACCGCCGGCGATGCTGTCCACGGCGAACAGCGCGGAGATATGCGCGATCACGCGCCGGCTCTCGGGCGCAAGCGGCGGCATGAAGCCCTCGTGGTTCGGCCGCGCCTCGATCGCCGGCGACAACGCAAGATACAACGCGCCGGCCGCAAGACAGAGCGCGGCGTAGAGGCCGAGCGTCCAGCCGTAGCCTGTGAGTTCCGTGATTCCGGCGAGTCGCGCGATCACGACCGGCAGCGCCGCGGCGAGCCCGCCCACCGCATGCCCCGCGTCCTGTAGCACGTTGTACCAGGCGAAGACGCGCGTGCGCCCGGCGTGACCCATGGTTGCCGGCAGTATCGCCTGATCGATCGCCACGGCGGCGGCGCGGTCGCGCCCGGCGCCGTTCACCATGCCGAGGAAGGCGACGGCGCAGACGGCAGTGAGGTGCTCGGTAACAAGCAGCGCCACGCCGCCGAGTGCCGCGAGCAGCGCGAGCGCAACGAGTGTAAAACGGCGGCCGAGCCGGTCGCCGAAGAAGGTGACGATGAGCGTCGCGGTGGCGGCGCCGCTCAGGCCCGAACCGATGACCAGGCCGATGGCGACGGCATCGAACCCGTGCCGCGCGAGGTAGAGTCCGAGCAACACGCCCATGAGCCCGGTCGCGAGCGCGCGCAGAAAGGCGGCGGCAAGGACCAGGCGACGATCGCGCAGAATGGATCGTTGCGCGAGCGCCGTCATTTCGCGGCGGGGACGATCCGGTAGCCGTCGAAATACACCACACTGTCCGCCTTCGACCACAGGCCGACGCGCCCGGACACCGGCGCGTCGAGCGTGTGCGTGAGATACAGCTTGTCGTTCAGGTAGCCGTGCACCTCGCGGCCCTGTACTTCCAGCCTGAGCGTGTGCCAGGTGCGCGAGGGCGTGGGTGTATTGCGAATCCACTTGACGGAACTGCGCCGGCCACGCACGTACTTCCACAGTACGAGGTTGTCCTCGAGCGGGTTGGCGCGCAATGCGAGGTAGTCGCCGTTGGGTTTCAGGTTGAAGAGGATGCCGGCCCCTTGGTCGATGCGCCCATCCATGCCCTTGAAGCGAAAGCTGATCGCGCCTTCGCGGAAGTCGGTCACGTCCTTGGCCACGGCCATGGGGAAATAGGCGTAGGCCTTCACATTGTCCAGGAACTCGGTGTAGCGCTCGCCGTAGAGCGCGCGCGCGGTGTCCGCCAGCCCGGCCGAGGCCTGGCCGCGCGCCCAGCGCGAGCCGTCCACCACCAGCAGTTTCTTGCCGTTTTCCTCGCCGATGCGCCAGTGGCCGACGGCGGGCAGAAACGCTTTCGGCTCGGCGCCGACCGTCTCGCCGGCAAGATCAATGGACTGCGCCTGTGCGGTTGTCTGGGCATAGACAAGCCTGGGCATGAGGGTGCCGGAAATGAATAAGGCGCTGCTCGTAGCAAGGGCGAGGATCAATAAGCTTTGCTTCATACAGAACTCCTTCGACGAATGCGGAAGCGGAAACCGCCGCGCGCGAACCAGCCGCCCAACGCGGCGGCGAGCGGCAGGACGGCGTAAAACCAGAGACCGGCGGGTGTGGCGTCCGCCACCAGGGGATAGCCGCGGTAATCCGGCAGCGGTGCGGGCGAGACCGTGATGCCGGCCAGGCCGTAAATGAGAGGCAGGATCTCGCGCGAACTGTTGGAGCGGGATTCCTCGTGGCGGCCGGCATAGTCATAGACGATCATGCCGTAGCGCTCGTCGCCGCCCGTGGCGACGGCGCCGAGGCGTCCAACGTCTCCGTAGCGTACGTCCAGCGTCGGCACCAGTCGCCTGAGTTTGGCGAGCACGTTGGCGTTCAATTCTTTCAGGCGGCTGTCTTCGGGCGACAGATAGAGCGTAAGCACCAGCGGTTCGGGCAAGGACTTGAGGGCCGCCTCATCCGCCGGGTTAAAGGACAGTCGCCGATCCTCGGTGACGTCCGCGTGGAATGGCAGCGATACGCCCGCCAAGATGAAGGCGCCGGCAAGCGCTGCGACTATGCCACTGCCCACCAGACGTTGCGCCAGCCGCGTGCCCGGATGCAACCAGGCCCGCGCCAGACCGAAAAGCGTGGCGCTCGCGGCCACGAGGCCGACGATGCGCGGCGTCGAGAACAGTCCGCGCTCGAAATCGCGCAGCACGGCCGTGGCCGACCAGTGGGCCAGCTCCAGCACCAGACCGGTGGACCCGCTCCCCGCGAAATCCAGCACCCAGAACCCCAGGGTGAAGGCCAGCGTCACGATGGCGCCGGTGGCCACCGACTCGGTGATAGCGGCGGCGAACAAGGCAATGCCCGACACCAACAACCCGTAGAGCGCGTAGCCGAACAGCAGATTCGCCAGTTCCGGCGCATGCACATGCCCGCCCAGCATGAGCCAGATCGCCACCGCCGAAAGCGGGGGCAACAGCGATAAGGCCCAGGCCACGCCGACCGCCGGCGCCTTGGCCAGGATGATCCGCACTTCGCCGATCGGCAGTTGCAGCAGCAGTTTCAGTGCGCCCGATTGCTTGTCCTGCCCCAGGGCGCGGATGGCGACGAAGGGAAAGAGCAGCGTCAGAACCAGATACCAGGAACCGAAGGTGGGCACCAGCACGCCGTCCAGTGGTGTCATCCCCTTGGCCAGTTCCGGGAAGGACAGTGCCGGCTTCGAGGCTTCCGCGAACAGCGCCACCGCTTGCATGAATCCAAAGCCGGTGATGAGCGATCCCAGGGCCAGCATCAGCCACAGGGCGCGGGCGCGCAACAGCATGCGGCTCTCGAAAGCGAGCAGGCCGAGGAAATTACGCCAGCGCAAGGAACACCTCCTCCAGACCCCCGGCCGTCACGCCGGCCTGCGCCATCAGTTCCTCCAGGCTGCCGAGCCCCAGCACCTTGCCCTGGCCAAGGAGCAGGAAGCGGTCGCAGATGCGCGCGGCATCGGCGAGCTGGTGGATCGAAAGCATCAACGTGCGACCCGCGCCGGCGAGCTCGCGCAGCAGCGTCACCGCTTCCAGCGTCTGCTTGAGGTCGAAGCCGTCGAACGGTTCGTCGAGCATCACCAGCGGCTGCGGGGACAGCAGCGCCAGTACGAGCAGCAACCGGCGCCGGTAGCCCTTGGATAAGGCCGCCACCGGTTTCGCCAGCACCGGCGAAAGTCGCAGCCGCTCGATCACCCGGTCGAGATCGGCGGGCCCGCGTCCGCACTGGTCGGCGAAAAAGTCGAGGACGGAACGGGCGGTCAACTCACCCCAGGGGGCGATGCCGTCCGGGAGGTAGAAGAAATGCCGCTTGCGGTCCGCCGCCGGCAGCGGCGCCGTGCGCCAGGTAAAACGGCCTGCGTCGACCGGTTGCAGGCCGACCAGGCATTCCATCAATGTCGTCTTGCCCGCACCGTTCGGACCGATGATGCCGAGGATCTCGCCCGCGCGGACATCGAAACGGATGTCAACGAGCGCGTCGTAATCGCCGAAGCGCTTGTGCAAACCCGCCACCGTGAGCAAGTCGGGTGCCACGACGGTTCCGGTTGTCACCACTGTACCTATCATTTGGTAAGTGTCCTCACCCATCTCGTCGCTGGGAGCGCACTGCCGTTGAGCTACTGCGGCGAACGCCGGTCAACCCCGTCCCGGTAGACCGCCGCCCGGTGTGTACCCGGGAGAAAGGCGTAGACCTTGTTGCGGTCCGGATCGAAGCCGAGCGTGTGCGCACCCTTTTCCGTCGGGATGGACTCGATCCGCTGCCACGCGCGGGTATCGATGACATCGATCAGGCCCGGATCGCCGATGGCCACGTACAAATGCGCCAGTGCGCGATTTAAAAAGACGACATCCGGCGCGCCGCTGAGTTCGAGTTCGTCGAGCACTTGGCCCGAGTCCGCATCCAGACAGACGAGCCGCGCTGCGTCACAGGCACAGAATAGCCTGCCCCGTTCGGGATCCAGGTCCAGACCATGCGGACCCGTGGCCGGGACGTCATAGGCGGCGACAATCCGAACCGGGTCCTCGCCGGGGATCACGACGATCCGGGCCGGGTCGGCAATGTTGACGAAAAAGACATCGCGCCGCGCATCGTAGACCGCCCAGCGGGTGCGCCCCGGCATCGGGATTTCCGCGATGCGCTCGCGGCGCGCGACATCCACCACCGAGGCGGTGAACGATTTCGGTCGTGCCGGGTCGCCGACGTTCGCCGCCAGCAGGCGGTTACGGCGGTGATCGTGGGCGAGGCCGTTGGGGCGAACACCCACCGCCACCCTGGCCAATTCCGCCTGGGTCAGCGCACAGAAGATGCCGACGCTGTCCTCGCCGCGGTTGGAGGTGAAGACCAGATCCTGCTGCTCCGAAACCAGGACGCCGGCGACGCCCGTGAGACCGGCGATGGAGTGCAGGTAACGGTCGCTGGCGCAGTCGATCACGTCCACGGCGTCGTTCGCGGTATGGGCGACGTACAGGCGTGCCGTACCGCGGTGAACCGCCGCATGATCGAACCCGCCGGGTCTGATATGTCCCGGCAGTTCAATGTGACCGACAAACTCCAGGGTCGCGGGTTTTCTGTCAACGCCGGCGTGCCGGTTCATCGGGGGATATCAAATCAACCGAGCACACGCCGGACGGCGCTGAGCGCCTTGTGCACCGGCGTCTCGCCGCACCAGGCATAGAGCGCGTCGTACATCACCAGGCCGTGACGCAACATCTCGTGGTCGTCCTCGAAGTTGAGCGACAATCCCTTCGAGATGGCCAGCAGGCCCGCGGCCTCTTTCGCCAGTTGCGGCACGCCGCAGTCGGCCGCGCGCACGATCAGCGCCAGCTTGGCGAGCGCCGGGTCGCGCAGTTCATATTTGACGATGAAGGCATCGAAGCTGCACCGGTCGCCGTGGTGGCCCAGCTCGACACCGGGGACATCATAAGGGACCGCGCCGGTCTCGGCGGCGACCTTGGTGACGTCGCCGCCTGGCACGTAGAGGAATTCCGGGTGCTCATCGACGAAACGCGCAATCAGCCAGGGACAGGCGATGCGGTCGATCTTCGGGCGTTCGCGGGTGACCCATTTCATGGCTATTTCGCCGTGGTCGCGCCGCCCGCGGCCTTCCACGCCTCGATCCCGCCCTCGATGTAGCGCGCCGTGAGCCCCTGCCTGAGCAGGTGGTCGAGCACGGAGTTGCTGACGGAGCCGCCGCGCACACAGTAGAGCACGATGTCCTTGTCCTTGGGCAGGGTCTTGCCCCACTCGGCCATCTGCTCGGGGTTCTTCCACTGCGCGCTGGGCAGTTTCACCTGGTCGGCATCAAAATCGTTTCGACGCCGGACATCAAGCACCGTCACGGCATTCTTCTCGACCAGCGACCTGAGATCATTCGGGGTAATGGTGCGGCTCATTTCGGGCACTCCTCGTAAAGGCGGGCGACGTTCGCCCAGTTGATGTTGTTCATGCTGGCATCCACGTATGCTGCGGCCTTGGCGCCGTAGTCCATGTGATAGCTGTGCTCATACATGTCGAGCGCCAGGATTGGCGTGGCGCCGGTCAGCGAACAGGTGTGATCGGCCGCCCATTGATTGACGAGTTTCTGGTCACGGTGCGAGTACGTGAGCAGCACCCAACCGGAACCACCACCCTGCGCCTTGCCCATGAAGCTGAACTCCGCCTGCCAGCGCTCGAAACTGCCGAAGTCTTTCTTGATCGCGGCGGCCAGCTTGCCGCCCGGCGCGCCCGATTCACCGAGCCCGTCAAAGTACAGCTCGTGCAGAATCACTGAGTTGGTTGCAATCAACTCTTCGCGCTTCAGGCCATTAATCGTAAATACCGGCGCCTTGGCGAAGTCGAGGCCGGCAAGTTGTTCTGTAATGGCGTTCAGCCGCTTCACGGCGCCGCCGTAGTTGTTCTCGTAGTGCGAGACGATGAGCTTCTCAGACAATCCCTTGAGCTTCGCCGGATCGCAGCCAAGCGGTTTCGTTTGATAGGTCATGATTGTTCCCTCAGACAAACAGCGGTTTCAAAACAAGCACCCAGGCGAGACCGGCGGCCGCGCAAGCGCCGATCACCTTCATGATATCCACCTTGAAACGCCACAACGCCAGAAACGCCGCGATACCGATCAGCGCCGAGAACCATTGGAAGGTCCCGGCGAACGGCGCCGCCGCGCTCGCCTGCGGCCAGAGCACGTGCCAGGCGAAGAACACCGCAAGGTTGATGATCACGCCGACCACCGCCGCCGTAATCGCGGAGAGCGGCGCAGCGAGCCTGATTTCATGGCGCGTCGCCTCCACGGCCGGACCGCCGATCAGGATGAAGAGGAACGACGGCAAGAAGGTGAAAAAGGTTGCGACCAGCGCGCCGGCCAGGCCCCCGAGCGCCACGGCATCCGCCCCGAAAACCTGCTTCGTCCAGCCGCCGATAAAGCCTACAAAGGTCACCACCATGATGAGCGGACCGGGCGTGGTCTCGCCGAGCGCGAGGCCGTCGATCATCTGCGGACCGGTGAGCCAGCCGTATTGCTCGACGCCGCCCTGGTAGACGTACGGCAGCACCGCGTACGCGCCCCCGATGGTGAGGAACGCCGCCTTGCTGAAGAACCAGCCCATCTTCGTGAGAGTACCCTCAAGACCGCCTTGCCCGTAGAGCAGGGCCATGGCCGCAAACCAGAGCGCCAACCCGGCGGCCGCGAACGTCGTCACGCGCGCCCACGAGAAACGCGCGTGCTCCGGCACCGGCGTATGGTCGTCGATCAGTGCGGGACCGTAACTTTTGTCGGAAGCGCCATGACCGCCGCCGGCCTTGAACTTGTCCGGCGCGACGCGGCCGCCGATGACGCCGAGGGCCGCCGCGCCGACCACGATGATGGGGAACGGCACGTCGAAAGCGAAGATCGCGACGAAGGCCGCCCCGGCCAGCCCCCACAGCACGCCGTTCTTGAGCGCCTTGGAACCGATGCGCCAGGCCGCGAACACGACGATCGCCGTGACAGCCGGCTTGATGCCGTACAGCACGCCCGCCACCGCCGGCACGTCGCCGAACGCCATGTAGATCCAGCTCAGGCCGACGAGGATGAACAAGGACGGCAGGAAAAACAGCGCGCCGGCGATCACCCCGCCAATGACCCCGTGCATGAGCCAGCCGATGTAGATCGCGAGCTGGATCGCCTCGGGCCCCGGGAGCACCATGCAATAGTTGAGCGCGTGGAGAAAGCGGTGCTCGCTGATCCAGCGGCGCTTCTCGACCAACTCCTGGTGCATCATCGAGATCTGTCCCGCCGGCCCGCCGAAGGAAATGAACCCGAGCTTGAGCCAGTAGCGGAACGCCTCCCCCAGGGAAACCCTGGACGGCAACTCGGTCCCAACGCCTTCGCCTGCCGCCTCCATCGCGGCTTCCCGATCGTTCACGATCGTCCTCCTTTCGAACCGCGCCGTTCGAAGAACCGGCAGAGGCCGTCGAAGAAGAACAGCCCCTTCTCCAACAGTTCGTCGTCATCCCCGCAGATCAGCCCCAGCCCCCGCACGGCCGCGGACACCCCAGCGGCCTCGGCCCGCCCGAATTTCCCGTCTTTCACGTCCGCGTCGTGGACGATCTCGGCGATCCCACGCACGCCCCGGTCGCGGATCTTGAACTTCTTGACGAGCGTTTCGAACGTGCAGTCCTCTCCGTGGTGGGAGAATTCTACATCCGGCAGATCGAACGGCGTCCAGCCCTTGGGAGGCGTCTCTCCCCGCTCGATGAAACGGAATCGCGCCCGCGGATCGACGAAACGTCGGATGAGCCAGGCCGACGCCAGCCGGTCGATCCGCATGCCCCGGTAGGTGACGAACTTCATCTCCCGCGGCCTCTTGCTCTTTGTCCCGGCTCGATCGTCCGGCGAATGCGACGCTCCTCCGCGGCGTTGAGCGCTGCCGCCCTCAGGACGTGCGCTTCTCCGCCCCGCTCCCGGATCTCCACGGCCAGCCATCCGAAGTCCTCCTCCGATTCTTCCGACGCCGGAAGCATCGCCACGCCGTCGTGAAGGGACACGGCCCCCAGCGTCCGGAGCCGCCGCCACACGCGCACGCGAAGGGCCGAAGGAACGGCCGGCGTCCTGTAGATAAGGACCAGCCAGCCTCCCTCGCCCGCCCCGCGCGACCCCCCGTCTTTCTGGACCATACGGGGCTTATGTAACACATGTTACACAGGGCCGTCAACCCCTCGAAAATTGGAAATTGTAAATTGGAAATTGTAAAGCGAAAGAACAGAGAAGAAGTTCCCCGCTTTGCGATTACCACTTTTCGTCCATCCTTTCACTTTGAAATTTCCAATCGGCCCTGAAACGGGAAGGGCCCGGGAGGCGATCCTCCCAGGCCCTTCCCCGCGGCGCGGATCGGTTCTGCCCGCTACGGCCGGATGTACGCCCAGCCCTGCTCCTGCTTCTCGATGAGCTCGGGTACGCCGGCCTTCACGACGAAGGCGAAGTCGACGAGTTCCTCTTTCTTGACCTTGAGTTTCTCCATCGTGTTCCCGCACGCGGCGAACTTGACGCCCGCGGCGTGGAGCGCGGGGAGCTGCTTCGCCATCTTCTCGTTCTGCTTCATGATCATCCCCAGCCCGGGCCCGTACGTCACGAGCTCGATCTCGACGTTCCCCCTCCCGTAGAGATCGATCACGTTCTTCATGTTGCTGACCGCCGTTTGCTGCGTCCCCTCGTCGGCCGTGTTCACCTGGAAGACGACGCGGTGTTTCTTCACCGGCTCCGCCGCGTCACCCGCAAAAGTCATCCCGGAAAGAACCGCCGCAACCGCACCAAGACCAACCACGAACGCACGAGACCAAATCCGATTCATGTCGCCCTCCTTCTTGTTGAATGATGATGATCGCCCTTCGCACCGCCAATCAACTCATGCTCACGCCTGGCTCCTTCCAAGGAAGACGCCGGTTTCAACGATCGCCACCAGGTTCATTACGGCATGCATGGCAAGCGTCGTGAAAACGGAGCCGGTCTTTAGCCGCGCATAGCCGAGAAACAGGCCGAAGATAAAGATGGAAACCTGATCGAACAGGTCGTACTGGGCGTGTATTTCCGCCCACGCAAGCGACGTCAACAAAACGGCGCCAACAGAGGTCAACCGCGAATACCGCAACCCCTGAAGAAGAAAACCACGGAAGAAGATCTCTTCGAAGATCGGCCCCGCGACAATCACGGCCGTTACCAGCAACCACCAAGCCAAGGGAAACCCGAGCGCGGAGCGGTAGACGCGGACCATGAAATCCGGGACCAGGGGTCGACCCAGAAACCAGGACAACCCATCGCTACCAGCGGCAAGAACTCCAACCAGGACCAGCCAGCGCAGCAGCACGCGGCCTTCGACTCCGTTTATCCCAAGATACCGCTTGAGGGAAATGCCCTTGCGCAGTCCCGCAAACAACAGAACCAACCCCGTGCAGACAGCCGCCGTTGCGAGAGTCGAGGCACTCAGGACGAGGGGGTTGAACTCCAGATCCCTGGACAGATCGCCCACATCGAGTCCAGGGTTCTGCGCCATCATGATTGCAGCAAAGACGCCGCCGACGAAAACCTGCACGATCAAGAAAGCCGCGACGACGACCGCCGAGAAACCGAGGGTCGGCCAAATCCCCCAGGGGGTCGGCACAACCCCATCGGAATCTGCGGAGCGTCCTTGCGCTGCTTGATCGTCGGTTACGTTGCTCGTCGCGCTCATGAACCGAGACCCGACTCATTACCCGTCGGCGGGGGTCTGTTGACCGCACGCAAGGAACACAGTCCTCGCCGATACCCTCGGATGGCCAATTATTGACATCAAAAGAAGACCGTTGACAAGGATTCGGCGCCGAGCCTGCGAGGAGGACGGCGCCTTCACGGCCGCCTGGCCGCGAAAGATTTCGCCGGAAGGTCCTGGTACGTGAACTTCCTCTCCACCTCGGCGTGCGCTTTTCCGTCCACCTCGACGTAGGGGTAGATGAAGTAGTTCAAACGCTCGCCCTTCTGAGGGGGAGCGAGGAGAATGTCGCGCCCCGTCGTGAACTCGATCCGGTTGGGATCGAGCGTGCCGAAGAAATACTCTTTCCGCGACTTGTCCTTGGCGGCCTCGGAGGTATCGACCGGGACCCATCCGTGCCCTTCGAGGAAGAACTCCGCCCAGCAGTGGTACCCGGCGACCGCGCCCTGCCCCCTCTCCGCGGGGATCGGGAAACCGATCACGAACTTGGCAGGGATGCCCGCCGCCCGCGCGAGGCCGATGAAGAGCGCGTGGAAGTCCGTGCAGTTCCCGCGGCGGATGTCGCAGGCGTAGTACAAGTCGCCGTTCCCCCACCCCGTGCCGCTCTTGTCGTACTTCATCGTCTCGACGGTGTAGTCGTAGATCGCCGCCGCCCTCTCGATCGGAGTGTTCTTCCCCCGGACCACCTCGTCCGAGATCGACTTGATGAAGTCGTCGACCGGGACCAGCCGGTCCCCCTGCAGGAACCTGTCCGGCGCGGGGGGTTGTCCAGCCCGGCGGACACTCCCCTCAGCCGGGGACCGTCGGTCTTCCTTTCGCCGGACCGTGTAGGAGACGCGGACCCGAAGGCTTTCCGCCCCCTTCGGATCGAGAGCCACGTTAAGGATCTTGTTGCCGTACTCGGGATCGAAGTGGAAGGACACGCCCGATGGGGCCTCGACTTTCAGGTCCGAGATCCGCTGGACATCGGTGTCGGCGGCCACGGGAAGCCAAATCTCAACGCGGCGGGCCGACGGATCGATTTTCGACACGACGGCTTCGTAAGTGAAACGAAACGACCGTTTGTCCGAAGGCGAGGATAAAGCCTCAGCCTCCGGTCCGCCGGCAAGAGGGCCGGCGAGGAAAACGAACGCAAGAAAGAACACGGATGCGCGCGTCATGGGCAACTCCCCGCCCCTCGCCGTCGAGGGGCGGGGCTCCGCGGATGGATGGGGATTCAGTTCACGACGACCGGTTTGTCGCCGTCGAAGTTGTACCGCTCCTTTTTGGCCCACGTCCCGCCGTCCTTCACCGGCGCCTTGTGGACTTTCGTCTCGGTCACGACGAGCTGACCGTCCTTCGGCGCGAGCCAGAAGTCGATGTCGTAGAGCTGTCCCTTGTCGCCGCCCGCGGCCTGGAAGTCGATGCAGGCGAAGTACCCCTTCCCCGCGATCTTGCGGACGGGATCGTGGATCTGAACGAACTTGAGCGAAAGCTCCTTGCCGCCGTCGTCTGCGTCCTTGAGCTTGAATGCGCCGCCGCCGGCCTTGGTTCCCTTGTTGATGTGATCCATCATGGTCTTCTTGATCTCGGAGGCGGTGAACTCCTTCGCCTTGGCGCCCGGATGCTCACCCGGGTGCTCGTCGGCGATGCCGACAGCGAACGTGCCTCCGATTGCGAGGAAGAGAGCGATAACCAGAACCGCGACATTGCGAAACCGATCCATGACGCCTCCTTCTGCCGGCCCCCGGAACAATACGATGATATTCTCCGGGACCGCCGGGGGATTACGGTCCGGATCCGCCCGGCGCGCCGCCTCCGCGGCCCGCGCTTGGGTTTCGACCATTATTATTGACTCTCAAGATAGTATGGACACGTTCTTACAGAATCTCCCCTCCCCCTCTTTTCCAAAGAGGGGTAATTCCTCCCTTTGGAAAAGGGAGGTTAGGAGGGATTCTGCGAATGAAGGTTGTCCCTGTTCTTCAACTGTTAGTAACAACGATCCAACCCGCCTTTATTCCCGCATTGACACGTCCCGCGCCGTCCCCTACGCTGTCCCGAAAACCCGGCAGAGGATACACGATCGTCTCGGCGACCCGCCAGAATTGTTTTTCGTCCCCAAGGAGGTCCGACCGTGAAGATGCACGAAGCCGAACTCCCCGGCGTGGGGAGGAAGTTCTGGATCCACACGGACGCGGGCGAGAAGGTTACGATCATCCGCCACTCCGCGGGCAAGCGCGAGGTCTACCGCTTCCAGAAGGGAGAGGAGTTCCCCTCGTCGGTCATCGAATTGTCCGAGGAAGAAGCCAGGGAGGTCGGCGCGGTGCTCTCCGGGGAGTTCCGCCTCCGCACGGTCGAGCGGATGGACGTGATCGTCAAGGAGATGTCGCTCGAGTGGGTCAAGGTCGAGCCGGGCTCCAGCGCGGACGGCCGGACGATCCGCGAGCTGGCCATCCGCACGAAGACGGGCATCTCCATCCTCGCGATCCTCAGGGAAGACCTCTGCGTCCCGGGTCCCGAATCGTCCGAGGTCCTCAAGGGGGACGACGTCCTCCTGGTGATCGGCCGCCCCGAGCACCACAAGCGGTTCCGCAAGGTCCTGGCCGGGGAGTAGCGGCCCCCGTGTCCCAATCCCTTCTCGAGCTGGGCGTCATCCTGGCCGTCCTCTTCGCGGGCGGGCTCGCCGCCTCCCGTCTCCGGCAGTCCGTCATCCCCGCCTACATCCTCGGCGGCATCCTCCTCCACAACTTCGTTACGAACGTGGAGCTGATCAATCTTCTTTCCACGATCGGCTTGATGCTCCTCCTCTTCTTCATCGGCCTGGAGTTCTCCACCTCGTATCTCCGCCATCACGCCCGGCCGATCGCGCGAGCGGGGGTCGTCGACCTCGCGGTCAATTTCCCGCTCGGGCTTCTCATCGGTCGGGCGATGGGATGGGACTGGCTCGCCTCGTCGTATCTAGGCGCGATCGTCTACATATCTTCGTCCGCCGTCGTCACCAAGGCCATGATCGACAACCGCCAGGCCGCCAACCCCGAAGCCGACACGATCATCGGCATCCTCGTCTTCGAGGACCTGGCCATCGTCCTGATCCTCGCCCTTCTCACCGGCTTTCAGTCCGGCGGCGTCGAAGCCGCTGGCCTCTCCTGGACGTTCCTCAAGATCGCCCTCTTCGTCACGCCCTTCCTGCTCCTCCCGCCCTCCGTCATTCCCCGCCTCAACCGGCTCCTGCACGTGGAATCCACGGAGCTGTTCCTTCTGATGGCGCTCGCGGTCGTGCTGTTGGCCTCCGCCCTCTCGACGCGCCTCGGCTTCTCGGAGGCGGTCGGGGCGTTCCTCGTCGGGCTCCTCTTCTCGGAGACGGCCCACCGCCAGAGAATCATCGACAGGCTCGCGCCGTTCCGCGACCTTTTCGCCGCGATCTTCTTCCTCTCCTTCGGCCTGATGATCCCGTGGGAAGGATGGAGCGGGACGACCCTCCCGATCCTCGCGCTCGTCCTCCTGGGCGCCGCGGGGAAGATGGCGACGGGCTGGCTGGTTTGCCGGTCCTCGCGCCTCTCCACGCGGGCGTGCGCGAGCACGGGGACCTCCCTCATCCCGCGCGGCGAGTTCTCGATCATCCTCGCCGTGGCGGCGGCCGCCGGCCTGCCCGACGGCCCCGCGCGGGAAACCATCCTTCCCATCGCGGCCGGGTTCGTCCTGGCCACGGGCGCGATCGGCGTGATTGGAATGCGGGAACTGCCGATCTACTGGGCGAAACGAATGAAAAGGAAAGGCGAGCAATGAGCGAGATGGAAGCCCCGCGGCCGTCTTTATGGACAGGCAACCAATAATAGCGTAATATCCGGCAAAATAGAGGCGCCAAATTGAGGTGACCGAATGCCCCCTCGTCCCGTCACCGCTCCTCTCTCGCGAAGTTCCTCGATCCGCCCGCCGGCTCCAGGCCGGCGGCGCCGGATGCCGCGTTGTCCTCACGCCTCAGTCCGAGGAGAGGGTTGACCCATGCCCTCCCGCCGGTTCGCCGGCATCCGCTGGCGCATTTTCCTCATCATCATCGTCTCCATCCTTCCGGCCGCGGCCTTCATCCTCTACGGGGCCGCCGAGCGCCGCCAGCACGAGATGAAATCAGCCGCCCGGCAAGTGTCCCAGCTTGCGGGCGTTCTGGCCGACGACATCGGGCGCACGGTGAACGAGACCGACACCCTCCTCCGGGTTATTTCGCGCCTCCCTGAAGTCGCCGAGGACCGCGGGGCGGCCTGCCCGGCCCTCCTCGCGGACATCCGTTTGCGCGATCCCCGTTACGCCAACCTGGGAGCGGCCGGCGCGAGCGGCCGCGTCTTCTGCAGTGCACAACCGCTCGCCGGCCCCGTCACAGCGGCCGACCGGACATACTTCCGCGAGGCGATGAAGACCGGCGGCTTCACGGCCGGCGAGTTCCAGGTCGGCCGGATCACCGGCCTCCCCGTGTTTGTGTTCGGATATCCGATCACGGATAAGGACGGACGGCCGCAGGGGGCCGTCTTCGCCGCCCTCGACCTGGACTGGCTCAACCGGCACTTGGCCGGCCTTTCGCATCCGCTCGGCCTCGGCACGACGCTCGCTCTTGTGGACAGGAGCGGAACGATCCTGGCGCGCCACCCGGAGGGGCCGGAGGGGGAAAAGTGGGCCGGCCGCGCCCTTCCCGAAAACCTCCTCGCGCCGGTTCTCTCCCAGCCGGAGGGAATGAACCTCGCGGAGAGCGAGGAACGGTTCCGCAATCTGGTCGAGTCCACGAGCGATTGGGTCTGGGAGGTGAACGAGGATGGCTTCTATACCTACGCGAGCCCAAAGGTCCGCGACCTGCTCGGATATGAACCGGAGGAGGTGATCGGCAAGACGCCCTTCGACCTGATGCCGCCGGAGGAGGCGAGCCGCGTCGCGGAGATCTTCAGTCGCGTCGCCGCGTGCCGCGAGCCGTTCGCATCCCTCGAGAACGTCAACCGACGCCGGGACGGCCGTCTCGTGGTTCTGGAGACCAGCGGGGTCCCCTTCTTCGACGCGGACGGACGCTTCCGCGGCTACCGGGGAATCGACCGGGAGATCACGGAGCGCAAGAAGGCCGAAGCGCGGCTCAAGGAAAGCGAAGCGAAGTTCCAATCCATCGCGTCGGCGGCCAGCGACGCCGTCATCCTTCTTGACGACGAGGGCCGCCTCACATTCTGGAACGAGTCAGCCGAGAAGATGTTCGGCCGCAACGCCGACGAAGGTCCCGTCGTCGGCAAGACGCTCGAGATCGAGGCCCTGCGCCGGGACGGGACGGAGTTTCCCATCGAGCTTTCGGTCTCCGCCGTGCTGATCGGAGACCGCTGGCACGCCGTCGGAATAATTCGGGACATCACGCAAAGAAAGCGGGCCGAGGAGGAACTGAGGGCCCACGTGGATGAGCTGGAGCGCTTCCGCCGGGCGACCGTGGACCGCGAGTTCAGGATCAAGGAATTGAGGGATCGGATCGCCGCCCTGGAGGACGAACTTGCAAGACAGCGGGACTCCGGCGACCGGTCCGCGAGCCCCAGCCTGTAGATCGGGGCATGGCGAGTGACGAAGCCCGGGACGGCGGCAACTACATGAGCAACGCCAAAAGAAATACGAGCTTCTCTCTGGAAATGCCGGACCGCTTCAGGATGCCCAGGAGAGTGCCCTTCTTCAGGGGCTTGTTGGAATGGACGGGGACGGGAATGGTGACGATGCCCTCGCCGGATTCCTTCTGGTATATCCGGTGGCTGCCCGTCTGCCGCACGAAGATGAACCCTTCCTTCTCGAGGGTTTTGCAGAGTTGCTTCCCGCTGACCGGCGGCAGCCTACCCATTCACAACGAGTTCCAGTTCTCTGACCTCACGCCCTTCCGCAAGGCGGGGGATGTTCTCCAATCCAACGACCTCGATATAGCCGGAAGCCGCGTCCTTGAGCATTTCAAGGGCTTCCTCCACGGTCTCGCCCTCCGTGGTGACATCGAGTTCCGGGCAATAAACGACGTACCCCCCCTCCTCGGCGGGAGTCAGCTCGGCCGTAATTCTGAGTTTCCGCATCTTCGAACCCCCCGCTGGAACTTGCCGATGTCAAATACTATTCCCATCGCTCCGCCACAGTCAAGCAGGCACGGCGGGCGGATTCCCGCGCGGAACGCATGATGGCGAACGATCGCGACCGAACCGCCGAACTCGAGGGCGAGATCGCCCGCCTCAAGGCCGAGCGGGACGAGAAGTCGAACGCTCTGCGGAGTCTCAAGGCGCGCGTCGCGGATCTAGACAAGACCCGCCGGGCCATGCTCTACATGCTCGAGGATCTCGAAGAAACAACTCGCGCCGTCTCGCGGGCGGGAAGGGAGTGGACGGCCACGGTCGACGCCATTTCCGATCCCTTGTTCGTTCATGACTCGGACTTGCGTCTGATCCGCGCCAACAGGGCCTACGCCCGGATCGCCGGGATGGACTTCGACGATATTCTCGGCCGCCCCTACTACGAAGTCTTCCCGAAGATGGAAGGCCCGTTCAACTCATGCAGAAAAGCCATGGAGGAAAAAGAGGAGGAAGAAGCGGAGAGTCTTCCAGCCCGCCCACCAGATCGGCCTCGACCCCGCGTCCGTCCCCCTCTTCCGGACGACGCCGCTCGACGAAAAGGTCCCGCTCGCCGAGGCGCTGATGAGGGACGGCCAGCCGGTGATCGAGCGTAATGCGCCGGATGATCCCGAGTCGGCTCTCGAGAAGCTCGCCGGCCAAGTTTCCGTCGCCCTCGAGAACACGCGGCTCATCACGGACCTTGCGGACCTGTTCATGAGCACGATCACGGCCCTCTCCGAGGCCATCGACGCGAAGAGCCCCTGGACCAAGGGGCACTCCGAACGCGTGGCGGGATTCGCCGTGGCCGCCGCCAGGGAGATGGGCCGTCCGGAGAAGGAGGTTCACGATCTCAGGATCGCTGGACTTCTGCACGACGTCGGCAAGATCGGAACGTACGATGTCCTTCTCGACAAGCCTGGACGGCTGACGGAGGAGGAATACGCCGCCGTCCGCGAGCACACGGCGAGGGGAGCGAAGATTCTCTCTTCGATCAAACAGCTCGCCCACGTCGTCCCGTGGGTCCGGGGGCACCACGAATATTGGAACGGCAAAGGGTACCCGGACGGGCTCAAGGGAGAGGAGATCCCCCTCCAGGCGCGGATCCTGGCCGTCGCGGATACGTTCGACTCGATGACGGCGGAGCGTCCCTACCGCTGCGCGCAGCCGGCGCCTCACGGAGACGTCAAGTGATCCCCCAGCCCCCCGACTCCCTTTTCGAGACGATCGTCTCGATCGCGGCCGACGCGATCGTCGCGGTGGACGAGAACCGGCGGATCGTCCTCTTCAACTGGGGGGCCGAGCAGGTCTTCCAGTACCAGGCCCCGGAGATCCTGGGACAACCTCTCGACCTCCTCATCCCGGAAAGGTTCGTGGAATCCCATCGAGAAAGAGTCCGGGAATTCGCCGCGGGCCCCCAGACCGCCCGCCGGATGAACGAGCGCGGCGAGATCGCGGGCCGTCGTAAGGACGGGACCGAGTTCCCCGCCGAGGCGAGCATCGCGAAGACCGCCCGCGAGGGAAAGAGCGTCCTCGCCGTCTTCCTCCGCGACGTCACGGCCCGCAAGCAGGCGGAGGCCCGTCTCACGTACCTCGCCTACTACGACGCCCTCACCGGACTGCCCAACCGGATGCTCTTCGCCGACCGTCTCAAGCAGGCCATGCTGGAAGGAATACGGAGAGAGCATCCGGTCGCCGTTCTCTTGATGGACGTCGACCGTTTCCGGACGTTCAACGACACGCTCGGCCACGAGGCGGGCGACCAGCTCCTGCGCGCCGCGAGTCAGCGCCTCCGTCTCTCGACTCGCGAGAGCGACACCCTGGCCCGTCTCGGAGGAGACGAGTTCGGGATCGTCCTCACGGGGCTCCGGGACGAAAGCGACATCGGCCGGGCGGTCCAGCGGATCCTGGACTCTTTCGCGGAGCCTCTTTCCGTTGAAGAGCAGACGCTTTACGTCACGATGAGCATCGGCGTGAGCGTGCACCCCGGCGACAGCCTGAGCGCGGAGGGGCTCATCCGGAACGCGGACGCCGCGCTCTCCCGCGCGAGGGAGCTGGGAGGGAACGCGTTTCAGTTCTTCCGGCCGGAGATGTACACCCGGACCGCCAAGAACCTCGCGCTCGAGAACGACCTCCGCCGATCGCTCCCGCGCGGGGACTTCATCCTTCACTACCAGCCGCAGTTCGACCTCAAGACCGGAGACCTCATCGGAGCGGAAGCGCTGGTCCGATGGATGCACCCCCAGCGGGGCCTGGTGCCCCCGGGAGACTTCATTCCCCTCGCCGAGGAGACGGGCCTGATCGTCCCCCTCGGCGAGGTGGTTCTCCGCCAGGCCTTATCCCAGGCGAAGGCCTGGCACGACGGCGGTCTTCCGCCCCTTCCGATCGCCGTCAATTTCTCCGTCCGCCAGTTCCGGCACGCGGCCATGGTGGAGACGGTCCATCGGGCGCTGGAGGAGACGGGGGCCGACCCGCGCTGGCTCGACATCGAGCTCACGGAAAGCTCCATCATGAAGAACCCCGAGGCCGTCATCGCGTCCCTGGGGGAGCTCAAGCGGCTCGGCATCCTCGTCTCCGTGGACGACTTCGGGACTGGCTATTCCTCCCTCGCCCACCTCAAGCGTTTTCCCATCGACGTCATCAAGGTGGACCAGTCGTTCGTCCGGAACGTCACGACCGACCCGAACGACGCGGCAATCGCCGCCGCCATCGTGACGATGGCCCAAACCCTGGGAATGCGGGTGATCGCCGAGGGGGTGGAGACGGAGGGGCAGGCCGGATTCCTCCGATCGAAGGGGTGCGACGGGGCGCAGGGGTACCTCTTCAGCAGGCCCCTTCCCGCGGAAGCGTTCCGGGAGTTCGTCGAAGAGAAGAACCGGCAGGGCTAAACCACGCCCTTGCCGTTCAGGAAGGGCGTGTACTTCTTGTCCGTCTTCTTGATGTGGTTCGTAAGCCAGTCTTTGAGGAAGGCCATCGTTTCGACCGTGACCCCGGCCTTGCCTTCCTTGAACTTCTCCTTGATGTCCAGCACCTGCTTCGTCAGCGCGTCGTGCTCCCTCTTGTGCTGGACGGCCTCCGGATAGCCGTGCGTCTGAAAAAGCTTTTCTTCCACCCCGAAATGGTAAACCGTGTAGTCCGTAAGGTCGGAGAGAACTTTCCCCAGAACGTCCTTGGCTTTTCCCGTCTTCATGGCGTCGTGAAGATCGTTGATCAGGGCGATGAGTTTCTGGTGTTGCGCGTCGATCTCCTTGACGTTGACGCTGAAGCCGTTGTCCCAAACCATGAGCGCCATGCGAATCCTCCTTCGTTGAAAGAGTTGTCAGGGGGAGCCATCTTCGCGATATCCGGGGGAAAAGGGCGCAATCTACGTTCCCACCAGGCCGACCTCAACACGGGATGGCTCGCCTATCTTGTCGGCCTAAGAAGGGAAGAACTTGAGGGAAAGTCTAGTAAACTCCTTTGCCGTTCAGGAAGGACGAGTAGTTCTTGTCCGTCTTCAGGATGTGGCCGGTCAGCCAGTCCTTGAGGAAGGCCATCACGTTGATGGTCAGAATCAACCCTCCCCGATCGCATCGCGCCTTGAGGTCGAGCACCTCTTTCGTAAGAGTTTCGTGTTCTTTCCTGTGGGCGCCGTATCCGGGATAGCCGTGCGCTTGAAGGAGCTTCTCCTCCGCCCCGAAGTGATAGACCGTGTAGTCGGCGAGCTCGGTCAGCACGCCGCCGAGAACGTCCCTTACCTTCCCAGCCTTCATGGCGTCGTGAAGATCGTTGACGATTCCGATCAGCTTCTGGTGCTGGGCGTCGATTTCCTTGACGTTGACGCTCCAGGTGCTGTCCCATGTCATCAGCGTCATGGCGAGTTCTCCGTCGTTGGAGTCAACGTACTTGCGATGGGCCTCGTGGAAATATGTTTCCGAGTGGTTTCAGCCCCGAATATTGCGGCAAAATAGCACAACGCTCTTCCCAAGGACAAGGAGGTTTCCCGAACCGGAAACGAGAACATGCGGACCCGACGCTCCTTTCATCCCCTCCTGGCCCTCCTGGCCCTCCTGGCCATCCTGGCCGTTCTGACTCTCGGTCTCCTCCCCGCCTGCGAGACCTTGAACCATCATCTCATCCATCCGGTCGACGTCCCGGCCGGCGTCATCACGTGGAGCGAGGACGTCGAGACAGGCGCCGCGCCCAGAGGAGAAGGACCGTTCCCGGCCGTCCTCGTCCATGCAGAAGGGGGGAAGACGGCCCAGGAAATGAAGGGCGTCATCTGGGACCTTGCACAGCGTGGATACGTCGCCGCGGCCGCGGACTATAAGCGGCGAATCGACGGGACGTTCCGCCGAAACATGTTCGCCTGGAGAAGCGAGGCGGACGTCACGGCCTCTCTCGGACTTATCCGCGCGCGCCCGTCTGTGGACAAGGACAGGATTGCGACCCTCGGCTTTTCCCAGGGAGGCATCTTCGCCCTTCTCATCGCCGCCCACGCACCGGAGACCGTGAAGGCCGTCGTTTCCTACTACCCTGTCGCCGATTTCGAGGAGTGGCTGAGCGCCGAGCGGCCCAACCCCGTCCGCAGGCTGGTCTATCGGATTATCCGGTCGTTCTTCCGGCGCGAGTCGGGCGCCCGGGACGAGGAGGAGTTCCGGAGAATGCTCAAGGCCGCCTCGCCTCTCCCGAACGCCGAAAAGATCAAGGCTCCGGTTCTCCTCGTCCACGGGGAAATGGACACGACGGCTTCGCCCGATGAATCGCGCCGCCTGGCGGCCCGCTTCCGAGAGCTGGGCCGCGACGTGGAGCTTCTCATCGTCCCCGGCGCCGCGCACGTGTTCAACTTCAAGCAGACGGAGCAGGCGCGAAGGGCCTGGGACGCGACTATCCGATTTCTCGAAAATCATATCGGACCGTCGCCGCCGAAGAATCCTTGAACGTTCGTTCGTCTCATCGTATGATTGCGCGGCCGTGGAACGAGCTTCCATCGCGGACATTTGACAGTCGGAGGGATATTGTGAAAATTACGTGGACACTTGCCATCGCCGCCGCCGGGATCGTC
>JACPZO010000025.1 GCA_016195465.1 Nitrospirota bacterium
TTCGCCGAAGCGACGCTTGGTTGTGTAGATGATTTCTCCAAGATTGATCGCGCAAAGATACTTGGTCCAGTTTTTCCGCTGAGATGTCCGGAGCCACCCGGCCACGACGGGCGCGCTTGTTTCGCCCTGGAAGAACGCCAGAAGAGCGTGGCTGTCGAAGATGAGCTCCGGCGTCACGCCGCAAATGCCTTACGGCGTTCCTTGAGCAGTTCTCTGGTCAGCGACGGCCTGCTGGGAAGGAACCCGCAAGCGGCCTTGATCGGATCCGCCACGGGGGGAACCAAGTATAGGATTCCGCCGTATTCGAGGATCTGGATTTTCGTTCCGGGTTTCATATGGTACTTCCGGCGAAATGCAGCCGGAATCACGACTTGCCCCTTCGCGAGCATCTTGACGGCGGCCATGCGGGAACCCTCCAAGAGTTAAACGACCATGAAGAATGTTTAACCGATGGCGGGTTGTTGTGTCAAGGACGAGACAGCGGGAAGGGAGGGCGGGGACGAGAATGTCAACCCTTTCTCGACCCCAAACGCATCCAGGGTAAGGTGCCAGCTAGCGATTACATCCGTGGCCGACACTTCCATCACCATGACTTCCTTCCACGGAAACGTGTTGCCTTCTGCAATCCGCTGATGCGTTGGGAAAACCTTCTCCATGACCCACGTATGTTCTGGAAAGCGGAGTAGGAGAGTGGGCCGAGAAGCATTCCATATTATCGCTACTATTATGGACAGCGCAATGCACACCCCGAAAATCCAGAACGTTGCCGCGAAATAGGGAATGAATGCCGCCAAGATGCCAAGTGACGAAAGCCCCACTACGGTCGACAGAAGAATATCGCTGATCACAGCCTTGAGAGAAGAACCTTTCGGGGCAAAGAAGATGGTATCAATGGTATCGTGGACAAGAACGTCGCCGTATGTTCCACTGAGGTTGGCACCCATCGCTGTTCCTCCCTGCCGTCAAAGCGACTGCTCTTGTCAACTCCCTCACCGTACGAGCGATTCCCCCTTGCAGCGGGCGGCGGCAACCGTTCCGGCGTTGATGCTGGCTAGGCCATTCTCCCGCGCGTACGCCTCGACGAACGAGACGATCTTGGCGCGGATGAAGAACGGCGAGCGGGCCACGGCCGCGCGGGCGTCCTCGCTCCAGGGGATGGTCGTCTCGGGCATGGGGGAATCCGACGTCATGTGAAGGTCGTGGATCTCGCCGACCCGGCGCTCTCCCGGCTCGTAGGCGCAGAACGGCTCCTCGGCCATGTAGTCGCCGGTCTGGGCGTAGGCGCGGGCGCGACACCCCTCGCAGATGAATTTGTATTCGCACTGGCCGCACTTCCCGCCGAGCATGTGGGGGTTCCGCAGGTTCGCGAAGACCGGCGAGTCTCGCCAGATCTCCTCGAACGGCCGGCTCTTAACGTCTCCGGCGGCGACGGGGAGGTAGCCGCAAGGGAAGACCTCTCCTCTGTGCGAGATGAAGCAGACGCCCGTTCCCGCGAGGCATCCCCGCGTCATGGCCGAGAGGGCCGGCGTCGGGAGCCCCTGGCCGTCGGGCGTCGTCACGACGTCCACGTGTCCGGCCTTGGCCTGTGTCCCCGGCGCGACGAACGGCTGGGGCGTCTCCCCGCGCATCTTCTCGTCCATGATCCGCTGGACGCGGATCCGGAAGTAGTGAGGGGCGCAGGTGGCCTTGAGGTCCATCATCACGGTCTTGGACTGGTCGTACCACCAGTTGAGGATCTCTTCGTACTGCCGGGCGGAGATCATCTGCTCCTGGCCGATCTCGACGCCGCACCCGACGGGAACGAGGAGGAAGATATGGAAAGCGTCCGCGCCGAGGTCTTGCGTCAGCTTGAGGACCTGCGGGAGTTGGTCGGCGTTGTGCTTTGCGACCGTCGTGTTGATCTGGACCGACATTCCCCGGGCGCGGAGGCGCTTGAGTCCGGCGACGGCCGCGTCGAACGATCCGGGGATCATCCGGAAGGCGTCGTGCGTGGCGGCATCGGCGCCGTCGAGGCTGATGGAGACGCGCTGGAAGCCGGCGGCCGCGATCTTGTCGGCCACGTCGTCGTCGACGAGCGTCCCGTTCGTCGCGAGGGCCATCCGGAGGCCCTTCTTCGTCCCGTAGGAGGCGATCTCGAAGATGTCTTTGCGGAAAAGCGGTTCTCCGCCCGTCAGGATCAGGATCGGCCGGGAGAACGAAGCGATCTGGTCGATGAGGTTGAGGCAGGTCTCGGTCGAGAGATCGTCGGGCGACGAGAGCTCGGTGGCCGTGGCCCGGCAGTGGACGCAGCGGAGATTGCAGCCGCGCGTCGTCTCCCAGAAGATGAGCCGGGGAAGCAGGTCGGCGGAAGCGGGCGGTATGGATAGCGGCATCGTCATGGCAACCGAATGCTAACCCGCCGGAGAAACGGGCGTCAAGGAGCAATGCAGATTCAATATCTCAGGCGTTGAGATCACGGACTGTCACTGAGGAGAGGCAATGAGACGGCTTCCAAGCATCCATCCTGGGGAACTGAGCCGCCGCGAAACGATACCGCCTAAAATGCCCCTGCTGTATACGGTCGGCTCCAAATGGATTGTTACGCCCTGCGTCTCCAGACAGTGGGATCTCGCCTTCCATGGAATACAGCCAGAATCACAAGGGACGCGCCCCTGACCCGGAAGAAGACTGAGTATGAAAATCTCCTTGCAACAGCCTTCCGCACATCAGAGAGGATGAACGGGAATCTCTCGGGCTTTTCTGCCGCGCGAAGTATAACCTCATCGATTTCTCGGAGGAACTCCTCACCAAGCCCTTGGCGCTGGCCGTCATACCAAGTTATTGCTTCTTCGAACTCAATGCGTGCCGCGACGCGAAAGACAACACGCAGACTCATTGAGCTAGCGTGCTCGCACTAACGCCTTGATATCCTCCCACGGAATCACGTCATCCGGGAATGCTTCATCTTCCCCGACGCGGCGATCGAGTTCTGCCCGTTGCGCTTCAGTAAGCGAAAAGCCTCCCGAATCGGCGCATATGCTGGCCCAAATCTCCTCGACCAAAGCGAGCCGATCGTCAAGATTCAGCCGGTCAATCCCGAGCGCTTTTGCAGATACGGTCATAGTCTCCTCCTTCCTCTTCGATCGCCCGTTCGATGGCCGCCAAGTCATCCTTGGCGATCGTTCCACCAAAACGGGTCAAGATCTTCCCAGGGACGCCCCCGGGCTTTTCCCTTGCCAGTTCACGGGCAAAGTTTAGAACCTGCCTTTGTTGGCCGGGGGCGAGCCGGTCAAGTCGCTCGCGAAGTTCTCTCTCGATCGCCGGATTCATCTCTGTCACTCCTATACGCCTACACCCAAACCTTACTCCGGTTCGGGGTCCGAAGCAAGACCGAGCGATCTGTTGGGTTTGGTCAGGGGGCGCGGGGAGGGTTTTCTTGTCACCCCGTTACAGCTCAACCCCCTGACGACCCATCCGCCCAAGTCAATGTCCCTCCGGCTCCACGTGGACGAGGATTTCGGCGACCTCGGGCAGGGCCCCGCGGACGGCTTCCTCGATCCGGTGGACGAGGTCGTGCGCCGCGTCCGTCGGCATCTTCGGGTCGACGTGGACGGAGAGATCGACGTGGACGGCGTCGGCCCGTCCCCGGGTCCTTACGTCGTGGACCTTTCGCACGCCGGCGACCTTCTGGGCGATTTCCTCCACCAGGCGGGTGTCGATCCGGGCGGCGTCGCAGAGGACGTCGGACGATTCCTTTACGACCAGGATCGCCATCCGGACGATGACGCCCGCGATCAGGAGCGCCGCCAGCGGATCGAGGATGGGATACCCCAGCCGGGCGCCCGTCATCGCGGCGATCACGCCGAGGGACGTGAGGACGTCGCTCTGCGTGTGCCGGCTGTCGGCGAGGAGGAAGTCGCTCTTCAGCCGTTTTCCCGCGCGGGCTTCGTACGTCGAGACGCCCAGGTTGACGAGAAGGGTTCCGATCATGACGCCGAACGAGAGCGGCGTGATTTGCGGCGGAACGGGGCGGAAGAGGGAAACCAGGGCGTGCGCGACGACTTGGTAGCCAGCGAGAAGAAGAAGGACGGCGATGCCGATCGTCGCGAACGTCTCGTATTTCTTGTGGCCGTAGGGGTGATTGGCGTCGGCCGGCTGGGAAGCGATCCAGAGACCGACGAGGCCGAGGACGTTCGACGTTCCGTCGAAGAGAGAGTGGAACCCGTCCGCGAACATGCTCTGCGTCCGCGAGGCGGTCCCATAGGCGATCTTGATCGCGGCGACGGCGATATTGAGGAAGAGCGTGACCCAGAGGACCCGGCGGACTTCGTCAGACTTGAGCATTCGTCGCTTCCGGAGGCGATGTCGGCGCTTCGACCGCGAATATAGGTCAAGTCGCCGACCTGTGTCAAACCGTCATCCCCCTGGGCAGATGTCGTGGACCGGGACGGCGGGACCACTGCATCTGGGCGATTCGGTTCCAGCCCTCTCCCACCTCGCTCCACTTTTATAACTCTTTCAAATTTAATCGTTTTTTTCTTGACATCGACCTCTGCTTTGTTATACTCCCGCGCCAAGTGGAGCGAAGTGGGATAGAGTGGCATAAGCGTCCACTGGAGCGAGGGGCCTTTCGTGTTCAAGGGGAGCTTCCAGTTCACGATCGATGCGAAGGGGCGTGTCTCGATCCCGTCGCGTTTCCGCGAGATTCTGGCCGAACGTTACGAAGAGAAACTCGTCGTGACGAACGACCTCGACAAGTGCCTCGTCGCTTTCCCGTTCGAGGAGTGGTCCCTCATCGAGCAGAAGATCCGCGAGCTTCCCTCGTCCGAACCGCATGTGAAAGCCTTCATGCGCTTTGTCTATTCCCGGGCGACCGAATGCGAGCTGGACCGGCAGGGCCGCGTTCTCATTCCGCCCTCGCTCAGGGAGTACGCCCAGCTCAAGCGCGACGTGATCATCGTGGGGATGGGGAACAAGATCGAGATCTGGGATCCGTCCCTCTGGGACAAGGCGCTTGCCCCTGAACAGTTCCCGGCGATTTCCGAGACGCTGGCCAGGCTGGGTCTTTGAGGTCATCGAGGAGGTCTCGTCGAGTCGATGGATAGGGCGGCGCCGCTCCACCGGCCCGTGCTCCTCGACGAGGTGATCGGTTTTCTCCGGCCGCGCGACGGGGGACGATACCTGGACGCGACGGTCGGCGCGGGGGGGCACGCGGAGGCGATCCTCGATGCCTCCGGTCCGGGGGGACAACTGCTGGGCCTGGACCGCGATCCCGAAGCGGTCGCCGCCGCGTCCCGGGTCCTCGCCCGGTTCGGCGGCCGCGTGCGGGTCCTCAAGCGATGCTATTCGGACCTGGCCCAGGCGCTGGATGAGGCGGGTTGGGAGACGATCGACGGCGCCCTTTTCGATCTGGGGGTTTCCTCCATGCAGATCGACACGGCCGAACGGGGGTTCAGTTTCCAGAAGGCGGGGCCGCTGGACATGCGGATGGACCCTTCATCCGGTGGTCCGACGGCGGCTGACCTCGTCAACCGCCTCCCGGAGGCGGAACTCCGGGACATCCTGTTTCGTTACGGCGAGGAGCCGAGGGCGCGGCAGGTGGTCCGGGAGATCGTCCGCGCGCGCGAGCGCGCGCCGATCGAGACGACGACCGGCCTCGCCGACGTCGTTCGCCGGGCGGGCGGAAAGCGCGGGGGGATCGACGCGTCCACCCGGACGTTCCAGGCGCTCCGGATCGCCGTCAACGACGAGCTGTCCCGGATCGAGCCGGCGGTCCGGTCCGCGGCTATGAGAATCGTTCCCGGAGGGCGCGTGGCGGTGATCTCTTTCCACTCCCTCGAAGACCGGATCGTCAAGACCCTCTTCCGGACCCTCTCCCGCGCGTGCGTCTGCCCCCGCGAGTTTCCCGTTTGCCGTTGCGGCGGCGTCTCCGCTTTCTCGCTCGTAACGCGGCGGGCCGCGCGTCCGACCGAAGCGGAGACTCGATCCAACCCGCGCGCGCGAAGCGCCCGGCTGCGCGTCATCGAGCGCGTCGGACAGAAAGGAACGGCATGATGAACGCGAGAGTCGGGGCCGACGCGCTGATCGATTCCCGTCCCTCCGGTCTCAGAACGAGCGGAGGGCGCCGCCTTGCCTTGATGGCGCTTCTGGCGGCGGTCCTGATCGTCGCCGCCCTGACGCTCTACATCTGGCAGAGGTTTCAGGTGATCGAGCTCGGGTACAAGGTCGACCGGTTCAAGACGGAGCGCGAGACGCTCGTCCGGATGAACAACAACCTCAGGATCGAGGCAGCAAGCCTCAAGAGCCTCGACCGCGTGGAGCGGATCGCCGCGCGCCAGATCGGCCTCAAGCCGGTCGAACGCGGGCGGTTCGTCCTGGTCAAGGTCGTCCCCGGGGCCGGCGCGCCGGAGCAGGAGCCGGGGGCGACGGCCGTTGCGCTCGCATCGCCCGGAGTCCGGGGGAAGGGCAGGAGCTAGACCGGTGGAGAGACCATAGGGCCATGCCGCTTGCGACGAATCCCAGGGGCCCCCAGGCGCGGCGAATCCTTGTCGTGATGACGGGCCTTGTGCTACTTTACGTTCTAGTGGCGTTCCGCCTCTTCTCGGTGATGGTGCTCAGCGGCCCGGAGCTGGCCAAGAAGGCGGAGCGGCAGCACCAGAAGGTGGTCCTTCTCGAGCCGCGGCGCGGATCGATCCTGGATCGCGCGGGCCGGGAATTGGCCGTGAGCGTCGAAGTTGAATCGTTGTACGGAGTGCCCTCGGAGATCGAAAATCCGCACCGCGTCGCTTCCCTGCTCTCCCGGGCCCTTGGGGTCCCCAGCGCTCAACTAGAAAGACGCCTCGACAGTTCCCGCCATTTCGCTTGGATCGAGCGAAAGCTCGACCCGGAGCGCGTCGAGCGGGTGAAGGGTCTCGGACTTTTGCAGCGCGAGGTTGGCTTCCTCACGGAGAGCCGGCGGTTCTATCCGAAAAGGCGCCTGGCGAGCCACGTCCTCGGCTTCCAGGGGCTCGACGGGCAGGGCCTGGAGGGGATCGAGCGGCGCCACGAAGAGGCGCTCAAGGGCGAGAAGGGGCTCCTCGTGGCGGAGAAGGACGCCCTCGGCCGGACGATCGTCTCGGGAGACAGGAACTTCCGTCCTCCGATCGCCGGGCACGACCTGCTCCTCACCATCGACGAAGGGATCCAGCACATCGTCGAGCGGGAGCTGGATTCCCTGATGGCCGAGTACCGGCCCCGCGGGGCCGTCGGGATCGTCCTCGATCCGCGGACGGGGGAGTTCCTGGCCCTCGCGGTCCGGCCGGAGTTCAACCCGAACGCCGTCTCCGAGCATCGTCCCGGAGACTGGCGGAACAGGGCCGTGACGGACGCCTTCGAGCCCGGGTCGACGATGAAGATGTTTCTCGCCGCGGCCGCGCTCGAAGAAGGAATCGTGACGCCGGAGCAGACGTTCGACGTCTCCGAAGGAGTCGTGGAAGTCTCCGGGCGGAAGATCCACGACCTCCACAGGTACGGCCGCCTGACGTTCGCGGAGATACTGAAGAAGTCGAGCAACGTCGGCGCGGTGAAGGTCGGGCTCAAGCTGGGGGCCGAGCGGTATCACCGCTCCCTCAAGGCGTTCGGGTTCGGAGAGAAGACGGGGATCGACCTTCCCGGAGAGAGCGCCGGTATTCTGCATCCGCTCAAGTCGTGGACGGTCCACACCCTGCCGTCCGCGGCGATCGGCCAGGAGGTGGGCGTGACGCCCGTCCAGTTGGCCGTCGCGGCGGCCGCCGTGGCGAACGGAGGCGTGCTGATGCGGCCGTATCTCGTCTCCGAGATCCGGTCGGCCGGCGGCGAGACCCTGCGCCGGTTCGGTCCGACGGAGATCCGGCGCGTGGTCTCGGAGGAGACGGCCCGCAAGCTCGCGCGGATCCTTTCGGGCGCGACGGAGGAGGGAGGGACGGGGCGGCAGGCGGCCCTGGGAGACCTGAAGGTCGCGGGCAAGACCGGAACGGCGCAGAAGGTCAACCCGCAGACCGGCCGATATTCGGCGACGGCGTACGTGAGTTCGTTCGTGGGGTTCGTTCCGGCCGACGATCCGCGCCTGCTCGTCCTGGTCGTCGTCGACGAGCCGAGGGGGAAGATCTACGGCGGCGAGGTGGCCGCGCCCGCGTTCCGCCGGATCGTGGAGCCGGCCTTGACGCTTCTCGGCGTTCCGCCGGCGCGGCCGGGGTCGGTCGTGACGGTCGCCATGGGGACGAAAAACCCCGGCGAATCGGTGAATCGGTGAATGGGAAAGAATGCCATAGAGGCACAGAGGCACAGAGGCATAGAGGCACAGAGGGACAGAGGCACAGAGGGACAGAGGGACAGAGGCACAGAGGCACAGAGGCACAGAGGCACAGAGGCATAGAGGCACAGAGGGACAGAGGGACAGAGGCACAGAGGCACAGAGGCATAGAGGCACAGAGGGACAAGGGAACGACACTCCTCCCCTTTGTAAGGGGAGGCTGGGTGGGGTAGAAGCCTTCGGGTGCATCTACCTCCCCCGACCCCTCCTTATAAAGGAGGGGAGAACTATAGCGGTGAATCGGTGAATGGGTGAATCGGTGATGAATTCGCCAGGCGCAAGAACTCTTTCGGAATTGGCGGCTGTGCTGGGCGGCGGCGTGCCGGCCGACGTTGCGGATCTGCGGGTGGCGGGCGTGACGGCCGACTCGCGCCGGGTCGTTCCCGGAAGCCTGTTCGTTGCTCTCAAGGGACTCCACGTCGACGGAGGAAAGTTCGTGGACGACGCCGTCCGCCGAGGGGCCGCCGCGGTGGTGAGAGAGCGCGGGACAGCCCCGGCGACTTGGGGCGCGGCCGGTGTCTTGACGATCGAGGTGGACGACGCGCGGGAGGCCCTGGCGGACCTCGCGCGGGCTTTCCACGGCGATCCGGCGCGCGGGATGACGCTCGTGGGCGTCACGGGGACGAACGGAAAGACGACGACGAGCTGTCTTCTGCAAAGCATCTTCTCCGCCGCGGGATGGAGCACGGGGCTGATCGGGACGATCCGGTACGAGTTCGCCGGCCGGGTCCTGCCGGCGCCTTACACGACACCCGAAGCGCCCGAGCTGTACGGGCTTCTCCGGCAGATGGCGGACGCCGGCGTTACGCACGCCGTGATGGAGGTCTCCTCCCACGCCCTGGCGTGGCGCCGGGTCCGCGGGATCGAGTTCGCTGCGGGGGTGTTCACGAACCTGACGCAGGACCATCTCGATTTCCACGGGTCGATGGAGGAGTACTTCCGGGCGAAGCGACACCTGTTCGAGGGGCTCCCGTCGTCTGCCGCGGCCGTCGTCAACGCGGACGATCCGCGGGCGGGCGATCTCCTGGCCGCGACTCGCGCGAGGCGCGTGACGTACGGCGCTTCTTCGCCGGCCGACGTGAGGGCCCGGAAGATTTCCGTGACGCCGGGGGGAATCGGGGTGACGGCCGACACGCCGTGGGGACCGGTCGATATTGCCTCTCCGCTACTCGGGCGGTACAACGCCTCCAACATCCTCGCCGCCGTCGCGGCCGCGGGCGCGCTGGGCGTTCCGGTCCCGGCGATCCGGCGCGGCGTCGAGGGGATGGCCGGCGTACCGGGGCGGTTCGAGAAGGTCGAAGCCGGTCAGCCGTTCACCGTGATCGTCGACTACGCCCACACGGACGATGCGCTTTCCCGCCTTCTCGCGGCGGCCCGCGAGATCACGCCGGGGAGACTCGCCGTCCTGTTCGGCTGCGGCGGCGACCGGGACAGGGGTAAGCGGCCCAAGATGGGGCTGGCGGCGGCGCGGGCGGCCGACTTCGTCGTTCTGACGTCTGACAATCCCCGGACCGAGGACCCGGTCCGGATTCTCTCCGAGGTCGAGGCGGGCGTGCGTGAGGCGGGCCGGACAGCCGGGCGGGACTACCTCGTCGTTCCGGACCGCCGCGAGGCGATCCGGACGGCGATCGAGGGGGCGCGCGCGGGCGACACGGTCGTGCTGGCCGGGAAGGGGCACGAAGACTATCAGATCGTCGGCGACGAGCGCAGGGCGTTCAGCGACAGGGAGGAAGCCCTCGGCGCCCTGGCGAAGAGCGGGGCGGCCGCCGCGGGCGACACGACACGAGGAGAACGGGTGTGGCATCCATGACGACGGAACTGCCCGAACGGGATGTGGAGTTTCTCAGCGCGGGCCGGATCGTCTCGGCCGTTCGAGGGCGGGTCGTTCGGGGACGGACCGACGGCCAGCCCGCCGGGGTGTCGATCGACACGCGGACGCTCCCGGCCGGGTCTCTCTTCTTCGCCCTCGTCGGCGAGCGGTTCGACGGCCACGATTTCGTCGCCCAGGCCCTCGAGAAAGGCGCGTGGGGGGCGGTCGTCTCGGAGGCGGAGGCGTCCCGGTGGGCCTCCGCTCCCGGCGTCGTCATCGCGGTGCCCGACACGCTCGCGGCCCTCCAGGACCTGGCGGCGGCTCACCGCGCGCGGTTCGACATTCCCGTGGTCGGCGTGACGGGGACGAACGGAAAGACGACGACGAAGGAGATGCTGGCGGCGATCCTCGGGCGGACGCGCTCGGTCCTCAAGAACCCGGGGAACCTCAACAACCACATCGGCGTGCCGCTCACGCTCCTCGGCCTCCAATCGGCGCACCGCGCCGCGGTCATCGAGATGGGGATGAGCGGGGCGGGGGAGATCCGGCGGCTGTGCGAGATCGCCCGGCCGACCGTCGGGATGATCACGAACGTGGGCCCCGCGCACTTGAAGAAGCTCGCGACGGTCGAAGAGGTCGCGCGCGCGAAGGGGGAACTCCTGGAGATGCTCCCGCCGGACGGGATCGCCGTCTTGAACGGCGATGACCCGGCGATCATGGGGATGAGGTCCTGGGTGCGGGGGCGGTCGCTCATCTACTCGATGCGCGGGGTGGGCGACGTGGTTACGCGGGGCGTCCGCGTGAACGGCGGCGGCCACCGCTTCCAGATCGTCCGCTCCGACGGGTCGGAAGAGGTCGCCCTCGGGATGCCGGGGCGTCACAACGTGCAGAACGCCTTGGCGGCTGCCGCCGCGGCGACCGTCCTGGGAGTGCGGCTGGCCGACATCCGGGCGGCCCTCGATGCGTTCCAGCCCGTCGCCATGCGGGGAGAAGTGGTCCGTCTCTCCGGCCGGCGGGTGATCAACGATTCGTACAACGCCAATCCCCGCTCCATGACCGCGGCGCTCGAGATGCTGGCCGAGGTGGGAGGAGACGGCCGGAAGGTCGCCGTCCTGGGCGACATGCTCGAGCTGGGCGAGTACGCGCGGGAGGCCCACCTGGAGGTCGGAGCGGCCGCGGCGCGGATGAGGATCGATTTCCTGGTGACGGTGGGGGACCTCGCGCGTCACATCGCCGAAGGGGCGGTCGTGACCGGGATGCCCGAGGAAAGGGTCCGGGCCGTCTCGAGCGTGGAGGACGTGGTCGCGATTCTCAAGACGGTCTCCGGGCCGGGCGACACGATCCTGGTCAAGGGATCGCGCGGCATGCAGATGGAGCGGGTCCTCGCCTTCGTCGATGAGCGGGGACCCGACCGCCGGAGGGGACAAGGGAACAGGCGGATGATGAACGACGAGACGAAGGACTGACGGCCGGCCGATGCTCTATTATCTCCTGTACCCGCTGCACGAGACGTTCGCCGGGTTCAACGTCTTCCGGTACATCACGTTCCGGACGGCCTACGCGATCCTCACGGCGCTCATCATTTCCTTCCTGATCGGTCCCTGGCTGATCCGGAAGCTCGCGGTCTGGGGCGTGGGACAGCAGGTCCGGGAGGACGGACCGCAGACCCACCGCGGGAAGCAGGGGACGCCGACGATGGGAGGGATCATGATCCTCGCCGCCATCTTCGTGCCGACGATCCTGTGGGCCGACATCTCCAACCGCTACATTTGGATCATCCTCGGCTCGACGGCGGTCTTCGGGGCGATCGGCTTCCTCGACGATTACCTCAAGGTCGTCCGGCGCCATCCGCGCGGGCTCTCCGCGTGGCGGAAGATCGTCCTTCAGGCGGCGGCGGCCCTGGCGGTCTCCCTCTTCCTCTACTTCGACCCGAAGGACCCGTACCACTCCATCCTCTCGATCCCGTTCTTCAAGCGGTGGCTTCTCGACCTGTCGTGGTTCTACATTCCGTTCGCCGTCTTCGTCATCGTCGGCGCCTCGAACGCCGTGAACTTCACCGACGGAATCGACGGCCTGGCGATCGGGCTCGTGGGGATCGCGGCCACGGCCAACGCGGTCCTCGTGTACGTCTCGGGCCACGCGAACTTCGCCCGCTACCTCCAGGTCCTCTACCTGCCGGGGACGGGCGAGCTCACGGTGTTTTGCGGCGCGCTGATGGGGGCGGCGCTCGGGTTCCTCTGGTTCAACGCCCACCCGGCGCAGGTCTTCATGGGCGACGTGGGGTCGCTCTCGCTCGGGGCGGGCCTCGGGACGCTCGCCGTCATCACGAAGCACGAGGCGATCCTGGCCGTCGCCGGCGGCATCTTCGTGATCGAGGCTTTGTCCGTGATCATCCAGGTCGGCTCCTTCAAGCTGAGGGGGAAGAGGGTCTTCCGGATGGCGCCGGTCCATCACCACTTCGAGCTCGCGGGGTGGGCCGAGTCGAAGATCATCGTCCGTTTCTGGATCGTCGGGATCATTCTGGCGCTCCTTTCTCTTTCGACGCTCAAGCTCAGGTGAGACGAATGGGCGAAGAGGTGAAGATGAAGCCGTTCGGGAAAGTGGGACGCCTCCCGCCGGAATCCCCCCTCACCCCCCTTTGTCAAAGGGGGGGCAGAGGCGGATTCGCGGCGCTCGCCGCGGTTGCGGCGGCGGCGCTCCTGCTGTCCGCCCCGGCGCTCGCGGCGGGTCCGCCGGCCGTGACGGCCAAGTCGGTCCTCGTGATGGACGCCGAGACGGGCCGGACGCTTTACGCCAAGGCGCCCGACCGTCTCCATGCGCCCGCCTCGACGGTCAAGGTGATGACCGGGCTTCTGGCCCTGGAGAAGGTCTCTCCGCAAAAGGAGGTCTCGGTCTCGGCGGCGGCGAGTCGGGAGCCGGCTTCGCGCCTGGGTCTTCAGTCCGGGGACCGGATCGACGTCCAGGACCTCCTCTACGGTCTTCTCCTCAAGTCGGCCAACGACGCGTCGGTGGCGCTGGCCGAGACGGCGGCGGGAGACGTGGACCGGTTCGTGAAGCTGATGAACGAGAAGGCCCGGACGCTCGGCGCGCGGAAGACGGTCTTCAAGAACCCGAGCGGCCTGCCGGCCCGGGGGCAGGTGACGACGGCCTCCGATCTCGCGTGCATCTTCCGGGCGGCGCTTCGGAACGAGACGTTCGTGAAGATCGCCGAGACGAAGCACCGGCTGGTGACGGCCGTTTCGGGGGAGTCCGAGCGCCGCCGGATCCTGGTTCGGAATCACAACCGGCTGTTATGGGAGTATGAGGGAGCGGGGCCGGGCAAGACGGGGTACACCGTCGCCTCCCGCCATACGTACGTCGGCGAAGTCGAGGAGAATGGGCGAAAGGTCATCGTCGTGGTTCTGGGGAGCCGCCGGCCCTGGCAGGACGTTCGCACGCTCGTCGACTACGGTTTTGTCCTTGCGGCCGCGGCGCGTCCGAAGGACCGGGTGGCGTCCGCGCCGACAACTCCCGCGCATGCCGTCGCGTTGGGCCGGTTCCAGGGGGTCGAGGGATGACGGGCGCCTCCCTTTCTTCGCTCTCTGCGCTTTCCGCCGATGGCTCCCTGTGGAAGGGGAGAACGGTCGTCGTCGTGGGCGCGGCGCGGAGCGGTCTCGCGGCGGCCCGCCGGCTGGCTTCGTTGGGCGCGCGGGTAATTCTCAACGATTCCCGCGATCATCCGGACCTGGCGGACCTGGCGGCCCCGGCGGCCCTGACTGTGCCGGAGGGAATCGAGACCGTCTTCGGCGGCCATCCGGAGGCCCTCTTCGATTCGGCCGATGCCGTCGTGGTCTCGCCGGGCGTTCCGCTCGCCCTTCCGGTTTTCGACCGTGTCCGCGCCCGGGGCGTGCCGCTGATGGGGGAGCTCGAGCTCGCGGCCCGTCTCGTCCGCGCGCCGATCCTGGCCGTGACGGGGACGAATGGGAAGTCGACGACGACGTCGCTCGTGGGGGAGATCCTGAAAGAGGCCGGGATGAACGTCGTCGTCGCGGGAAACATCGGGAACGCCCTGTGCGGCGAGATCGAGCGGGCGTCCGAGGCCCGGTACGCCGTCGTGGAGGTCTCGAGCTTCCAGCTCGAGGGGACGCTCACGTTCAGGCCCGCCGTGGCCTGCCTCCTGAACGTGACGCCGGACCATCTCGACCGGTACCCCGATTTTGCCTCCTACGTGGACGCCAAGGCCCTCATCTTCCGGAACCAGGGGCCGGAAGATACGGCCGTCCTGAACGCCGACGACCCCGTGGCGGCCGGTCTCGCGCCGCGCGTTCCCGGGCGGCTCGTCTGGTTCTCCCGGAAGGAGAGGAAGGAGCCGGGGGTGTTCGTCGAGGACGGATGGATCGTGGCGTCGCTCGGCGGGAAGATCTCGCGCGTCGTCGAAACGGGGGCGGTTCGGATCCGCGGGGCGCACAACCTCGAGAACGCCCTGGCCGCCTCGGCCGTCTCGCTCCTGGCGGGCGCGGAACCCCCGGCCGTCGCGCGGGCGCTCCAGCGGTTCGCGGGACTCCCCCACCGCATGGAGACCGTCGCCGTCCGACGGGGGGTCACCTACATCAACGATTCGAAAGGCACGAACGTGGGCGCTGTGGCCCGCTCGCTGGAGGGTTTCGACCGTCCGGTGATTCTGATCGCCGGCGGCCTCGACAAGGGCGGCGACTTCGCTTCGCTTCGCCCCGCCCTTTCGCCGCGTCCGGGCGTCGGTGGCGTGCGGCTCCTCGTTCTCCTGGGGAAAGCGGCCTCGAAGATCGAGGAGGCCCTGGGAGACCTGGTCGAGACCGTGACCGTTCGATCGCTGGAAGAGGCGGTCCAGACGGCCGCGGCCCGCGCCCACGAAGGGGAGACCGTTCTCCTCTCCCCGGCCTGCGCCTCGTTCGACATGTTCCGCGACTTCGAGCACCGGGGCGAGCGGTTCGCCGCTCTGGTTCGGGCCCTTTCCGGCGGGGCGGAACGGGCCCCCAGGGGGGGAGAACGGTGAAGGGCGTCGACAAGGTCCTGCTCATCAGCGTCGCGATCCTCCTCGTCGTGGGCCTGGGAATGGTCTACAGCGCCAGCGGCGTCATGGCCCTCAAGAAGCACGGCGATACCTTCTACTTCTTCAAGAAACAGCTCCTGTGGGTCGTGATCGGTCTCTTCGCCATGGCCGCGGCCATGCGGATCGGCGTGCCGACGTGGAACAGGCTGGCCCTTCCCCTCCTGGGCGTGACGGGCCTCCTGCTCGTTGCCGTCCTGATTCCGGGCGTTGGGGCCGAGGTCAACGGTTCGCGCCGGTGGCTCCGGGCCGGCCCCCTCACGTTTCAGCCGTCGGAGCTCGCGAAGCTCGCCCTCGTCCTCTACGCGGCGGCCTCGCTGGCCCGCAAGGGGCCGGAGCGGATCGCCGACTTCGTCTACGGGTTCTTTCCATACACGCTCGTTCTCGGCGTCTTCCTCTCCCTCATCGTCTTCCAGCCGGATTTCGGAACGGCCGTCGGGATCGCCATCGTCATGCTCACGCTCCTCTTCGTCGGCGGGGCCCGCGTCCTCCATCTCTCGTCCTTCTCGGTCTTCCTCCTTCCCGTGATCTACAAGCTCGTGACGGGCGCGGGGTACAGGATCGAGCGCCTCAAGGCGTTCGTCAACCCGTGGAAGGACCCGACGGCCTCCGGGTTTCAGATGGTCCAGTCGTACCTGGCGCTGGGCGGCGGCGGGCTGTTCGGCGCCGGGCTGGGGGAGGGGAAGCAGAAACTCTTCTTCCTGCCCGAGGCGCACACCGACTTCATCTTCGCGCTGATCGGCGAGGAGATGGGGTTCGTCGGCGCCCTCGCCGTTCTCGCCCTTTTCGGGGTCGTCATCTGGCGCGGCAGCCTCATCGCTCTCCGGATGATCGATCCGTTTCCGCGGCTCCTGGCGGCCGGGCTCACGCTCGTCATCGGCGTCCAGACGTTCGTCAACCTGGGCGTCGTCGTGGGGCTCCTGCCGACCAAAGGACTCCCTCTTCCCTTCGTAAGCTTCGGAGGATCCGCGATGCTCATCAACCTGATCGCCGTTGGCATCCTGCTCGGCCTCTCGAGGGAACCGGCATGAAGATC
>JACPZO010000180.1 GCA_016195465.1 Nitrospirota bacterium
ACGAATCCCCCCGAGAGCGAGCCCTTCGGAATTGCCCTCTCGGACGTTCGGGGGTTCTTCGCGTCGTAGGCCGCGTCCAGGACGCGGTTCATCCCCATCGCGCCCGTCCGCGCCCCGACCATCGCCACGGCGATCCAGAAGACGGTCGATGCCGGCGGCCATCCATTCGCCGCCAGGACCATGCCTGTAAAGGCGAACGGCAAGGCGAAGACGGTGTGGGAGAACTTGATCGTCTCGAGGAAGACGGCGACCCGGGTCCGGATGGAAGCGGGCTTGCCCATCATCTCGCCGGGCGCTCCCGGATGACGTGAAAAACGGACCGGGCGTTGGGGTGGATGGGGCGCCTCATGAAGCAGATAGCCATCTCCTCGGCGGCGGCGAGGGAAAGAAAAACGCACAGGCCCAGAAACACGGCCCGCGGCGGATCGCCCCAGAGAACCCAGGTGAGATAGACGACCAGGGCGGCTCCCGCGGCCTTGCTGGAATAGAGATGAAGGGCGGCGACGCCGCGTCCCCGCACCAGCTTCACGACCTCGCCCGCCAGAAACAGAACGACAGGAACGGCGATCCACGGCCACCAGGAGCGGACAACGTCCGGGACGAGCCACCAGAACCAGATCGGCGCGGAATAGTAGTATCCGTAATCGGCCACGGAGTCGAACCGGCTCCCGAACTCGGTTTGCAGTCCGTACCGGCGGGCGATCCATCCGTCGAGGGCGTCTGTCGCTCCCGCCAGGGGAAAAAAGAAGGCCAGGAGGTCCGTCCTTCCGAACCACGCCACGGGATACATCGCAAGAACGAGGAGAACGCGGACCAGCGTGACGAGGTTGGGGAGATGAGAGATGTCGCTGAAGAAAGCCGCTGAGTTCAAGGGACGCCGTACTCTCCCCACCGCCGGTCGACCAGCGCCTTGATCTCGGGCGACATGACGATGTCGGCGGGCCACGGCCGGGCGTGTCCCTCGTCCGGGCCCTTGCGCGTGGCGTCGATCCCCATCTTTCCGCCGAGGTTCGGGAGCGGCGCCGCGTGGTCCAGGGCGTCCACCGGCCCCTCCACGATCATCGTGTCGCGCTTCCAGTCCACGTTGTTCCCGATGCGGAAGAGGACCTCGGACGTGTCGTGAACGTTCACGTCCTTGTCCACGATAACGATGAGCTTCGTGAACATCATTTGCCCCGTTCCCCAGATGGAGCTCATCACCTTGCGGGCGTGGCCCGGATACCGCTTGTCGATGGCGATGAAGACCATGTTGTGGAAGACGCCCTCGGCGGGGAAGGCCATGTCAACGATCTCCGGGATCGTCTTCTTGACGAGCGGGAGGAAGATCCGCTCCACGGCCTTTCCCATGTAGTAGTCTTCCATCGGCGGCCGGCCGACGATCGTCGTGGAGTAGATCGGGTTCTTCCGCCGCGTCACGGCCGTCACGTGGAAAACGGGATACGAATCCGCCAGGGAGTAGTACCCCGTGTGATCGCCGAACGGGCCCTCGACCCGGCGTTCCTCGGGGTCGCAGTATCCTTCCAGGACGATCTCGCTGTTCGCCGGGACCTCCAGGTCCACCGTTTCGCACTTGACCAACTCGACCGGCTCCTTGCGGAGGAATCCCGCGAACATCATCTCGTCCACGTCGTCGGGCATCGGCGCCATCGCGGCGAACGTCACGGCGGGGTCCGTCCCGATGGCGACGGCCACGTCGATCCGCCTCCCCGCCCGCTCGGAGTCCTGGTAGTGCTTCGCGCCGTGCTTGTGGATCTGCCAGTGCATCCCGGTCGTCCGCGCGTCGTATACTTGCATCCGGTACATCCCGCAGTTGCGACGGCCCGTCCGGGGGTTCCGCGTGAAAACAAGCGGTAACGTAATGAACCGCCCCGCGTCCCCCGGCCAGCATTGCAGAACGGGGAGCGGATCGAGGGACGGCGCCGTCGTCTCGATGACCTCCTTGCACGGGCCCGTCTTGACCGTCTTCGGAATGAAATCCGCGAGCTGTTTGAGGCGCGGGAGCATCTTGAGCTTGGCGACGAGCGTCTTGGGGAGTTCCGGCTCGATGAAGGCGAGAATCTCGTCGCCGACGTCCTCGATCCGGTCGACTTCGAGGGCGAGGTTCATCCGCCGGGTGGAGCCGAAAGCGTTGATGAGGACGGGGATCGACGAGCCTTTCACGTTCTCGAACAGGAGGGCCTTGCCGCCGCCCGGCGACTTCATCTGGCGGTCGGCGATCTCCGTGATCTCGAGGATCGGGTCGACCTCGGCCTTGACGCGGACGAGCTCACCCTCTCTCTCCAACGCGCGGATGAAATCAGAAAGGTCTCGGTAGGCCATTGAGGAATTGGTTATTGGTTATTGGTTATTGGTTATTGGTTATTGGTTATTGGTTATTGGTTATTGGTTATTGGTTATTCGTCATTGACCATTGACGATTAACGATTGACCATTAACGATTGACCGCCTCTTCATGGCCACGGCTTCCATCTCATCCGGTGGGCGCGGGCGACGTTCTCATTGCGGATCATTCCGTCGGCCGCGACGACCCCGCGAACCAACGCCGGATCGATCCGGACGGCGTTCTCGATCCCGAGCGCCGCCATTTTCTGGAGGAACGGCATCGTCTTCGCGGCAAGCCCCAGGCTCGACGTCCGCGGAACGGCCGCGGGCATGTTCGTCACGGCGTAGTGGATCACCCCGTTCGCCACGTACGTCGGCTTGGCATGCGTCGTCGGTTTCGAAGTCGCGATGCACCCTCCCTGATCGATCGCCACGTCGACGATCACCGAGCCGGGCGCCATGCGCGACACGGCGTTGCGCGGCACAACGATCGGCGCCCGGGCCCCGGGAACCGACACGGCCCCGATCAGGAGGTCCGCCGCGGGGAGTTGGGCCGCGATCCGGCCGACCGTCAGCGGCTCGACCTGGACGCGCCCGGGGTGGACGGCCCGCAGGCGGGCCATCCTGTTCTCGTCCCGCCCAAACATGGACACCTCGGCCCCAAGCGCGACCGCCCGCTCCATCGCCGCCATCCCGACGTTCCCCGTTCCGAGAACGACGACGCGGCCCCGGCCGTACTCTCCCACCCCTCCAAGGAGGATGCCCTTTCCTCCCGCCGGCTTCGTGAGGAGGGATCCGCCGACCTGGACGGCCAGCTTCCCGGCCGCCTGGCTCATCGGCGCCAGAATCGGCAACGACCCGTCGTCATCCTGGACCATCTCGTAGGCGATGGCTGTCGCTCTCGACTTGACGAGAGCCTCCGCGAGGCGCTTGTCCGTCGCGAGGTGAAAAAACGTAAAGATAAACTGGCCGGGCCTGAGATAAGCGTACTCCTTGACCTGGGGTTCTTTGACTTTGACGATGATCGAAGCGGCTTTCCAGACGACCGCTGGGTCCTTGAGGATCCGGGCGCCCGCCTCGCGGTACTCCTTATCCGGGTAGCCGCACCCCTCGCCCGCTCCCGCCTGGAGGTAGATATCATGCCCCAGCCGCACCAGGGCACCCACTCCATCGGGCGTCATCCCGACCCGGGATTCGAACGGCTTGATTTCCTTGACGATACCAACCTTCAACATTCCACCCTCACTTCCTCCGCCGGCAAAGGCGCGCCGGGGCGATCGGACTTCGAGAAACAAGGCACCGGATTGTAGCAAACCCCGAAGGTTCCGGCAATTGATTGAATGATGTGCAACCCTGAAGGGTTGCCCTACAAAAACAACGGGAAAAGATGTAGGGCAAGGCTTTAGCCTTGCGAAAATGAATTGTCACTTGAACGGCGGCCGGAATGTATGATATAGATAACTAACCGGTTAGTCAAATGGAACCCATTCTTCCTCCTCAAGAAATCGTTGATTCGGGCCCAAGCCCCGCAAAGCAGGCCATCCTGGCGTCGGCACGACGCCTTTTTGCCCAAAACGGATTCGACGCCGCCTCCGTACAAGAAATCGCCGGCCAGGCGGGCGTTAACAAGGCGCTCATCTACTACTACTTCCGCGACAAGGACGCACTCTATCGAGAAGTCCTCGAGGAATGCTACGCGCCGGTTCTTGCGATCTGGGAGAACGAGTCCTTTCCACGCGCTGGAACGCCCACGGATAAGCTCCTCTTTTTCACGGAACGGTTCATCCGCTACCAGGAAGAAAACGAAGACCTCCGGCGCATCCTGGCCCATGAGTTCACGCGCCAAGGCAAACACGTCCAGTGGATTGCCGAAAGGTACGCCTCCCGCAACCGTGAAAACCTGATGAAGATCCTGACCGAGGGGGTACAACGGGGCGATTTCCGCCCTCTGAACCCGGAAATCGTCGTCAACGTCTTGTTCGGGGCGATCCTCTTCCAATACATCATGCGCCCCATGGCTCGGCACTTGAATCCCAATTCCGATGTCTCCGCCATGACCCCCGAGATCCTGCATCGAAGCCTTACAAACCTCTTGCTCGATGGACTCGCGAGGAAAGCGGCATGATCAAGATGACTCCACGCCGGATCGCCGCCGCGGTCGTCCTGCTCCTCCTTCTCGCCCTGACAGTCTACAGGGTCGGCGCCGCCATCAAGGATCGCGTCGACAGAGCCAAGCCGCGCCCAGCGGAAGCCGCGAGCGTTGAGGTCGTCGCCGTTTCCAAGCAGACGTTCGAGCGAAAGATCGTCCTGACCGGCTCCATTGAGCCGTGGAGCCGGGTGGATGTCTTCCCCAAGGTCCCCGGCCGGGTGAAGGACGTGGCCGTCCGCATCGGTGACCGCGTCGACTCCGCCCAAGTTCTCGGCACGATCGAGGACAGGGATTACGCCCTCCAGGTCGCCCAAGCGAAGGCCCAGCTCGACCAAGCCGAGGCCCTCGCCGCGCAAGCCGCCGCCGACCAGACGCGCATGGCCCGCCTCTTCGAGGGAGGAATGGTTTCCCGAGGGCAGATGGAGGACGCCGAGGCCCGCGCGAGATCGACCCGCGCTCAGGCCGCCCTCGCCAAGGCCGGGCTGGATCTCGCGAACGAAAAGCTCGCCGAGACGCGTCTTTTATCCCCCGTCTCCGGCTTCGTCACCCGGCGCCTTCTCGATCCCGGCGGGATGGCGCAGACGTCGAATCCGGTCTTCACCGTCGAGTCGATCGACAAGGTCAAGATAGCCGTCGGCCTCGCCGCCGCCGATCTGGCCCGCGTGCAACCCGGATCGACGGTCACTGTCTCCGTCGACGCCCTGCCGGACCGGACATTCGCGGGCCGGGTCGACCGGGTCGTTCCCTCGCTCGATCCCAAGAGCCGGACGGCGGACGCGGAAGTGAGCACTGAGAACAAGGGGCGCCTCCTGAAGCCCGGCTTCTTCGCCCGCGTCACGATCCCCGTCGGCCGGGGCACGGCGCTGACCGTCCCCCAAGCCGCCGTGGCATTCCGCGAAGGCAAACCGACCGCGTTTCTCGTCAACGACGGCACCCTCCACGCCCGTCGCGTGAAGACCGGGGAATCCACCGACGGACGCATCGAGATCCTGGAAGGCCTGAGCGAAGGGGATCGCGTCGTCGCCTCCCCCCTCTCGACGCTCGACGAAGGAAGCCGGGTCACGGTCGCCGAAAGAAAATAGATGTACATCTCCGACCTCTCCATCCGGCGGCCCGTCTTCGCCACGATGGCGATCGTGACGCTCGTCGTCCTCGGTATTATCGCCCTCCGCTTCCTCCCGATGGAGATGTTTCCGGACGTCTCCTTCCCCGTCGTCGTGACCACGACCGTCTATCCGGGCGCGGGCCCGGAGGAAGTGGAGACGCTCGTCTCCCGTCCCATCGAGGACGCCGTCTCGACGATCGGCGGCCTCAAGCGCGTCTTCTCCACCTCCCGCGAAGGCGTCTCCCAGGTCGTCGCCGAGTTTTATATCGGAACGAACGTCAAGCTCGCCGCCGTCGACGTCCGCGAGAAGGTCTCGGCCATCCGGGCGGTGCTCCCCAAAGAGATCGAGGAGCCGGTCTTCCAGCGGATCGACCCCTCGCAGGAGCCGGTCCTCTGGATCGGCGTCTCGGGCGCACGGCCGTCGGACGAGATCCGCCGCCTCGTGGAGGACCGCGTCAAGCCGTATCTGGAGCAGGTCCCCGACGTCGGCGAAGTGGGGATCGTCGGAGGGCAGACGCGCGAGATCCAGGTCCTCCTGGACCGGAAGCGGCTGGAGGCCTTCGGGATCCCGGTCTCCCGCGTGGTGGAGGCCGTCGCCAAGGAGAACATCAACATCCCCGGCGGCCACGTCGTGCAGAGCGGCCGGGAGATCACGGTCCGGGCGCCGGCCGAGTTCAAGAAGGTCTCCGAGATCGACGAGGTCGTCGTGGACACCGTCGCCGACATACAGTCGGGGGCGGGCGGCGCGGCCCGGCGGACCGTCCGGGTCCGCGACCTGGGACGCGTCGTGGACGGGTTCAAGGAGGTCCGGACCATCACCCGAATGAACGGACAGGAGGCCGTCTTTTTCTTCGTCCGGAAGCAGTCGGGCGGGAACACGGTGGCCCTCGTCGACAAGGTCAAGGCGCGCCTGGCGGGCCTCGAAGACCGCCTTCCGCGGGACGTCCAGTTCCGCATCGCGAAGGACCAGGCCAAATTCGTTCTCTCCGACCTCTCCGCCGTTCGGGAGAGTCTTGTCCTCGGAATCTTCTTCGCCATCTTCACGGTGTTCATCTTCATGCGCGACTGGCGTTCGACGTTCATCGTTTCCCTCTCCCTCCCCGCCTCTCTGATCGGCTCCTTCTTCTTCATGTGGGTCTTCAACTTCTCGATCAACATGATGACGCTCATGGCCCTCTCCCTGGTCGTCGGCGTGCTGATCGACGACGCGATCGTCGTCCGAGAGAACATATTCAGGCACATGGAGCGCGGCGAGGACTCCGTCACCGCCGCGCGAAAGGGGACGACCGAGATCGGCCTGGCCGTCATGGCGACGACGTTCACGATCGTGGCCGTCTTCTTCCCCGTCGCCTTCATGAGCGGGATCGTCGGCCAGTTCTTCAGACAATTCGGCCTCTCCGTTGTCTTCGCCGTGGGAATCTCTCTCCTCGTGGCCTTCACGCTCGATCCGATGCTCTCCGCCCACTTCATGAAGCCGCTCTCCGAAGTCCGCCACCGCCGCTTCTTCCAGCGGTTCTCGGACGCGCTCGGCGGTTTCTTCTCGGCCCTCGACCACCGTTACCGGGACATCCTGACTTGGGCCCTCTCGCACCGGCTCGCGGTTATTCTCGGCGCGCTCGCCCTGTTCACCCTCTCGATCCTCCTCGTCCTCCTCATGGGAGGCGAATTCGTTCCCAAGGCGGACCACGGGCAGTTCAACGTGACGATCGAAACACCGACCGGTTCGTCGCTCGCGCTTACGAACGAGACCGCCCGCCGGGTCGAGGAGGTCCTCAGGCGCGATCCGGACGCGCTGACGGTCTTCACGACCGTCGGACCGGACGAAATCATCAACCGGGCCGTTCTTCGCGTCGAGGTACGGGACAAGAAAGAGCGGAAGCGAACGATGGCCGAAATCAAGTCCCAGGTCCGCGCGGCGCTCCAGAAAGTCCCCGGAATCAAGGTGCGGGTCGAGGACATTCCGTTCGTCGAGGGGGGGGACGTCTATCCCGTCACGCTCTACCTCCGGGGCGACGATCTCGAGATACTCACCGCGCTCTCCCAGAAGGCCCGGGAGATCGTCCGCTCCGTGCCCGGCACGGTGGACGTCGACACCAACATCGAGGAAGGGAAACCGGAATTCCAGGTCCGGCCGAACCGCGACCGGGCCGCCGACTTCAAGATCGGCGCGGGCCCCATCGCCGCCACGGTCCGGACGCTGGTCGACGGACAGGTGGCGAGCCGATTCCGGGAGGGCGACAAGGAATACGACATCCGCGTCCGCCTCCGCGAAGAGGACCGGCAAGACATGTCCGCCCTGACCCGCCTTCTGGTCAACCCGCCCGACTTCCAGCGTCCGGTCGCGCTGATGGAAGTGGCGGATATCGCGCCCGGCGTCGGTCCGGGCAAGATCACCCGGGAGGACCGCCAGCGGCAGGTCCTCGTCACGGCCAACCTCGCCGACGCGCCGCTCGGAACGGTCGTCGGATCGATCACCGAGAAGATGGAGAAACTAGGACTGCCCAAAGGGGTCCGATTCGGCTTTCTCGGGGAGGCGGAACGGATGCAGGAGTCGTTCGTCGCCTTGATGGCCGCTCTCGCGCTTTCCGTCGTCTTCATCTACATGGTCCTGGCGAGCCAGTACAACTCCTTTGTCCATCCGTTCACGATCATGCTCTCCCTCCCGCTCGCCATTATCGGCGCCCTCATCGCCCTCTTCCTCATGGGCAAACCGGTCGGCATGCCGCCGATGATCGGGATCGTGATGCTCATGGGCCTCGTGACGAAGAACGGGATCCTCCTCGTGGACTACACGAACACGCTCCGCGCCCGCGGTCTCCCCGTGCGCGAGGCGATCCTCGAGGCCGGACCGACGCGGCTCCGGCCCATCCTGATGACGTCGACCGCGATGATCCTCGGGATGCTCCCCGTCGCTCTCTCGACCGCCTCCGGCTCGGAGTTCCGCTCCCCCATGGCCATCGCCATCATCGGCGGCCTCATCACCTCCTCCCTCCTCACCCTCGTCGTCGTCCCCGTCGTCTACACGCTTTTCGAGGACTGCATGGCGTGGAGGCGGAAGAGGCGTCCTTCTCAGAGGTAGTATGCCTGCCAGACCTTGCGCCATCCTCTGCTTCATGATAGAAATACTTGCGGGATACAACGCGTTCCGCCGCACGAATGGTCGCCTTGCCTTCGCCCCTTCTCCAAGGAGGTCGCGTGGACGCATTCTCCTTAGTGACTCCTGAAAAGGTCCAGACCGCCGTTCAAAAGATCGTCGAGGCGGCCCGACCTCGCCGCATCATCCTCTTTGGTTCCTACATCCGGGGAACCACGAACCGAAACAGCGATCTTGACGTTCTGGTGATCATGGATGGGGACGTGGAGAACCCCCGAAAGGAAAGCGTCCGGCTTCGCCGCGCCCTGAAGGGGATCATGATGCCGATGGACATCCTCGTCGTATCCCCCACCCTTGTCGAAGAACTCGCCGAGTCGCCCGGCCTCGTCTACCGGGAAGCCCTTCGGAACGGCAAAATCGTCTATGAATCCGCCGCGTAGGAAAAAGCTCCCATCCGCCCCGAGTGAGTGGCTCACACACGCTAGAAGGGTGCTGAAAAACCCCTTTCGCCCCCTCTCCCTCTGGGAGAGGGTTGGGGTGAGGGCCAATAGAATCAGCGGCTTGCTTAACCCCCTCACCCTCGCCCTCCCCCTGGCGGGGGGAGAGGGGACTTTTTCATCAACCTCCTAGTGTAGTGTCCCAGTAATATCTTGACAATACTGCCCCATCGTGTTATGGTTTGGGGCATGTGGGAAAAAGCAAAGGCTCTGGCGATGGCGAACGAGCAGCGCGCAACACTGGAATCGTGGCGGCGGGCTAAAACC
>JACPZO010000183.1 GCA_016195465.1 Nitrospirota bacterium
AGTTGAACTATGACGCCTGCGGCTGCCTTGCCTCTCTCACCCCCTCCCCCCCCGAGGAGGGCAAGGGCGGGGGGATCGTTGCGAGCCGGAAGAGGGGTCGTGTAATATGCGACTTCGATTCCTCGGAGGATCTCCGGGAGGAGCCAGTGCCAGCGTTGAGCCGTGAAGATGTTCTTGAATGCCTGACAAGAGGCGGGAGTCTCAGGGGCGCGGACCTGAGCTGGGCCGATCTCTCTCAGATGGACCTGCGGGGCGTGGACCTGTCGGGCGCAGTTCTCACGGGAGCGAAGCTCGCCGGCGTTCGGCTCGACGAAGGGAACCTCTCCGACGTTTTCGCGGCGGACGCTTCGTTCCGGGGGGCGAGCCTGGCGGGGGTGTCGGGCGACCGCGCTTTCTTCCAGAGGGCAGACTTCAGCGGGGCGAACCTGGCGCGGGCGAAGATGCGCCGGGCGGAGTTCCTCCTCGTCAACGGACGCGGGGCCGTCTTTCGAGAGGGCGATTTCACGGGGACCCGGTTCATCGACTCCGACCTCGAAGGGGCCGATCTTCGGAGCGCGGTTCTGGAGGAGGCCAACCTTCGCGGGGTCAATCTGAGCGGCTGTGACCTGTCGGCCTCGCGGCTTGTGAACGCCGACATGCGGAAGACGAAGACGCTCGGGGCCGCGTTCGAGGGCGCGGACGCCCGGGGCGTCCTCTTCTACGGAAAGCCCCCCTGGGACGGCAAGGGGCTCGACCGGGACTGGGACGAGATACTTCCCAGGTCGCAGGAGGATTGAACGAAAGGCCGGTGAGTCGGTGAATAGGTGAATGGGTGAATGGGTGGAAGACCGAGAGACTGGTTGCCGATTCACCGATTGACCGATTCACCGATTCACCGATTTGCGGTTCTACCCCGTATTCCTCATTCCCGACGCGATGCAGTTGATCGTGAGGTGGATCGTTTCCTGGAGCAGGTTGCGCTCGGTTTTCCGGGGTCGGCCGCGGCGCAGGCGGTTCAGGAGCGTCACCTGGATGTAGTTGATCGGGTCGATGAAGGGATTGCGGATCTCGATCGATCTCTTGAGCCAGGGATCGCGCGCGAGGAGCGTCCTGTTTCCGGTGACGGCGCCCAGCATCCGGACCGTCGTTCGGTATTCCTCCTCGACGATGCGCACGTGGCGGCGGCGAAGGCGCGGATCGGACACGAGAGCGGCGTACCGCCGGGCGATGTCCGGGTCGGTCTTCGCGAGCGTCATCTGGAGGTTGTCGATCAGGTTGCTGAAAAATGGCCAGGCCCGGTACATCTCCCTGAGGAGCGCCGGATTTCCCCGTCTCGACCGGCAGAAGGCCTCCATCGCGCTCCCGGCGGGGTACCAGGCGTTAAGAAGACTCCGGTTCTGCGTCCAGGCGAAGACCCAGGGGATCGCCCGAAGGTCGTCGAGACGCCGCTCTTGTCCGGGGCGACGCGCGGGCCGGGAGCCGATCTTGAGGCTCTCGATCTCGTCCAGGGGCGTTGCTCCCTCGAAGAAAGGGACGAAATCCGCTCCCTCGACGAGCGCCCGGTAGCGGGCGAGCGAAATCTCCGCGATCTCGGCAAAAGCCTTCTCGAATCGCAAAAGACGCCGGGCCTCGACCGGCTCGTGCCCTCCCGGAACGGAAGCGGCGAGGACACCGGCCGCGAGCAGCTCCAGGTTGTGGAGGGCGGTTCCGCGGTTGGCGTACTTGGACGAGATCACCTCTCCCTGCTCCGTGATCTTGATCCGGCCGCCGACCGTTCCCGCGGGCTGGGCCAGAATGGCCGTGTGCGTGGGCCCGCCGCCGCGGCCCACGGTCCCGCCCCGGCCGTGGAAGAGACGGAGCGCGACGCCGTGCCGCCGTCCGACGTCGGCGAGCGCTTTTTGCGCCCGGTAGAGGGCCCATCCGGATGCCAGGATTCCTCCGTCCTTGCAGGAGTCCGAGTATCCGAGCATCACCTCCTGAATCCCTCCCCGCGCCTCGACGTATCGCCGGTAGGCCCGATTTCGCAGAAGACCGTCGATCATGCCGGCGGCGCGCGTGAGGTCGTCGATCGTCTCGAAGAGCGGGACGATGTCGAGCGCGGCGAAGGACTTTCCCCGTTCGTCGATCTCCGCGAGGCCGGCCTCCTTGGCGAGAAGAAGGACGGAGAGGACGTCGCTCTCATGGTGCGTCATGCTGACGATGTAGGCCCCGATCGCCTTCGGAGAAACGTCCTCCAGGATCCGGCGGATGACCCGGAACGCCGCCAGGCACTCCCGCGTCTCGGGGGAGAGGCTCGCGCGGGGGGGGACGAGCGGCCGGGGCGAGAGGGCTTCGTCCGTGAGAATCCGGATTTTCTCCTCTTCGCTCAGGCGGTCGAAATCAGAGTTCCGCCCTGCCAGGGCGGGGCGCAGGATTTCGGCGATGGTCCGCCGGTGGACGCCCGATTCCTGCCGGATGTCGATCGTCGCCAGGTGGAACCCGAAGGTCTCGGCCTGCCGGATGAGCGGGTCCACGAACCGCTGGGCCATGCGAAGGCCTTGGCGCTCCGCAAGGGAGCCGCGGATGAGACGGAGGTCCGCCAGGAATTCGTCGGGTCCCGCGTACGGGAAGAGCGGCCCGTTCCGAGAGGCGCCGGGGGCTTCGGCCCCGGATGCGCGGTTGGCCTTCCGCGTGTCCTCCAGTCGGGCGCGGATGAGGGAGAGCTTCCGGCGGTACGGCTCGTACGGGTTGCGCGCGAGGATCTTCTTTCCCTCCCCGCCCATTCTCGAAACGTCGCGACGGATCGACCGGACGAGCTCCCGCGAGGCGCCGATCCGACGGAGCGACGTGGTGAGGTTGTCGATCTCGCGCTGAGTCTCGCCAAGGTAGAGACCCAGGACCAGGTCCTTCTGCTCCCGGGCGGTCCATTCGGTTACCTCGGCCGTGACGGCGGGGTTCCCGTCGCGGTCTCCGCCGATCCACGATCCGAACCGCAGGAACGTGGGGATTCGGTCCTTCTCGTTCCTCCGCCCGTTTCGACGGGCGCGGCCTTCGAGCGCGTTTCCGAGCTTCTCGTACAGGCGCGGCAGGACGGGGAAGAACGTCTCGCGGAAGTAGAAGAGCCCGTTGTGGACCTCCTCGTGAACGGTCGGCTTGTCGAGGCGGATCTCGCCCGTCTGCCAGATGGCCGTCAGGAGCGCGGCCAACTCCTCGGCGATGGCCCGTCTCTCTCTGGGGGTCCAGATGACATTCTCCCGCCTGAAGATCTCGAGGTAGAGCCGGCGGTGCTGTTCGAGGATCGTCCGTCTCTTCGATTCCGTCGGGTGGGCCGTCATGACGGGACAAACGTCCATGGCCCCCAGCACGGCGGCCGCCCTGGCCGGACCGATTCGCCTCCGCCGGAGGTCCGCCATCGTGGCGGCGAACGATCCGAGGATCCTTTCCTCGCCTCGCTTCTCCAGCGTCCGCCGCACCTGCATGGCCAGGTTTTCCTCGGCCAGGTTCGCGAGCGTGAACGAGAGGTCGAAGGCGCGGACGATCTGCCCGAGCGTCTTGAAGTCCAGCCCGGCGATGAGGCGGACGAGGCGCCGCTCCTCCGCGGAGTCGAACCGGTGGCGGAGGTTGCCGCAGAGGTCGCGGATCGTCCGGACGAAGCGGAACACCTCCGGTCCCGCCTGCTCCTCGATGACGCGGTCGAGGATCGCCTCGAGATAGCGGATGTCTTCCGGAAGCCGGGCGGACGTGGCCGGATGCCTGGGCGCGGTTTCGATAAGGCTCATGGAACCGGATGATACCCGATTCCTCCTTCTCCGGGAAACCCCGGCCGAAGAACCCAGCCTTGGCCGGAATCGGTCGACCGGTCGCGGGAGAAGGCGCGCTGGAGAATTCGGGTTGATTTTTTCCCCGAAAGGGGTGAATATTGCACATCATTTCCTGTCCTCAACCGCTGTTTGGGAGGCAAACGGCCAGTCGGCCGGCGAAGTTCCCTATGCCTTTCCGAAAAACCGGTCTTGTCCCACCCTCGCGGTGTCGCCAACCCGCCCGCCTTGACATGGCGAGGATTTGTTCGGAAGGCCTTGCTTTTTCTTGCCGGGAGCCCCTTTTCATCCACGGAACGGAGTCCCGCCAGGCGCGAACGGCTTGGCGGGCGTGACCAAGGTCACGGAAGAATCCGGGGGTTTGTGTTCTCCTGTAGTAGAGGAGGCGTGTTAGCGGGGTGCGGAAAAAGTCTCCTCTCCCCCTGCCAGGGGGGGCGAGGGTGAGGGGGTTAAGCAAGCCGCTGATTCAATTGGCCCTCACCCCAACCCTCTCCCAGAGGGAGAGGGGGCGAAAGGGGTTTTTCAGCACCCCGTTCGGCGGCTGAGGCGCGAGTCTGTCTGGGAAGAGCCCATGGAGGACAACAGACGATGGACATCGGGATGAGAGCGTTGGTTGCGTTTGCCGGCCTTGGGGCGGTTCTTCTTTTCGCGGAGAATGGTCTGGCCGCTCAGAAGGGTCCCGCCGGCAAGGATCCTGGTCTTTGCGGTCCCCGGCAGTTCGTGATGGACGACGTGACGGGGGGGATCTTCGCTTCGCCCTTTGCGCCGGGCGTCGGGACGTGCGGCGGGAGCGGGACGGAAGGAAACGATACCGGCGGGCAGGGCCGGACGAGGCGTGAAGATCCGGGCAATCCGACGGTCCCGGGCGTCTCGTCCGTGACCGTGAAGGTGAGCGTCAGATGAGGGTGGGGCTGGTGCGTCCACGTCCTGGCGGCTTGAGGGAGGGAGGCACAATCCCCCCGTTCCCCCTGTCTGCGTGCAACGCACAGGCAGGCCCTTTCGTAAAGGGGGGGCAGGGGGGATTCGTTTCCGGTTTCGCCGCAGCATCAATGGTCTTGCTCTTTCTCGCATGTCCCGCGCACGCCGAGTGGGGGACCGCGGGGACCGGCGCCCACTACGACACGTTCGACACCGGCCAGTCCAAGGAAAAAGGGAGCCAGTTCTTCGTCCCTCTAAACGTCCGGACGGGACCGGACAGCCCCTTCTTCCTGGGGGTTGCGTCGGGATGGGTGGATACGTCGTATCAGCCGGCCGGCGGGGGCGAGAAGGTCCGGGTCAAGACGCCGCTCGACACGAACCTCACGGCCTTCTACACGATCCCCTGGGAGGGGGCGTGCTTTCGCCTCGGCGTTTCGGCCAACCTCCCCACGGGCAAGGCGACCCTCTCGGCCCGCGAGCGGGCCGCCGAGATCGACCGGAACTTCGGCGACCTGGTCGGTGTCACAAATTTCGGGCGGGGCTTCGACGCGAACCCGGGATTTTCGATGACCCTTCCCCTGGGCAAACTGACCCTTGGGGTCGGCGTGAGCCACAACAAGACGGGGGCGTACGACCCGACGAGCGACGTGGAAAACGACAAGCTCAATCCCGGTGACGAGACGGCGGGCAAACTCTCCATCGGCTGGACCGGGGATCGGGTTCGGTTCCTGATCGGAGGCCGGTACACGGCCGTCTCGGCCGACAAGGTGGAGGGGAGGGAGATCTTCAAGGAAGGGGGCCAAGCCGCGGCAAATTTGAGGCTTGAGGTCCCTCCGGCGCCCGTGGGCTTCTCCCTGGAATCCTCCTACCAGGCCTGGGCCAAGAACAAACAGGCGGCCGGAGACGGGGGCCTGGCGGCCGAGGAGGTTGCCTCCTTCGGGACCGACTGGCGGTACAGGGTGGGCGTTCAATACGTCCCGGTGAACAATCTGACGCTCGAACTCTTCGCGAACGGCCACCGCGTGCAGGCGAACGACTACGCGAAGAGTTCGGCCTATTTTGACGGCGGCCGGAACGCCCTGGAGGGAGGTCTCGGGTTCGACTACAGCATCCTGGCCTTCATCTCCTTCAACGGGCGATTCTCCTACCAGAACGTCAAGGACAAGGCGGACGCCGCCCTCTCCAACGACACCACATACAAGGGGTTCAAGTCCAGCCTGAACCTCGTGGCGAGGTACTGAGCCATGTGGACGATTTCCGGGCCCAACCCTCTCACCCCGACCCTCTCCCCATCGAAGGGGGCGAGGGGGCTTTCTCAACCGCGTCCCGGTCCCCAAATCCCCTCTGCCCCCCCTTTGGCAAAGGGGGGAACGGGGGGATTTCTCGGAGAGAAGCGAAGGAAGTCGAGACGGATGTCTCCTTTGGCCGGGTTTCTCCTTCTCGGAACGCTGGCCGCGGGACCGTGCAATACCACGACCGGGGGGGAGGGGATTACGGGAACGATCGCGTGCGGCTCGGGGGCGGCCACTTTCACCGCTTCCTACGCGGTCGTGGGCTCGGTCCAGAGCGTCAAGGTCACGGTTACGGGATCCGGGATCTCCTCGCCGATCGAGAAGAACATCGACATCAAGACGCTCCAGGCCACGTTCAACGTTCCCTCGGGAGAAGGCCGCCTCTTCAGCATCGAGGTTAAAACGGACGCGGCGACGTATACGCAAAACTACACGGTCTGCGTTCCGGACAATCAGCCTGTCAGCGTGGGCGTAGCGATTGCGCGGGAGAACCGGGGGCCGGTGATCACGGGGATGTCGCCGGCGACGGGAACGTGGGTCGCCTACTCTCAGCCCGTCACGGTATCCGCGAGCGATCCGGACGATGACGTGCTGAGCTACGAATGGTCGACGACCCGCGGTTCGATCTCCGGGAGCGGCTCCTCCGTCACCTTGAACACGAGCTATTGCTCGATCTGCACAGCGACCGTGAGCGTGACCGTCCGGGACGGGCGCGGCGGGAACGCGAGCGCGTCGAGGACGTACAACGTCTATTAACATCTTGTAGGGCAGGGCTTTAGCCTTGCGAAAACGATTTGCAACCCTAAAGGGTTGCCCTACAAAAAAGATAGGTCTCAAAATAGTATGGACACGTTCTTACACAATCTCCCCTCCCCCTCTTTTCCAAAGAGGGGTAATTCCTCCCTTTGGAAAAGGGAGATAAAGATTTGCAACCCTAAAGGGTTGCCCTACAAAAAAGATAGGAAATGTAGGGCAAGGCTTTAGCCTTGCCTTGGGAGGGATCCTGTCACACGCCTCTTCCGCTCGACGTGAAGAGCGCGGCCGGCACCGGTCTGCCCGAAAAGCCGGACGTGGATAAGCTGGTGGGCGAGATCCAGGACCTTATGACCAGCCAGATGGCCGCGCCGGAGAAGGCTCCCGTGTCGCCTTCACCGCTCTCTCCCGCCTCCCCTTCGCCAAGTCCATCCCAGACATCCGCCCCCCAGTCGTCGGCGACGCGGACGGCCGCCCGCGATCCCTGGATCGGAAAGGAACTGGGCGGTTTTCGGGTGATCGAGGTCGTCGGCCGGGGCGGCATGGGCGTCGTCTATAAGGCCGAGGACATGAACCTCGGCCGGATCGTCGCTCTCAAGATGGTGACGGCGGAGCTGTCCGAGAACCCGCAGATGATCGAGCGGTTCAAGCACGAGGCCCGGGCCCAGGCGAGGCTGACCCACTCCGGGATCGCCATGGTCTACGCGTTCAAGCAGGAGGCAGGCGAGTCGTTCCTGGTGATGGAGTTCCTCCAGGGGGAGTCGCTCAGAAGCCTGATGAACCGGTCCGGCATCCTCCCCGTCCAGGAGACGGTCCGGATCGCACTGCAAGTCCTTTCCGCCATCGGCTACGCCCACAAGATGGGGGTCATCCACCGGGACTTGAAACCGGCCAACGTCGTGATCCTCCCCGACGGGACGGCCAAGGTCATGGACTTCGGGATCGCCAAGGTGAGGGACGCCCAGAGCCACCTGACCGTGACCGGATCGCTCGTGGGGACGCTCCGCTACATGTCGCCGGAGCAGATCAAGGGGCTGGAGATCGACCACCGGGTGGATCTCTACGCGCTGGGGATCTCGTTCTACGAGATGCTGGCCGGCCGGCCTCCTTTCGAGGCCAAGACCGATTTCGACCTCATGCAGGCCCATCTCCAGCAGGTCCCTCCTCCTCCCTCTCATTTCAATCCGGCCGTCCCCGCGCCGCTCGACAAGGCGGTCCTCAAGGCCCTCGCGAAGGACGCGAAGGGACGCTACCAGAACGCGGAAGAGTTCGCCCACGTCCTCTCGGCGGCGTTCCGGCAGGCGGCCCCGGCGGAAGCCGCGGCGACGGTCGTTTCCGCCCCGCCCACGCGCGAGATCCGGCCGGAGGAGAGGTTCGTTGCTCCGTCCGAAGCGAGACGGGGGCCGGGTCGCGGACTTCTCTTCGCGGGCGCGGGCGTCGCGGCCGTGGCTCTGATCGGGGCGGTCGTCTGGTTCGTCGGACCCTTTGGGGCAAAGCCTTCAGGCGTTGAGACGCCTGCTCCTGTCACTAGAGCCCCAGCTCCGCGCGAGGTCTCCCCGCCTCCGCCTCCGGTGGTTGCGCCCAGTCCACCCAAGGAAGAACCCAAGCCGGTCGTGGCGGCGCCTCCACCCGCCATCAGGCCGGAGCCTGTGCCTATAAAGGAGCCTCCGCCGAAGACCGCCGTGCGCGAGGCGAAACCCTCGACCAGACTCCCGACTCCGAAGATCGGGGGAATGGAGGGGAGGGTCACGGTTCATGATGAACCGGCCGCCGCGCCCAAAGTCATACCGAAACCCCCGTCAGGACCGACGCCGGCCGAGGTGCGAAACCAACTGCTCGAATCGCTCAAGAGGCAGGGGTTCGGGAACGTTTCCGTCGACGTCGACGCGTCGTTCACGGCGACGATCGGCGGAACGGTCGCGAAGGAAGACGACATCAGGAAAGCGGCGTCCGTTGTGGGGGCCAACAAGTCGGTCCGACAGGTGAAGAACCAGGTGACGAGCCAGGAGAAAACGTGGGGCAATACGCTGAAAGAAAAGGGAAGGTTCGTGGACGAATAGAACCGGGATGCAACCGGAAGGAGGAGACGACATGCGGAATTCATCGAATGGAAAGCGTGGAATCGCGATCTTCTTGTGCGCGGCACTGGCGATCGCGCCCATCGCCGGCTGCGCCACGACGGGCGGCGAGCAGGCGGGTACGGGTACGGCGGCCGGCGCGGGGATCGGCGCGGTGGCCGGCGGCATTGCGGGGAGCCTTCTCGGGGCGAAGGGCCGGCGGACCGAGGGGATGCTGATCGGCGCCGTCGCCGGGGCCGCCATCGGCGCTCTCGTGGGGAACTACTACGACAAGAAAGTCCGGAGCCGCGAGGACTCGATGAAGAAGGTCGGGTACAAGGCGGGGGGCGGCGATCAGGTCGTCATCGGCCAGGCGGTCGTGGCGCCGGACAAGGTCAAGGTCGGAGAGAAGGTCCGGTCGCGGGTCGAGTACGACGTCGTGGCGGCCGAGCCGGAACAGAAAGTCAAAGTCACGGAAGTCCGACAGCTCGTCTACCAGGGGAAGCCGGTGAGCGACCCGGTGGAAAGAACGGTCGACCGGGCCTCGGGAGGGTACCACAGCACGTTCGACTTCGAAGTTCCGAAAGGCGCGTCGCCGGGAGAGTACGCTGTAACCACGCAGGTCCAGGCCTCGGGGAAGGCCCAGACCGCCCAATCGAAGCTCATTGTCGAGAAGATCTGAAGAGCCATTGGGTGCCCCCTCACCCTTCCCTCTCCCCCTGGAGGGGGGAGAGGGGCAAAAGCGAGGATTCTTTCTTCTTCCCTCTCCCCCTGGAATGGGGAGAGGAGGGGAAAAGCGAGGATTCTTTCTTCTTCCCTCTCCCCCCGGAATGGGGAGAGGAGGGGAAAAGCGAGGATTCTTTCTTCTTCCCTCTCCCCCCGGAGGGGGAGAGGATAAAGGTGAGGGGGCGATCGCGGGGGATGGAGATGCGCTCGGAAGATTGCTCTTAGAGGAGCGGTGATGACGTTGTGGGGCAGGAGCACGAAGAATTCCGGCGCCGTGGCGATTGCGGACAGCCTCCAGTTCGGCTCGCTCACCGACGTGGGGGTCGTCCGTTCAGAGAACCAGGACGCGATGGGTTTCCGCGTGCCCGATGATCCGGAAGATGTGGCCGGGAAGGGGGCCCTCTTTGTCGTTGCCGATGGAATGGGCGGTCACAAGGGGGGCGCCACGGCGAGCCGGCTGGCCGTCAAGACGATCCTCGACAGGTACTTCAATTCCCGGGCGGGGGAGCCGGGGGATCGAATCCGATCGGCCATCGAGGCCGCGAACCGGGCCGTCCTGCTAAAGAGCCAGTCCGACAAGGGTCTGGACGGCATGGGGACGACCGTCGTCGCGCTCGTTGTCCGTCCGCCGAATGCCTACGTTGCCCACGTGGGCGACAGCCGGGCCTATGTCGTCCGGAACGGAGCGATTCGGCAGATCACGAAGGACCACTCCCTGGTTCAGCAGTGGGTGGATCAGGGCGTGATGA
>JACPZO010000048.1 GCA_016195465.1 Nitrospirota bacterium
CTGCCCCGGATCGGCCTTGACGTTCGAAAGACCCGGGGAAAGGACCGTCGCAAGCTCCACATCCTCGCCGATCAGCCGCCCGAGCATCTTCTCCATCTCCGAAACGACCTTGTTCAGGTTCAAGACCTGGGGCGCAAGGACTTGGCGGCGGCTGAAGGCGAGGAGCTGTCTCGTGAGCCCCGCCGCCCGCTCCCCCGCCTGGCGGATCGCCGAAATCTCGGACCGGATGGGGTCGCTCTCCGAAAGCCGCTTGAGGAGGAACTCGCTGTACCCCGTGATGACGGTCAGCATGTTGTTGAAGTCGTGGGCCACGCCCCCGGCGAGACGCCCCACCGCCTCCATCTTCTGAGACTGGCGAAGCTGGTCTTCGAGATGCCTGTATTCGGTGACATCCTGGATCGTCCCGAACATCCGACCGGGCTTGCCTTCCTCGCCGATCGCCGCCTCCCCCTGGGCGTGGACGATCCGCGCCGAGCCGTCCGGGCGGACGATCCTGAAGTCGACGCTGTACGCCTCGATGCCCGCGAGGGCGCGGTCCACGGCAAGCCGCACGCGAGCGCGGTCTTCGGGGTGAACAAAACCGAGGAACGCCTCGTAAGAGGGAGTAATCTCGCCCAGCCCCAGGCCGAAGATCCTGTACGTCTCATCGGACCAGGAAAGGACGTTCTTCTTCACGTCCCATTCCCAATCGCCCACGCGGGCAACCTCCTGGGCATGCGAGAGACGCGCCTCGTTGTTGATCAGCTTGGAGTACGATTCGACAAGCCTCTGCGTCATCGTGTTGAAGGACGCCGCCAGCTCGCCGATCTCGTCGCGCGACTGGACCGGCGCCCGGGTTTGCAGGTCCCCTTCGGCCACCCTGCGGACCGCCTGGGAGAGAGCGGCCACGGGCCTCGATATCCCCAGGGAGATGACGTAGACAATGAGAGACACGACAGCCAGGAAGCCCAGGCTCAGCGCAGCCACGTCCGTCCTCAGCTTCCGGACCGGGGCGAACGCTTCGAACGCGTCGATCTCGGCGAGAAGCGTCCACCCCATGCGCGAGACGCACATGGAGGCGCCGACAACCTCGCGCCCCACGTGGTTCCTGTAGGTTCCCGTCGTCTCCCGTCCGGCGGCGCACTCCCGCACGGGAAGGGTATCGACCCTCTGCTTCATCGTCTCGCCGCCGGGACGGGACGGCGTGATGAGCCTCCCATCCCTGTTCACAAGGTAGATGTCGAGCGTCTCTCTCCGGCCGAGCGTCCCGGTCGACGCCCCCTGCTCGATCTGGAATTGTCCCGAGAGGAGACGTTCCAGCTCGCGGGCGTCGTGGAAGTTGACGATCACGCCGAGGAACTCCCCGCTCGTCCTCCCCCGGAGCGGCGCGGCGGCCGCGAACCGGAGGCGGCCCCCGTCCTTCGCGTGGGGCAGGACATTGGCGTCGCTCACGAAGAGTCCCTTCCGGCCCATGACGAAGTAGTCGTCCCCCGATTCGTCGGAGCCCAACTCTCCCTCGTCCGTCGCGGCGACGACCTTGCCCTTCGGCGAGACGATCATGATGAGATGGATCGTCCCGTCGAGGGGCTGTTTGTTCTTCTTGAGGTGTTCGTTCAATGACTTCTGACGAGCGGCAAAACGGGGGTCCTTCGGGTCGAGCTTGATCAGAGCTTCCGCGCCGTCCCGGACGAAGCCGTCGCTCGAGAAGTGCTTAACGGTCCCTTCCGTCGCCCGGAGAAAGCCGTAAAGGCTCCCTTCCGCCAGCTCGGCGGCCAGCGTGAGGTCCTCGCCGGCCTGCCGCTTGAGGGCCTCCCTGGCCGACGTGTAGCTCAAGTACCCGACGCCCGCCGCCGCCGCCAGCGCGACCGAAAGAGTGACCAGGATGAGCTTGGGCTTGATTCTCATGGAACGGCGTCTCCGCCCTCGCTCCCCTCCTCTATAAGGAGGGGCGGGGGGAGGTAGAAGGCACGGCCCGAACAACATCTTCCGCGCCTGAACCTCTACCCCACCCCTCCTCCCCTTACAAAGGGGAGGAGGTTCTTCCGATTCACCCATTCACCCATTCACCGATTCACCGATTCACCGTTTCCCCGTTTCCCAATGAATCCGGTCCCCTTCACGTACCCCCAACGTTTCGGCCGATCCGCCCGCAATCTCAAGGATCGTGTCGGAAGGTTCTCCCGAGGCGTACACGGGGCAGTTGCGGACGGAATCCGGACATGGAGGAACGCCGCGATGGACCCGGACGATCCGCTCGCCGCGGGCGAAGATGATGTCGAGCGGAATGCGCGTATTGCGCATCCAGAACTGGCGGGGCTGGGCCGCATTGTAGAGAAAAAGCATTCCCTTGAATGGAGCAAGGCCCCTCACCTCCATGAGACCCCGGTTCTGGGAGGCTTCGGTCAGCGCCAGCCAGACGTCGAAGCGGGCCCGGACGGTTCCGTCGGCCGCAACAATGGAGACCTTCCCGCGCGGAAGCCGGTCGAGCCGCGGGTCGTCCCGTCCCTCGGAGGAAATCCCGTCCGCAGACCAAGGAAAAGCGCAAACCGCGCAGGCCGCGAGAGCCGCGAGGAGATTCAATATCCGGACCGTATTGCAGACCCCCTCACCTTTATCCTCTCCCCCTCCGAGGGGGAGAGGGGAGGGTGAGGGGGTGCGGCCCCGCCAGCCGCGGAACATCCCGATCAGCCCGGCCCCGCCATCGGCCGCTCCTATCGCCCACCTGCCGCCAGGGAATCGATGTAGGCCAGGATCTTTTCCTGTGTCTCGACTTCCAGATCGACGAACTGGATCCCCATCCCGGGGTCGCCCCGCCGGTCCTCCGGGCTGACGATGTGGACGACCTCCCCCGCCACGTCCGCGACTTCGCCGTCCGGGAGGACAATCTTGAGACCGATGCGGGAATAGAGCGGAAGGGGATGGAGCGTCTTGACGAACACGCCCCCCGCGCTGATGTTCTTGGAGAACTCCCAGAGGAACTCGCCCCCGCCCTGGAACCCGATGACCAGCGTCCCCTCGTGCCGGTGCTGGCGCCTCTGCTCCTTGAGCGTAACGCGCTTCTTGGCGGCCACCCGGTCCAGGAGGCGCCGGAGCCGGACGTCGTGATCGACCAGGTGGGGAAACCGAACGGCCATGCCGGGAATCCTGTACCCCGGTTCGGCCGACTCGGCCTGGCCCAGCTGAGTTGATTGCTTCACCGTCCCGCGCGCCGAGAGGGTCCCCCCGTCCGGAAACGTGAGAACGATGTTGACGCTCGCCCCCTCGGGAAGAGGGTCGTCCGTCGGAACGAAGATCCCCTCTCCAATCAGGTTCTTGATGTAGTCGACGAGGAAGTCCGTGATGCTCGTGTAGTCGACCCTGACGGACAGTTCGTAGGAGACTGAACGGGTGTCAGCCGGCGAATCGGCCATGACGGCACCTCCGGGGGTGAGGGAATTCCGCGCCCATAAGCATAGACCGGCCCGCCGATCTTTTCAACGCCCTGTTTTGGCGGAGGCGGCATCCACATAATTAATGGTCTCCAATAGCATGGACACGTTCTTAGAAAATCTCCCCTATCCCCTCTTTTCCAAAGAAGGGTAACTCCTCCCTTTGGAAAAGGGAGATAAAGATTTGCAACCCTAAAGGGTTGCCCTACAAAAAAGATAGGAAATGTAGGGCAAGGCTTTAGCCTTGCCTTGGGAGGGATTCTGCGAATGAATGTCGTCCCTATTCTTGGACTGGTAATAATCCGCGAAATCTGCGGATTCTCTCTCCTCTTGGGGCGTCCACAAACGCTCTCACAAACAGGTTGACCCGTCTGGGCGGACCTCGGATACTTCCGGCATGGGCTTGGAACGGATCATCCGCGTCGCACGGGGGCTCGAACCGGCGGACCTCGTCTTCACCGGCGGGCGGCATCTCAACGTCTTCTCCGGCGAGATCCTCGAAGGAGACGTCGCCGTGGCCGACGGCAGGGTCGCCGGGATCGGCGGCTATCCCGCCAAGGCGGGACGCCGCATCGACCTCAAGGGCGACATCCTCCTTCCCGGGTTCATCGACGCCCACATCCATCTGGAGTCGACGCTCCTTTCAGTCCCGGAATTCGCCCGCGCCGTGGTCCCGCGCGGCACGACGACCGTCCTGACCGATCCGCACGAGATCGTGAACGTCATGGGTTTGGCTGGGCTCGACTACATGCTCGCGTCGTCGCGCGGCCTTCCCCTCGACGTCTACTTCATGGCCTCGTCCTGCGTTCCGGCCACCCGTTTCGAGACGGCCGGCGGCCGGGTCACGGCCGGCGGGATCCGGAATGCCCTTCGCCGCCCGCGCGTCCTGGGCGTCGCGGAGATGATGGACGTGCCCGGCATCCTGGCGGGAGACCCGGATGTCCTCGCAAAAATTCGCGCCGGGCGCGGCCGGCGGATCGACGGGCACGCCCCCCTCGTCTCCGGCAAGGATCTCTCGGCGTACGTCGCGGCGGGAATCCGCTCGGACCACGAGTGCACGCGGATCGAAGAGGCCCGGGAAAAGCTCCGGCTCGGCATGACGATCATGATGCGCGAGGGAACGACCGAGAGGAACGTCGCGGCCCTGGCCCCCCTGGTCACGCCCGAGACGGCCTCCCGCTTTCTCCTCGTGTCGGATGACAAACACGTCGACGACCTGCTCGACCACGGGCACATGGACGAGAACCTCCGGCGGGCCGTCTCGGCTGGGATCGATCCGGTCTCAGCCGTCCGGATGGCCACGATCAACCCCGCTCTCTACATGGGCCTGTCCGACCGCGGGGCCGTCGCGCCCGGGTATGCGGCCGATCTGGCCGTCGTTTCGGACCTCGAGACCTTCCACGCCCGGGCCGTTTACAAGGGCGGCCGCCCCGTTGCGGCAAATGGCCGGCCCGCGTGGAAGAAGATCCGGCCCGTTCTCCCCGCCCGCCGCGCGATGCGCGTCGCGGATTTTTCCATCGACCGCCTTCGCATTCCGGTCCGTCCCGGACGGATCCGCGTGATCGAGATCGTCCCCGGACAGATTCTCACGCGGTCCGTCACGGAAGAGGCGAGCGCCACGGCCGACCCCGGAAGGGACATCGCAAAGATCGCCGTCGTCGAACGGCACAAGGCCAGCGGGCGGATCGGCCTGGGATTCGTCCGGGGGTTCGGCCTCAAGGCGGGCGCGATCGCGTCCACGGTCGCCCACGACAGCCACAACCTGATCGTCGCCGGGACGAACGACCGGGACATGGCGGCGTGCGTCCGCCACCTCGTCCGGACGGGCGGCGGACTCTGCGCCGCCCACGACGGCCGGATCGCCGCGGCGCTTCCGCTTCCGATCGCCGGCCTCATGTCCGACCGGGAGGCCGAGGTCGTCGCGGGCCGGCTGACGCTGGTCAAGGCCGCGGCGGCGATCCTGGGATCGAGCCTCCCCGATCCGTTCATGCACCTCTCCTTCCTGGCCCTCCCGGTGGTCCCGGAGCTCCGGTTGACCGATCGCGGCCTCGTGGACGTGCGGCGGAACGAGATCGTCCCGTTGTTCGTCGGGCCATGAGCGAGATCCATCGGGCGGCCGTCCTTCACGCGACGGGAATCGATTCGATCGCGTACTACGGGGACGGCGCTCTCGTCGTCGATCCCGACGGGAAAATAGAATCGCTCGGCCCCTGGCACGGCCGCTCTTCCGGCGGCCGAATTCACGATCACCGGCCCGCTCTTCTTCTTCCCGGATTCGTCGATTGCCATTTCCATATTCCCCAGATCGACGTTCGCGGGCGATACGGCTTTTCCCTCCTCGAGTGGCTCGACCGTTTCATCTACCCGGCCGAGCGGGCATGCGCCGATCCGGAGACCGCGCGAGACGCGGCCCGCCGGGCCTTCCAGTCGCTCATGGCTCACGGCACGACAACCGTCGCGGCCTACACCTCCTGCCACGTCCAGGCCGCCCACGCGGCGTTTGAGGAGGCGGAAGCGGCCGGCATCCGCGCCGTCATCGGAAACCCCTTGATGGACCGCGAGACGCCTCCGGACCTCCGCGCCGGCGTGGACGCCCTCGCCGCCTGCGAAGAGATCGCCTCGCGATGGGAAGGAAAAGCCGGCCGCCTCTTCTACGCCTTTACGCCCCGCTTCGCCGTCTCCTGCACGCCGGCTCTTCTCGCGGCGTCAGCCGAAGCGGCGAGACGGACGGGGTGCCGGATCATGACGCACCTCGCGGAGAACGAAGAAGAGGTCCGGCGCGTGAGATCGCTGTTCGGCGGCGATCGCTCCTACGCGGCCGTCTACGATTCGTTCGGCCTCCTCGGGCCCGGGACGATCGTCGCCCACGCGATTCACGTCACGGCGGAGGACAGCGACCTCCTTGCGCGCGCCGGAGCGTCCGTAGCCCACTGTCCGTCGTCCAACTTCTTTCTTAGAAGCGGGCGGATGGATATCGGAATGCTGGACAACCACGGGGTCATTATCGGCCTGGGAACGGACGTCGGGGCCGGCCCTTCGTTCTCGCTTTGGGAAACCATGCGCGACATGCTCTACACGAACGAAAAGACGCCGGCGCGCGCTTTCTCCACAGCCACGCGCGGCGGCGCCGGAGCGCTGGGGCTCTGGGACAGGATTGGGGACTTCTCCGCCGAAAAGGAAGCGGATTTCTGCGTCTACGACGTCCCGCCCGGCCTGACCGCCGGCTCGGAGAGTCGTCCCGACGAGTTGATCGCCGCGCTGATCTTCACCGAAGGCGGCGCAAAGCCGAGGGAGGTGTGGATCGGAGGGCGGAGGATTCTTTAGTCGGGTGGCTGGGTGGCTGGGAAGAACGGTAATTGAGTTCGGAGTTCGGAGTTCGGAGTTCGGACCTATGTCCCTCTGTGCCTCTGTGCCTCTGTCCCTCTGTGCCTCTGTCCCTCTGTCCCTCTGTGCCTCTGTCCCTCTGTCCCTCTGTGCCTCTGTCCCTCTGTGCCTCTGTGCCTCTGCCCCTTTGCCCCTTTGCCCCTTTGTGCCTCTGTGCCTTTTCCCCCTGGACTCCACCTGCTATACAGTTGCGGCGTCAGGCCGCCTCGATTTCAACCCGAACCGCATACCCCAGTCCCTTGAGCATCTGCTCGCAGTCTTCCCATGTGAGGCCGAATGCCCGTACGTCCGCGAGTCCCAGGCGGGCTACGACGTCGCGAAGCACGTTCAAGTCTTCTTCCTCGAATTCTCCCTCCATCATGGCCGACTCCGCCCAATCCACAAGAGCCTCGAGCGAAAGATCGTGATGGAGATAGCCGGCTAGCTTTTCCGCCGCCGTTCGTCTCGTAACGTTCATTCGACTCCTCCGACCTTCCGGTGCCCCTTGTCCACTGGAAACTTTTCGTGGACTTCCGTCAGTCGTCCGGCCTCGTCGAATATCTCCTGGCGGAAGGCAACCGTTTCTTCGGCGGCATTGACTTCCTTGACATAGCGAGCACGCCAACCATGGTGGCCGGCGACGTCCAGCCAGTAGCGGCGGCCGCCATCGGGCAGACTCTCCCATCGGCCGAACTTCAGCTCATTCTGCCGCCGCTCTCCCACGACCCCGGGTCCCCATTAGCAACCTTACCATAGGCGGCTTGGTGGGGCAACCTCCAGACCGAACGACCGAAGTATGAAGTCGGCGACGCCCGCGGCGTCGTCAAGGTGGAACGTGGGGATGGAGACGGCATGCTTCCCGTCCGTCACGAGAGCCCTGAATGAAGGATCGTCTAGGCACATCGGCTGGTGTCCAGCCGCCTCGCGGTGGACTTCGATCTTCCACTCGGCCTCCCGCCTGTACCCCTCGATGAAGACGATGTCGTGATCCGTCACGAACGGGAGCAGAGAGGAAAACGGCCGCTCGTCGGAGACCCGCCGGATCATCGCCACCTTTCGCCGGGAGGAAATGAGGACGGTCTCGGCGCCGGCCTGCGTGAAGCGATAGGAGTCCTTGCCGGGATGGTCGATGTCGAACCGTTCGTGGGCGTGCTTGATGACGGCCACGCGGAGGCCCCGGCCCGTCAAGATCGGGATGACCTTTTCGAGAAGGGTCGTTTTCCCGCTGTTCGAGCCGGCGGCGACGAAGGCGACGATCGGAGGCATGGGGGGAATAATACAGCAATCAGCCGTCAGCGATCAGCATTCAGCTTTCGGCAAGAAACTCAAGACTTGCATACCGCTCTTGCTGACCGCTGAAGGCTGACGGCTGAAAGCTTGTCCATTCCCCGATTCACCCATTCACCGATTCACCGATTCACCTATTCACCGTTCTTTCTCGCGATCTGATCCCCCAGCTCGGCGATCGGAACGATCTTCTCGGCCTTTCGCTCCTCTTCCGAAAGCGCGCCCGGCTCCTGGCGGAACATGTCCCCGCTGATGAGAACCACGTCGACGCGCCTGTTTCGGGCCCGCCCTTCCGCCGTCTCGTTCCGCGCCACCGGCCTGTACTCCGCGTACCCCCCGGCCGAGAGCCGTTCCGGGGGAATGCCGGCTGGAGAGACGAAACGATGGAGGATCGTCGTCGCGCGGGATGTCGACAGCTCCCAGTTCGAGGGGAACCGGGCCGACTGGATCGGAATATTGTCGGTGTGACCTTCCACCCGCAGGGGATTCGGGACTTCGACGAGAGCGCCAGCGATGCCGTCGACGATCTGGACCGCCTCGGAACGCAGATCGGCCGATCCTGAATCGAAGAAAACGGAGGACTCGAGGGAGAGAACGAGCCCCCGGCCGTCCGTCTTCATCCGCACGGCGGAGTCCAGGCCAGCCCGTTTCAGGACGGCTTTCACCTTCTCCTGAACGCGCTCGAAGCTCCTCTGCTCAGCGACGTCCTTCGCCTGCTTCTGGGAGATGAAGATCGGCCGGGAGCTCGGCTGGGGGGTTCCCGGCACGATCTTCGGCTTCCCGACCTCCGGGATCGGGTCGGTCCGCTTGAAGGCGATCGCCATCGAGTCCACCAGGTTCCCGAGCTTCTTGTTGTCCACCTGGCTGATCGCGTACATCACGACGAAGAAGGCGAACAGGAGCGTAATGAAGTCGGCATAGGAAACCAGCCACCGCTCCAGGTTCTCGTGCTCTTCGTGCTTTTTCTTTCTCGCCATGGGATATCTTCCGATTCACCGATTCACCGATTCACCTATTCACCGATTCACCGATTCACCTATTCACCGATTCACCTATTCACCTATTCACCGTTTCACCCATTCACCGTTATTTCTTCTTCGCCTCCAGCCTCTTCTGCGCTTCGTGGTCGAGGTACGCCTTGAGCTTTTCCTCGATATAGTGCGGGTTCACGCCGGCCTGGATGTCCAGGATCCCCTCGAGCGCCATCGTCTTGTGGATCATCTCGTGCTGGTGCTTGAGCTTGAGCTTCCCCGCCATGGGAAGAAGGATCAGGTTGGCGCTCCCCACGCCGTAGACGGTCGCCACGAAGGCCACGGCGATTCCCGATCCCAGCTTGGACGGATCGGCAAGGTTCTCCATCACGTGGATGAGGCCGAGCACGGCCCCGATGATTCCGACGGTCGGCGCGTAGCCGCCCGCCGCCTCGAAGAACTTGGCCTTAATCAGGCCTTCCTCCTCCAGGTGGCCGATCTCCGTCTCCATCGTCTCCCGGAGCATCTTGGGATCGACGCCGTCGACCATGAGGCGAAGGGCCTTCTGGAGGAAGGCGTCCTTCACGCCGGCGATGTCGTTCTCCAGGGCGATGAGGCCGTTCTTTCTGGCCTTCATGCCGAACCCCACGATCTGCTCGATGACCGCCTCCGGCGACCCCCCGCCTCCAAAGAAAACCTTCATGACGTTCGAGAAGGCTCCGATGACGGTCTTGAGGGGAAACTGCAGGAACGCGGCCCCGAACGTACCGCCGAAGACGATGATCGCGGCCGTCGGCTGGGTGATGGAGGAGACGTGGCCGCCTTCCAGTATCTGGCCGCCGATGACGGCCGCGATTCCCATGACGATTCCAATGATGCTGGTGATGTCCATGTTTCGGCTTTCAGCTCTCAGCGGTCAGCATTCGGCTTTCAACATTTGACTTCTTGACTCCCGACTCCGAACTCCCAACTCCGAACTCCAAGCTCACCCCTCCCACCGGCTCCTCAGCATTTCCCGCTGGCGTTGAAAGGTGTAGTGGATGATCGCGTCCCGAACGTCCTCCGTAATCCCGTCGAACCGGATCGCCGTCTCGTAGCGATCGGCTCCCCGGTCCGGATGCTCCTTCACCCATGCGACGCACCCGGGCGTCTCGAGTCCGACCGGAGCGGCAAGCGGCAGGACGAGTTTCACAAGCACGCGGTCGCCCACGTCGAAGCGCTCTCCCGAGAAGAGCTTGACGCCCGCGCCGGAGAGGCTCACGTGCCGCGTCGGGAACGCGGCCATCCCCTCCTGTTCCAGCTCGAAATGGGCGAGGATCATGTCGAGCTTGTCCTCGATCGTCTTGAGGCGCCTGATCAGGGCGGGGTTGACGTCCTCCATCTCGCCCCGCCCGCCTTCCTCATCCCCGGCGGCATGCTCCGCAAGAACGCCGGGCGGAGGAGTGATGAAGCGGGACCGGATCGCGTCCTCCTCTCCCGGCCGGAGGCGCTCCACGCCGATCGGGATCGAGTCCTCCACCCGCACGTACTCTCTTTGCTCAGCCCCCGGGGACGTGCAGGTCACGGCGATTCGCACCGGGGCCGTGTCCCGCCCGACGACGCGGGCTTCCGCCGAAAGGCGGCCCGCGGCCCCCTCGGACAGGATTCGAACGGTCTGACCGAGATCGAAATCGCTTACTTCTCCCTGGATCTCGATCACCATCCGGTCCGGGAACGCCTCGACGACGACTCCGCGGGCCGTCTCATCGCCCCCCCGAACGACCACATCCATCCCTTCGTTGAAAGGGGTCCAGTGGCTCATCGGCCCGGCTCGCCCCCCCCGCCTGGGCGGGGCTGGAGGGCGGCCTCCTCCCCGGCCGCGGCGCAGGCGGGCTTCGCGGTCCGTCCGGCGGTCCGTCCGCCCTTTTCCTCCCCTCCCGTGCCATCCCCGATCTCGACCCTGTTCCGCCCCCCTCGCTTGGCTCGATACAGCGCCCGATCGGCCATCCCGAGGAAGTCGTCAATGCCCTTAACCCCGTCCATCGGCACGGCCGAGACGCCCGCGCTGATCGTCAGGCCGATTTCGTGACCGTTATAGGCGAAGGAATGGTCTTCGATCAGGCGGCGAAGGCGCTCTGCCTTGAAGTAGGCGCGGTCGATCGTCGTTCCGGGCAGCAGAATGACGAACTCCTCCCCCCCATAGCGGGCGAGGAGGTCCGACCGGCGCAGATCCCCCTCGAGGAGACAGGCGACCGTCCGGAGGACCTCGTCGCCGGCTTGGTGACCCCTCGTGTCGTTGACTCTCTTGAAATTGTCGATGTCGACCATCAGGAGCGACAGAGGGACCTTGAATCGGATGAAGGCGTGGTATTCGCGGTCCAGGGCCTCGCGGAAGCCCCGGAAGTTGAGGATTCCGGTCAGCGAATCCTTGAGCGCCATCTCCTTGAGACGATCGCGCTCCTTTTCGAGCGCCTCCTTCTGGGACTCGAGTTCCCTGTTGGCGCGTTCGAGCTCCTCGGCGAGGGTCAGGATCTTTGTCAGCGATTCCGAGTTCTCGATCCCTCCCGCCACGGCTTTCTCAAGCCTCGCCGACTGGACCGGCTTGACAACGTAGTCGTAAATCCCGCTCTTGAGGAGCCCGATGACGCGCTCGGTCTCCGGATCGGTTCCGACGACGATCCGCGACCCGCGGAAATCGGCCAGAAGTGAGGTCTGGAAGAGCGTGGCGGCATCGACCGCCGGGAGGTCTTCGTCCAGGACGAGAACGTCGGTTTCGTCCAGGATCTCCGCTTCGGTCGTCGCGCCTATGTCGCCTTTTACCGTAACGTCGAAACCTCCGCTCCCGAGAATCTCGAGGGCCGTCCGCCGGACCGATTCATCATGCGTGACGACGAGGACTCGCCGTCGCGTCTCGACCGGCCGCGGACAATCCGCCCCGACGGATGGAGCGGAAGGAAGAGGATGGACCCCCTTGCGACGACCCAATGACTCCTCCCCAGGGCTTGGCGGGTGCGGTGACCCGCCCTACGAAAATCGTCCAATCACCCCTGTAGGGCGGCACACCGTGCCCGCCCAACACTTGATCGAAGAGAAACAAAGCAGGAGGTGTGCCATGACGGCACTTGACCATCCCTCAAGTCCAGCAAGATAAGGCATTGATATTTGAGTGTAATTTGGCCGGGGCAAGTCTGAAGCCGTACATGGATACTCACGGAGTGCGGACCTCTGTGCCTCTGTGCCTCTGTGCCTCTGTGCCTCTGCCCCTCTGCCCCTCTGCCCCTCTGCCCCTCTGCCCCTCTGCCCCTTTGCCCCTCTGCCCCTTTGCCCCTTTGCCCCTTTGTGCCTTTTGTACCCTTGGACCCATCCGGCCGTCAGCCGGACGATCCCGGCATGAGCTTGGCGCGGGCCGCCGGTTCAGACCAGACGACGGGAAAAGGTCGGAGACCGTCGGCAACGGGGCGAAGCGGGCTGACCGAAGGCCCTGCGGGCGGCTTCGAGCTCGTGCATCAAACGCCGGTTCTGCCGGACGAGGCCGACCCTCTCGGCGGCGTTTCGGACGACCAGGAGAAGCTCGTCCATCCGGAACGGCTTGGTGAGGTAGTCGTACGCGCCGTGACGAATCGCTTGCAGGGCCGTCTCGAGGGACGCAAACCCCGTGACGAGGATCACGAGGCAGTCGTTCTTCTTCCCGGCGGCGGCCCTCAGGACCTCGATCCCGTCGGCGCCCGGCATCTTGAGGTCCGTCAAAACGATGTCGTACGCCGCGCCATGTATCATGGCCATGGCTTCGGACCCGTCGGCCGCAACCTCGATTTCGTACCCGTTGCGCTTGAGGATCTCCGACAGGGCTTCACGGGCGTCCCTGTCATCGTCGGCGACAAGAATTCGAAGGGGTTTTTCCTGGGCGGGAGGGAGGGAGGGATCCTGAGAATCCATCATCTGCTCTTTTGGGAAATTTCGCTCTCGTCTCCCCCTGAAGATTGACGGTTTTCGGCCGACGGTTTCTCCGATTCCGCCGTGGACACAAGGAGTTGGCGCCCCGCGGATGAGAGAGTCACCTTGTCGTCGGACGCTTGGCCCCTGCTCGCCCCCGGCGCCTCAAGCCTCTGTTTCAGCACCTTGTGGTACGTCCGCAGGACGTTGTGGATCTGTTGAGTCGAGATCGTGTTCATTTTTCCTCGCTGCGCCTCCCTCGCCTGGGCGGGGCTGGACGGGATTTCTCCTGTCCCCCTTATCGGCGGGACTAACAGATCGCTTTAGGTCATTCTAATGCGAGTTCAAAGGGACAAAGGTCCAAAGGCACAAAGGGGCAGAGGGGCAGAGGGGCAGAGGGGCAGAGGGGCAGAGGCACAGAGGCACAGAGGGACATAGGTCCGAACTCCGAACTCAATTACCGTTCTTCCCAGCCACCCAGCCACCTAGCCACCTAGCCACCCAGCCACCCATCTTAAACGGTTGTCCGGCCGGCCAGCGCCTCCCGGACGGCGGCGACCACCACCTCCAGGCGGTACGGCTTGGCGATGACGGGGACCCCCGTTTCCTTGATGAAGGCCTCGACTCTCGGCTCGCAGGTGTCTCCCGTCGTAAAAATGACCCCACCCGTCAGGAATGGCCGCTCCCGGCGGACCCATTCGTACAGATGAATCCCGCTTCCCCTGGGCATCCGGATGTCCGAGATCACGAGATCGAACGATTCCACTCGGAGCCGGGAGATCGCCTCCTCGCCGGAGGAGGCCACGCAAACCTCGTGTCCCTCTTCCGCCAGGATGTCCTGTAGAAGCTGGGCTTGCGTCTCCTCGTCCTCGACGACGAGCAGCCGGGCGGCCGGGAGATCGCGGACGCCCGACTCTCCTCCGAACGCGGGCCGCTCCTCCCTCCCCTCCTCGTCGATGATGGGAACGCGGATGGAAAAGACCGTCTCCCCCGGCCGGCTGGACACCGACATCTCTCCCCCGTGCTCGTTGACGATCCCGTAGCAGAGGGAAAGCCCCAGGCCCGTCCCCTTCCCCACCTCCTTCGTGGTGAAGAACGGGTCGAATATCCTCTGCTGGATCTCGTCCGGAATGCCGGGCCCCGTGTCGATCACGTCGAACTGGATCAGCTCGTCGGCGCGCGACGATCGGATCGTCAGCGTCCCGCCCGTTCCTTCCATCGACTGGACGGCGTTCTTGACGAGGTTCAGGAAGACCTGCTCCATCTGGCGGTAGTCCGCGAGGGTCCGCGGCAGGCTTCGGTCGAGAGCGAGATTGAGGTCGATCCCTTCGGTCTTCAGCCTGTACTTGAAGACGGTCAGCGTATTGGTCATCACGTCGTTCAGGCTGATCTTTTCCTTCTTCGGTTTCTCCTGCCGGGCGAAACCCAGGAGCGATTCGACGACGCTCTTGGCGCCCAGGGCCGCGTCCGTGATCGTCCGGACCATCTTGAGGTCGCGCTCCCCCATGGGGGAAAGCTGAAGAAGCTCGGAGTAGGCCAGGATCGGAACGAGCTTGTTGTTGAGCTCGTGGGCGATCCCGGCGACCAGCTCGCCCAGGGACGCGAGCTTCTCGGCCTGGGCGAGTTTCCGCTCGAACCGCTTCTTCTCGGCGACCGACTTCCCGATCACGAGCGTCCCGAGGAAAGTCCCGTGCGTGTCGTGGAGCGGAGAAAAGGAGCAGAGATACTCCTCGACCGCCCCTTGGGAGGAGCGGAGCGGTATCTCGATGGCGGCCTTCTGCTTCTTGTCCAGGAACCGGCGGATCATCCGCCCTTCCTCGGCGTCCCGCAGGAACGTTTTGAACGGCCGTTGGATGACGTCTCCCCGGCCGTATCCCAAATCGTCGATCCGCCGGTTGACGAAGAGGACCCTTCCCGCCTTGTCCAGCGTGAAAATGAGGTCCGACGCGTTCTCCAGGAGGTTCTCCAGGTAGTCCTTGTACTCCCGGATCTCTTTCGTCCGCTCGACCACCCGGTCTTCCAGCGTCCGGTTGAGCTCCTCAAGGCGCTTCTCCTGCCGGGCGAAACCCACGATATGCCCCACCGTCGTGGCCAGAATCGAGAAGACGCGGAGGTAGTGCTCGTTGAAGAACCCGACCTCGGGATGAGAGAGGTTGATCACGCCGACGACGTTTTCTCCCGAGATCATCGGCAGACAGAGGATCGACCGGATCGAGATGGGAGAATCGATCTGCACGAACCGATCGTCTTTGCGGACGTCGGAGATGAGGATCGGCTGCCGCGTGCGGGCGGCCCGGCCGGCCACGCCCTCGCCCACGCGGAAGACGCGGCCTTGCGTGTGAATCCCGTGGGGAGGCGGCTTGTTGCGCCTGACGTGGGGCCCGATCCCGGATTGGAGGGTGAGCCACTCCCCCTCGTCGTCCAACAGCATGATGGAGCAGTATTCGAGGATCAGCTCCTCGGCGAAGATCTGGACGACCCGGTCGCAGATCTCCCTGACGTCGGACGTGCCGGACAGCGTGTCCGCCATCCGCTTGAACGCCGCCAGGCCGCGGAGGGTGTCCGTGTAGAGGCGGCTCAAGCGCTCAAGCTCGCTCTCGATCTCGCTCCGGGGGCGTTTTTTCCCCGCTTGGAGAGGAACGGCGGCCCCGGGCGCCGGGGCGAACAAATTCGCCTGGCCGAAAGGCCGGGGGGACTGAGAATCGGGCGAGAGGAAGTCCGAATCGCTCATCGGTTACGCGACGATTTGGCGGGCATGGATCGTCTAGGCAAGGGCGCGGAGGGCCTCCGGAAGGCCCCCCGCTATTTCCTTGAGAATAGGAACCAACTCGTACTCGATCAGGTCCGCGAGAAAGATCCAGTCCCGCCCTTGCTGGGCGGTCGACATCTCGTTCAAGAGACCCAGGAGCCGTTGGTCGTGACCGGCGAACGTCAGGGTGACCGGCAAGTCCGGGAAGGCCCCGCTGGCCGAGACTTCGCGGAACTTCGCCACCAGCTCGATGACCGATCGAAGCGCCTCGAGGCATTGGCCGAAGCCGGAATTGGCCGCTTGGCCGCGCCCCAGGCGGTAGTCGGAGGAAACCCTGAGGAGGGCCGGCACAATCTCGCCGAGGGAAGTTTCCAGGTTTTGGGCGCCCTCACGAACCAGATCTTTCATTCCTGCTTCCCCTGGATGGGTGCCGAGGATGAGCGACAAGATACCACCGCCCCCCGGCCGTGGCAAGCGATTTGGGCGATGGCGATTTGGGCGATGGATGCGGGAGGAGTGCCTTCCCGATTCACCGATTCACCCATTCACCGATTTATCGATTCACCCCTTCACCGATTCACCGCCGTTGTTCGCTTCGCCCATGCCTGGGCGAACTCTCCGTCTTTCCCGACTCGCGCCGCGTAGCCGGACAGCGCGGCGTTCACCTCTGCCCTTGAGCCGATGGCCGGATCGGACGCCAGCGCAAGGAGGACCCGCGCCGCATCGCCCATCTCCGGCTCGACGAAAAGAGCCGAGACAAGGTGATCGGCGGCCTCCGCCGACCTGCCCGTCCGCGCCAGGAGGACCCCGAGGAGCGCGTGAGCGCGCGGGTGCTCCGGATGACCGGCGAGGACTTGTAGAAACAACTCCTCGGCCTGCCCCGCCTCCCCTCTCCGAAGCGCGAGCATCCCGAGGACGACCGCGGCCGTTTCGCGGCCGGGGGCGTCCGAGACGCGAAGCACGGCGCGGGATTCCGTTTCGGCTTCTTCGAAGCGG
>JACPZO010000049.1 GCA_016195465.1 Nitrospirota bacterium
GAGAAGGACGACCGCAAGGGACGACCCGTCTACAACGAAAGGCACATCTGCCACGCTCCCCAGGAACGCCTTTTCATCCATGGCCGCTGGCAGGAGGGGATCTTTCCCCACACGGGCGCAAGCGAGGAGGACCTGGCCCAGCTCGCGTCTTTCCGGGAAGAGATGGACCGCTATCGCAGGTGGCGCGACGGCGCGGGACGCAGGGCGTTTGCCATTCCGCGGTCGGCCGGGTCCCCCGGCGCGTTTCGAGACCTGGACCGGCTTTCGATGGCGCGATTCCTCGCGTCGCGCGGGTGGAACTCCCAGCGCCTCCGCTGGTATGTCGAATATGCCTGCCGGGACGATTTCGGCGCGGGACTGGAGGAGACGTCGGCGTGGGCCGGGGTTCACTACTTTGCCGCGCGAGAACCCGATCCGGAATACGGCGACAACGTTCTGACCTGGCCGGAAGGAAACGGCTGGCTCGTCGCCCGGATGGCCGAGGGTCTGCAAGACCGGGTCCGTCCGGGCCAGCTTGTCTTCAATGTCGAGCCGGCGGGCGGCGGCGTCCGGGCGGACGTCTACGACGTTGCCGGGGGCACCACGTACAGCGTTGAGGCCCGGGAGGCGATCCTGGCGTGTCCCGTCTTCGCGGCCGCGCGGATATGGCGCCCCTGGCGGGAACGCTCCCCGGCTCTCGTCGGGGCGTTTCGGTACGCGCCGTGGCTCGTCGCCAATCTTCATCTGGTCGGGCCGCCGGAGGTTGGAGCGGGAGCGCCGCTCTCCTGGGACAACGTGCTCTTCGAGAGCGATTCGCTCGGATACACGGTGGCCACGCACCAATCCCTCAGCACGGGCGCCGGGGCGACCGTGCTGACGTACTACCGGTCGTTCCCGGGCTTGGATCCCGCCGGGGTCCGGCGGGAGATGCTCAGGGCGCCGTGGGCGGCGCACAAGGACCGGGTCCTGGCCGACCTGGCGCGGGCGCATCCGGCGATCTCGTCCCGAGTCGAGCGGCTGGACGTGATGCTCTACGGCCACGCCATGGTCCGTCCGGAGGTCGGGTTCGTCTGGGGACGCGCCCTCAGGGATGCGGTGAGGACGCTCCCCGGTCAAGTCCATCTCGCCCACTCGGATCTCTCTGGGTTTTCTCTGTTCGAGGAGGCATTCGATTGGGGGACGAGGACTGGGGATGTCGTGCTGGATCGTCTTGGAAAATCGGGTCGATAGGGGCTGATGAGCCATTTCCCTCAGGGGTGCGCGATTCCACGTCGCGGCCGGCCGTGCCTGGCGGGAGCAGAACCGCCCAATCTCTGAATACCCATGGAACAGGGGGAGTCCGGCGAGGGAACTTACGAGCCGAAAGGGCACCGAGATTGCAAACGTAGATTCGCCTACTTTTGCAAAGATCAATAAAGGCAATGCTGTCGGGAAGGGCGATTGAAAATTGGATATTGAAAATTGAAAATTGAGAATCGGACGGCCGAGGCGCGAGGTTGGAGAGAGAGACGATCGCTGGCGGTCGCGTGGATCGTCGGCGTCGCGTGGCTGATGATGTCGATTGGAATGGCCGGAGCGGTCGAAGGGGCGGAGCCGGCCCCCGCCTCTTGCGTGACGGCGAAGTGCCACGAGAAGATGGGGAAGGCGCCCTTCGTCCACGTGCCGGTGGCGGCCGGGATGTGCACGTTCTGCCACAACCAGCCGAATCCCGCGAAGCACGCGTTCAAGGACGCTCAGAAGGGGGCCGACCTTTGTTACATGTGTCACCCTCGCAAGGACACCAAGGCGGTCGTTCATGCGCCCGTCAAGGCGGGCCAGTGCTCCTTCTGCCACGATCCCCACCAGTCTCAGACGAACAAGTTCAGACTCAAGATCGAGCCGCCGGCGAAGCTCTGCTTCACCTGCCACCAGGACAACATGACGAGCCAGAAGTTCGTTCACGGTCCCGTCGCCGCGGGGGCCTGCACGGTCTGCCACAATCCCCACGAATCGCCGTACCCGTTCCGGACGGAAAAGAAGGGCAACGATCTTTGCCTCATGTGCCACACGGACAAGGCGGAGGCCCTTCTCGCGAAGAAGTACACGCACCCGCCGGTCAAGGAGAAGTGCACGAACTGTCACTCGCCGCACGCGACCCCGCATCAGTTTCAGCTCAAGGCGGCGGTCCCGGCCCTCTGCTTCGGGTGCCACAAGGACAAGGAGCAGTACGTCGCGGCCGCGCGCACGAAGCACGAGGCCCTCTCGCTCGGGAAATCGTGCGTCAACTGCCACGACCCGCACGTGGCGGACCTTCCCAAACAGCTCGCCGCGGCTCCCATGGATCTCTGCTTCAAGTGCCACGACAAGGAGCTGGACACGCCCACGGGGAAGATCATCAACATGAAGAAGTGGGTCGAGGAGAACCCGATCTGGCACGGTCCGATCAAGCAGAAGGACTGCGCGGCCTGTCACAATCCGCACGGGTCCGACAACTTCCGGATCCTCAAGAAGTTCTTTCCCCGGGAGTTCTACACGTCGTTCGAGGTGGAGAAGTACGCGCTCTGCTTCAACTGCCACGAGCAGACGCTCGTCCTGGATCCTCAGACCACGACGCTGACGGGCTTCCGGAACGGCGACGCGAACCTGCACTTCAAGCACGTGAACAAGATGGAAAAAGGCCGGACGTGCCGGGCCTGCCACGAGCTGCACGCGTCGAAGCGCCCGAAGCGGATACGCGAGACCGTCCCCTTCGGCGCGTGGGAGATCCCGATCAACTACGAGAAGACAAAGAGCGGCGGCCGGTGCGCGCCGGGATGCCACGTTCCCCGCGGCTACGACCGTGACAGGGCCGTCGTGAACCGATGAGCCGGACGGTCCTCGCCCTGGGGGTCTCGATCGCGTTGTTCCTGGGGGCCCCGCCGAGGGCGGGCGGAGAGCCGCCGATCCTCCGCCCGGGAGTCAAGGTCGACGTCCCTCCCGAGGACGCCGCGATGACCCGCTTGAAGGAAGCCGAGCGGCTCGAGGAAGAGGGGAAGACGGTCGAAGCCCTCCGCGAGGCGGAGGAAGCTGTCCGGCTCCGGCCCAAGTGGGCCGTTGCCCACGTTCGGCGGGGGCAGCTCCTTCTGGCCGCGGGGCGGCTGAATGAGGCCCGCCGGGCGTTCGAGGAGGCGATCAAGATCGCTCCGATGCTGCCCGAGGCCAAGACGGGTCTCGGCATGACGTTCGCCCGAGAGAAGAACTGGCCGGAGGCGGAGGAGCGGCTCCGCGCGGCGCTGACGCTCAACCCCGATCCCGTCCGGGCCCTCTACGAGCTGGGCCGCGTTTTGGAAGCCCAGGGACGGTTCAAGGAGGCCGCCGAAACGTACAAGACGGCCATTCGAAAATTGCGGGAAGGACGTCGATGAAGCCGTCTCGCGTGGTCGTCGCGATGTCTTGTCTCGCGTGGGCGTCTCTCCTTCTCGCGCCCCGGGCCGGGGGGGCTTTGACGAACGTCCAGGCCGGGATGAAGGCCCCGGGGTTCGTTCTCAAGACGCTCGAAGGAAAGCCGCTCGCTCTGGAGAAAAATCTCGGACGAAAGGGAACGGTCGTCGCGTTCTGGGCGACCTGGAGCCCCGGCTCTTCCAGGCTCCTCGCGCGCCTTCAGTCGTTCCACGCGAAGCACGGCGGGGAGGGCCTCGCGCTCATCGGCGTCAACGTCGAGAACCAGACGATGGGACCCGAGGACCGCGAAAAGATCCGCAAGTTCGCCGCCGACCTCAAGATCGCTTTTCCCGTTCTCCTGGACGAGCGCCTTTCCACGTTTCACCGCTACGGCGTCGTGGCCGTCCCTTCGACCGTCGTGATCGACGACAAGGGAATCGTCGTGTTCGAACTCTCGGGGCTTTCCCTGCTCGGCGGAGAACAGCTCTTCGACCGTATCTCGTCGATCGTCGGCGCGGGGCCGCCCGCCGCCCCGCCGGTCCCCGCCTACCACCCCGACGAACGGGCGGTCCGGGAGTACAACCTGGGACGGCAGATGATCGAAAAGGGAATGACGGAGGCCGGCCGGGCCGTCCTTGTCAAGGCGGCGGACCGCGATCCCGGGTTCGTTCCGCCCGTCCTGCTTCTCGCGCGGCTCCTGAGGGGAGCGGGCCGGCTGGAGGAGGCGGGAGCGCTCGCGGCCAGGTCCCTGGAGCGGATGCCGAAGAACGGGGCGCTCGAAAGCGATCTGGCCCGAACCCGTCTCGCCCAGGGACGGACGGAGGAGGCGGCGAGGATCCTGTCCGAGGTCGTCCGGCGCGATCCGGAGTACGCGCCGGCCCACTGCTACCTGGGACGCGCGCTCAAGCAGATCGGGGACCGCGAAGGCGCCATCAAAGAGTGCCGTCTCTCCCAGGCGCTTAATCCGCACAACGCGGAGTCGTTCGAGCTCTCCGCGGAGACGATCGAGGCGATGGGAGACCTCAAGCAGGCCGCGGCCGATTACCGGAAGGCCGTCGAACTGATTGCCGGATTCTAGTTTTTGGGATATCTTCATCCGTGCAGGGCATCCGGAACCTTTCATTTCGTTCCCCCCGGATCGCCGCCGAACCCCCTTTCGGAAGGACTCCCGACCGGTGCGCCTTTCTTCGCGCGGAGTCAAACGATCACATGGTGCGTGAGCGCGGTTTTGACATGGATGCGGGCGTATCCCGTCTGAAGGTCAAGTTCCTCGTTTCGTTCCTCTCGCTCTTGGTCCTGTTCTCGGGGGTCTTCCTCTGGCTCAACCTCCGCACGCATTCCGCCCTGATGTTCGAGTCCGGCCGGGAGCGGGCCGAGCTCCTCGTCGAGACGGCCAAGAAGGGGATCATCGCGATCATGCTGGAGGGGAAGGGGCGGGAGGTCCAGAACCTGATCGAGACGTTTGCGGCCCACGGGGAGGTCGCGTCGATCCGGATCCTGGGAGTCGACGGCCGGATCCTTCACTCCGCCCGGCGGGAGGAGATCGGGGGGTTCGATCGACCCGCCCTGGCGCGCCATCGGTCCGAGGGTCCGGCCCGCGTGTTCACGGACGTCCGGGACGGCCGGACGATCTTCCACATCCTCACGCCCATTTACAACCAGCCGAAGTGCCATGCCTGTCACGGCTCGAACCACGAGATCCGCGGGATCCTGAGCGTCGAGGCCTCGATGGACAAGTGGGACGCCGAGATCGCGCGGATGGAAAAGACGCTTCTCCTTTCTTCCGTCGTTCTGATCGTCCTGGTGCTCGCGGCGGGCGCGGGAATTCACACGCGGATCGTCGACCGGCCGATGGGGCGGCTCCTGGGGACGATTCGCAAGGTGCACGACGGAGATCTGTCCGCCCGCGTGGCGATCCAGACGAAGGATGAATTCGGGATCGTCGGGAGCGCGTTCAACTCCATGGTCGGCGAGGTCGAGCGGACGCGGCGCGATCTGGAAGAATACCACTACAAGCAGATGGAGCGGGCGGACCGGCTGGCTTCGATCGGCGAGCTGGCTTCGAGCATCGCGCACGAGATCAAGAACCCCCTGGCCGGAATCAGCGGGGCCATCCAGATCCTGTCGAAGCGTGAAGGAAACCCGCCTCCCGAGATCCTCGATGAGATCCAGGAGCAAGTGGTTCGAGTCGACCGCACGGTCAAGAACCTTTTGTCCTACGGCCGGCCGGCCTCGCCCCGGCTCGTTTGGACGAACGCGAGGGACGTTCTGGAACGGTCCCTCTTCCTCGTCCGCCACGTGGCCGAGCGGAATCGGGTGCACGTGGAGACCCGGTACGACGATCTCGACCTGCCGATCTTCGTGGACCCGGAGCAGATGCACCAGGTCTTTCTCAACATTTCGCTGAACGCCATCCAGGCCATGCCGCACGGGGGCGTCCTCGAGGTGTCGACCGCGGTCAAACGGTACGACGAACGGAACCTGGGCGAGGTGGCGGTCACGGACCTCGACGCGGAGCGTCCCGAGTGGGTGGAGATCCGGTTCCAGGACAACGGCGTGGGAATCCCATCCGAGAGCCTGGGGCAGATCTTCGAGCCGTTCTTCACCACGAGGGCGCAGGGAACGGGTCTGGGCCTGTCGATCTGCCGCCAGATCCTGCGCCTGCACCAGGGGATGATCGCCGTTTCCAGCGAGCCGGGACGCGGGAGCTGTTTCACGGTGTTCCTGCCCGTGCCGGACAGGACGTCGGAGGGATCGCGGAATGCCCACGCCTAGGGTCCTCGTCGTCGACGACGAGCACTTGATCCGCTGGTCGCTGGAACAGCATCTCGAGAAGAACGGGTACGAGGTCATCACGACCAGCAACGGAAGGGAGGCCGTTCAGATCGTCCAGGACGCTCTCCCCGAGGCCGTCCTCCTGGATATCCAGATGCCGGGGATGGACGGGATCGAAGTCCTTCGGGCGATCCGCGAGATCGACCCGGACGTCCCGGTCGTGATGATTACGGCCCATGGGGGCGTCGGGTCGGCCGTGGCCGCGATGAAGCTGGGCGCCTACGACTACGTCGAGAAGCCGTTCGATATCCAGCGGATCACCGTCCTGCTGGCCAACGCGCTCGAGCGCAGGACGCTCAAGGGGGAGGTGACCCGGTTCCGGTCGGAGCAGGGCCGGCGCTACGGCCTCGATCGAATGGTCGGCGAGAGCCCGTCGATTCGGACCGTGAAAGAGACGATCGAGAAGATCGCCCGGACCGACGCGGCGACGGTCCTCCTCCAGGGGGAAACCGGAACGGGAAAAGACCTGGCGGCGAAGATCGTCCATTACCAGAGCGCCCGGGGGGAGTTCCCATTCGTCGAGATCAACTGTTCGGCGCTGCCCGAGACCCTGGTCGAGAGCGAGCTGTTCGGCCACGAGCGCGGGGCCTACACCGACGCGAAGACGATGCGGCGGGGGTTGTTCGAGCTCGCGGACGGCGGGACCGTCTTCCTCGACGAGATCGGCGACATGCCGCTCGGCCTCCAGCCGAAGCTCCTGAAGGCGATCGAGGAGAAAACGTTCCGGCGGATCGGGAGCGCGCGTGACATCCGGGTAGACGTGCGCGTCATCGCCGCGACGAACAAGAACCTGGCGGAGTTGGCGCGCGCGCGGGCGTTCCGCGAGGATCTCTTCTACCGTCTCAACGTCATTCCCCTTCGTCTCCCGGCGCTCCGCGAGAGGCGGGAGGACGTCCCATTGCTCGTCCGCCACTTCGTCGACGCGTTCAGCCGGGAGTGCCGGAAACCGGTCCGGGGTGTCGACCCGTCGGCGGAACGGCTCCTCGCCGCGTACGACTGGCCGGGAAACGTGCGGGAACTCCGGAACGTCATCGAGAGAGCGATCATCCTGGAGAACGCCCAGTTCATTCTGCCTGCGCACCTTCCACCCGAGATCGCGTCGCCCGGTCCGCCGGCGCCGGAGGCGCGGGGGACGATCGTCGTCACCGAACAGGGCGTGTCGCTCGAGGAAGTGGAGAAAGAGCTCATCGGTCAGGCGCTCAAGCTGGCCGCCGGGAACCAGGTCAAGGCGGCGCGGCTTCTCCATCTCACGCGGGACGTTCTCCGGTACCGGATGAAGAAGTACGGTTATCTTTGATGAGGCCCGGCGCGGCGCTGATCGCTTGGACGGCGGTCCTTATTTTTCCGGCGGCGGCGGAGTCGTGGGAGATCGTTTTCCCTTCCGAGGGAACACTGTTCGATGACGTTCCATTTCTGAACCTCGTCGCCGAGCGGCCGCCCGCGCCGGTCGAGCGGATCGAGATTAAGGTGAACGGGCGGCTCGCGGAGACGATCGATCTCGCGGAAAAAGGCCACGCCGGAAACTTTCTGTGCCGCGGCCTTCGCGTGGAACCCGGCCCGGTGACACTCAGGGTGGAGGCGTCGGGCCCCGGCGGGGACCGGCGGGCCGAGGTCCGCGAGGTCCGCCAAGTCCAGGTGTTCGTCCGCTCCCTGCTCAATCCGGGCTCCCGGAGCGCGCCGCCCGGTTTCGCGGGCAAGCCGTTCCACACGCCGGAGAACGAGCGGCGTTGCGCGGGATGTCACCGGATGGAACCGTCACCGGGGGACCGGAAACCGTCCGAACCCAGGATGTCTTCTTGTTACGCTTGTCACCGGAAGATCGTCGCCTTTCGCGAGGCGCACGGCCCGGCGGCGGTGTGGGACTGCCTTGCGTGCCACGATTCGGAGAGCCGGCCGGTCCGGTACGCCACCGCCCAGCCCAACAGCAAGCTTTGCTACGAGTGCCACCGGCGTCAGGCGGAGGAGAGGAACAAGCTCCCCTTCATCCACGGTCCGACGTCGACGGGCAGGTGCACGATCTGCCACAGTCCGCACGGAACGGACAACCCCTTCTGGCTCAAGAAGCCCGTCTGGGACCTGTGCACGGCCTGCCACGCCGAGAAGGCGGATGGCCGCCACGTCGTTGCGGGATTCGTCTTCGGGGAGACGCACCCCACGCGGGGCCGGCCCGACCCGACCCGACCGGGAAAGGACCTCTCTTGCGCCTCGTGCCACAATCCACACGCCTCGCTCTCCAAGTTTCTCTGGAATTTCGGGGTCACGCGGCGGCTCGACCTTTGCCGCACTTGCCATAAGAAATAACCCCCCCCGGCGAGGGGATCGTGCGCCGTTTCAACCACGTTGCGCGTGAAATCTCGCAGGGAAGATAGTCTTAAGGCCGCGTTTCTCCGGTTCCCGTCCGTAACTCCTCGCAATGTCAGGGATTCTCTTTGGACCTTCCTCGGTACGCGAATTGCGAAACCGCCGGGTGTGCTTTGGGGGATCAGCCATGGAAGGGAGGTATCCTCTGGGAAGGATGGTTCGGCGGCTTATCGTGACGGCTGTGTGGTTCGGCTTTCTCGCCGTGGGAGACAGTGTGGAAGCGGGGTCGATCGTCGGTTCAAAGCACGACCTCTCATCCGTAATCAACAAGTTCATGGGAAGCGGGATGGAGAACGAGATGAACGACTACGGCGAGGTGTGCGTCTATTGCCACACGCCTCACGGGGCGAGCGACATCGCGCCGCTTTGGAACCGGAACACGCCTACGGGACCGTACCAGATGTACGCGAGCCCGACGATGGAGGCGACGGTCCCTGGAACGCCGACCGGGATTTCGCTGGCTTGCCTTTCGTGCCACGATGGGACGATCGCCGTCGACTCCGTCCGGAACCAGCCCGGTTCGGGGGCAGTGGCGAGCAGTTGGTACGGAAAGCCGCCGGCCGCCTACCATTACGCGATGAGCGCGCCGGGACAGGCGAATGCGTCGCCGGGCGGATCGTGCGCGGCCTGCCACGGGACGCCCAATCCATACCCCCACAACGCCGTCGTCAAGTACCTGACCACCGATCTTCGCGACGACCATCCGATCTCGATCGTTTATTCCGAGGCCGATGGGTCCAATCATGCCGTGGGATTCAACGCGCCCGTCGGCGACAAGTTTCCGAACGGCGTGAAGCTTTACTCGGGACGGGTTGAGTGTGCTTCCTGCCATAACGTTCACGATCCGGCCGTTCCGCCTTTTCTGCGCACGTCCAATGCAAACAGTTCTCTTTGCAAGACGTGCCACATCAAGTGAGAGAGAAGAGGGACGGAACGGTTTGGAAACGCGGGCGCTGGCTGGAGCCTAGTGAAAGGGGACCTCTGGGGCAGTCTTTCGGGGGGAAAACGGCCCCGGGGTCCCCTTTTCACGTTCTAGATTCGCAACTCTAAAGGGTTGCCCTACAATAAAGATGGGAAATGCAGGGCAAGGCTTTAGCCTTGCGAAAACGATCGCCCTGAATCCGCCGGCAACGAAGCATACTTCGGAGGACCTCCCGACCTGTCGTTCCCATCGAACAATATTAACAGTCCAAGAATAGGGACTACGTTGAAGAACCCCGCCTTGAAAGGCGGGGATTCTCCGACCTCTGAGGTACTTATCGTTATTTGCATTCGCGCGCCTTGACCCCGCCCCAAGGGGCGGGGATTGCGGCGCACTGCGCGGTTCATTCGCCAAATCCCTCCTGACCTCCCTTTTCCAAAGGGAGGAATTACCCCTCTTTGAAAAAGAGGGGGAGGGGAGATTTTGTAAGAACGTGTCCATGCTATTTTGAGACCCTTAATAAATCCCCTTATCGGGGTCAACCTGTTTCTGTCCGGCTTGCACTCTGTTCGAGCCCGATTATGGACAGCTCGGTTAGGGGAAGTCGGATTGCCCGTGACTGTCAACACGGCGGAACTTATGGAGAAGTCAAGAATGAAAAGAAATTCGATGCTCAAAGCGGTATTGGGACGCGCGTTGGCCTTGGCGCTGATGATCGTCCCCGCGGGCGCCGTTTCGGCGCAGGAGGGTGGAGCCGTCAAGTCCCTGGCGGTGCCGATCCCTACCGAGTTGCCGCCGGGCGAGCTTGGCAAGATGGTCGCCCTGGGGCGCGACATCGTCAACAACACCGGCACCCATCCCCTGAGCCGGCCATACGTGGGCAACAGCCTCAACTGCACCTCCTGCCATCTTGATGGCGGCACCAACCCCAAGGCACTGAGCTTTCTCGGGGCAGCCTCCGCCTACCCCACCTTCACGCCGCGGGAGAAACAGACCATTACCCTGGAAGACCGCAATCTCAACTGCTTCATGCGCAGCATGAACGGGATGCGCCCGCCCAACGGCAGCGAAGTCTCAGTGGCAATCTCCGTCTACATCACCTGGCTGTCGGAAGGTTATCCCGTCAAAATGAGCCTGAAAGGCCCGTTCGGCCCCAACTCGCAACCGTCTCTGAAGATCGACCCGGCCACCGCCGACGCAGAGCGCGGCAAAACTCTATACGCCTCCACCTGCGTTGTCTGCCACGCCAGCGATGGGGCGGGCGTGGGCAAATTCCCGCCGCTGTGGGGTCCCAAGTCCTACAACAGCGGCGCGGGCTTGTCGCAAAACCTCAAATTGGCCACTTTCCTCAAGAACGCCATGCCCTTGGGCAACCCAAACCTGAGCGACAAGGACGCACTGGACATCGCGGCCTACGTCAACGCCCAGCCGCGGCCCAAGTTCGTGCTTGTGGAACACTTGGGTAAGAGCAAATGACTTTGCCTGGTCGTCGACCGAGGCTGGAGGAGGAAAAACTTTGGCTTGACAGGTCCGACGATCCGATCTGTTTTCCGTATGCGAGGCGACAAGCCGCGTTTTGTCGATCGCACCCCCCCGCCAATCCAATCTCCCCCTTTCCTGATGGGGGAACCTAAGGGAGACGGACGACGTGATCCCCTATAGACCGGTCCAGCCTTCTCGTCACGGCTCCCAGCCGCACCCGGAGAGGAATGGAACGTCCCATCGTTCGGGAACGTTTTTCCGCCGTTCCCTGTCGCTTCGAACGGCATCGGCGATGCTCGCGGCCGTTCTCCTGGCTCCTCCAGTTGTCTGGGGTGAATACGGCGACGTTATCCTGGACTCCAAGAAAGAGAGCATGGAGAAGGCCGGCGTCGGGCCGGTCGTCTTTCCGCACTGGTTTCACCGGATCCGGTTCAAGTGCAAGGTTTGCCACGAGGATATCTTCGCGATGCAACGGGGCGCCAACGATATCTCCATGAAGGAGATCGTCCAGGGGCGCTCGTGCGGCGTATGCCACAACGGGATCGTGTCCTGGGAGCCGCTGTATTGCGAAAGATGCCACGCCGACGCGGGGACGAAAGGACCGGCGCCGGCCGCCGTTCCGAAAAGGTAGCAGGCTGCTGAAAAACAGCAGCCTGCGCGCGGTGCAGGGATGCACCGCCCAATCTCGAAGATGGCGCGAAGATTCGGTGTCGAGCGATTTGAAAGACTTGCGCGAATTCACTTCGCGCAAGTCGTGGCTGAAAAAGCCATGGATGGACTTTTTCAGCATCCAGCCCCGCCGGCAGGACCCTCCCGACCCGAGGCGGCAGGTGCCGGTCAAGCGGTCCCGGATTCGATCTACCTGGATTCTCATGGGAGGGCGGCCGGCCGGGGAGGGGACGCGGAGCACCCCGTGAGCGATGCGTATCGGAAAGGGCATGCGTGGCATCCGCTGGCGCTCCAGAACCAGGCCCTGCCCAAGGACCGCTTCGGATTGGTCGATTGGGCCCAGGCGCTCAGAAAGGGAGTCATTCAGCCCAAGTCGTCGATCCGTCCGGGCGACGGGGAACCTCCCGGGCTCGACCTGGACGTCGTGATTCCCACGAAGAGCGATTTCCTGGACGACGTGATCTTTCCCCATTCGATCCATACGTGGTGGCTCGGATGCGATTCGTGCCATCCGAAGCACTTCGTCCCGGCGCGCGGGGCGAACCCGATGTCGATGCGGGAGATGATCCAGGGGAGACACTGCGGGGCCTGCCACAACAAGGTGGCGTTTCCACTGACCGACTGCACGAGGTGTCATGCGAAGCCAAAGTCACGGGCGGCGAAGTGAGGGTAGAATGCTGACCGACGGATCTCTCCGGGCGGCCGCGTCCGGCCTCCTCGGCCTTTTCCTCGCGTCCTGCGCGTCTTCCGACTCCTCGCGGCTCGAACCGTGTCCGACGGGCGTCTTCGCCGCCGACTGCCGGACCTCGCAGGAAGATTTTCTCGCGGCGTACCGGGAGATCATGGACCGCTACGGCGTTCTCCGGGCCCAACCGAGAAGGGGGGCGGTCCCGGCGGCATGGGCCGATCTCCCCAAGGACCACTTCGGGCAGGTCAACTGGGCCAAGGCCGTCTACGACGGCGTTCTCCGGCCGAAGGACTCGCTCCCGGGCGAACCGGTTCGAGGCCGTCCGGATGAGCCGTTTCCAAACTTCATTCCGTTCAAGGTCAAGGCCGCGATGATGGCGGACGTGCTCTTCCCCCACGACATCCACAACTTCTGGCTCGACTGCAAGAATTGTCATCCGTCCATCTTCAAGCCCAAGATCGGCGCGAATCCGATGTCCATGCGGGACATCTGGCAGGGAAAGTTCTGCGGGCGATGTCACGGAACGGTCGCCTTCGAGACGAAGACGGAGACGAACTGCCGTCGCTGTCATTCGATCCGGAAGAACCTGTGAAGAGTCGGGAGAGGGGGAGAACCGTTTTGCGACGTCCCGTGAGGGGCTCTTTCATCGGAGCGGCCGTTGCGGTTTTTGTCGCGGCGGGATGCGCGACGGCGCCCACGGTGGAGGAGGAACTGGTTTGGCCCGTTCCGCCGGAAGCCCCGAGGATCAGGTTCGTGCGCTCGATCTCGTCGGAATCCGACGTGGAGAAGAAGACGACCGGCAAGGAGCTTTCGCGCGCCCTCCTGGGGCCGGAGCTCGTGCGAAAGCTGTCGAAGCCTTACGGGGTCGCGGCCGACGTCGAGGGGAGGGTTTACGTCGCCGATACGGGCTGGGGGCGCGTGTTGAAGTTCGATCCGGTCGCCAACAAGCTCGACGTCCTCGGGGACGAGGGAAAGGGCGCCCTCCGGAAGCCCGTCGGCGTGGCGCTGGACAAGAATGGGAATCTTTACGTCGCGGACACGGACCAGGACCGCATCGTTGTCTTCGGGCCCGACGGGAAGTTCCTCTCGGCCATGGGGAGAAAGGGAGAGCTGGAGCAGCCCGTGGGGATCGGGGTCAACGACGCCCTGGGACGGATCTACGTCGTGGATACGAAAAAGCACCGGGTCACCGTCTTCAACGTCCAGGGGGAGATCCTCTTCGCGTTCGGGCAGAGGGGAGAGAAGGAAGGGGAATTCAATTATCCCACGAACCTCACCCTGGACAGGGAAGGGCGCCTCTACGTGATGGACTCGATGAACTTCCGCGTCCAGATCTTCGATCCGGACGGGAAGTTCCTCAGGGCATTCGGGAAGCTGGGAGACTCCTTCGGCCAGTTCGCGCGGCCGAAAGGGATCGGCGTCGACAGCGAAGGGCACGTCTACGTGGTCGACTCCGCCTTCAACAACGTCCAGATTTTCGACGAGGCGGGGCGGCTCCTGCTCTTTTTTGGCCGGTTTGGGAACAAGAGGGGCGAATTCTGGCTTCCGGCGGGTCTTTTCATCGACCGCACGGACAGAATCTACGTGGCCGATCAGTACAACCACCGGGTGAACGTATTCCAGTTCATGGGCAAGAGTTACGAGGAGAGGAAGAAAAAGGAGGAGCGGGGCGGCACGCCCAAGTCTGGCGGCTGAGAAACGTGGGGATATCCCGCATCTTCCTGCGCGATCTGAGCCATTGGGTCCAGGCAAATCTGGAGGATGTGAGGCTGGACCTATGAAACTCCTTGTGAAAAAAGGGATTTCGCGAGGATGAAGGCGAAGCGCGAATTGGCTTTGGAATTGCATCGTACCCATGCGAGGGAATCCGAGCAACGGCGCTCGGCGCACGGAGTTGCGCTGCCCCTCAGGGCGAAGGGATTCGATCAACCCCTATTAGGGAGGGATGGACGATGAGAACAGGAAGGGTTTTTGCAACAGCCGTTGCTCTGGGTCTGATCGCGGGAGGACAGGCCTGGGCGCTGGACAACGTGTCCGCCACGAAACATAATCTCTCGCTCAACACGAACGCGATCTACCAGACGAACACGCAGGAGGTTTGCGTCTTCTGCCATACGCCGCACGGCGCGTCGCCCGACGCCCCGCTCTGGAACCGGGCGATGCCGGCCGGCCCGTTCACGATGTATTCGAGCCCGACGATCGACATGACGATCGCGGGAAGCCCCCAGGGTGTCTCGCTGGCGTGTCTCTCCTGCCATGACGGGACGATCGCCCTCGACGCCCTCCGCAACACGCCGGGTTCGGGGACGACCTGGGCCGGGTTCCCGACGGGCAATCCGCCGAGCGCCGGGTATACCTTCATCGGCGCCGGGCCGGGGAACGTTTTCCCGAGCGGGAAGATCAGCAACCTGGGCCAGGACCTGAGGGACGACCATCCGATCTCCGTCACGTACGATCCGACGAAGGATCCCGCCTTCAACACGATCGCCTCCGTGACGACGGCGGGTCTCAGGTTCTACGGGACGGCGAAGGACCAGGTCGAGTGCGCTTCGTGCCACAACCCGCACGACAGCACCAATGGAATGTTCCTGAGGAAAGCGAACGCGGGGAGCGCCCTCTGCACGACCTGCCATATCAAGTAAGGCGGGTCCGGGAAGGGCGGAGCGGGAGATCGGTGCGCGGGATCTTCAAGTTCGCGTGAGCCCCGCGACCGGCGCGGGGGACTGGCGGACGATTTCGGAGATGAAGAGAACGATGAGATCGTTGTGGGCGGGGGCTGTCCTGGCCTCCGCCCTTTTCCCGTTGGGGGCTCTGGCCGCCCCGCCAGAGCAGGGCAAGGAAAACAAGGTCGCGGCGTACGTGAACGGCGTTCCCATCATGGTCCGGGACGTAGAGGAGGCCCTCTCCGGGAAGCTTCCAGGCGGGTCCATGCACGGCGGGGTGTCCTCCGAGAAGAAACAGAAGTATTGGCTTGACGCGGCGAAGGGTTTGGTGGCACAGGAACTGATCGTCCAGGCGGGGCGCGCGGCGGGGATCAAGGTCGAACCGGCGGAGGTGACGGCGCGGCTCAAACAGGTTCGGAGCCGGTATCCGAGTCCGGAAGCGTACAAACAGGCGATCCAGGCGCGCGGCCTGACGCCGGCCTCGGTCCAAAAGCGCATCGAGCGCGAGATCCTGGTGGAAAAGGCCGTCCGCCGGGAGGTGGACGAAAAAGTCCGGGTGAGCGAGGAAGAGGCGCGGCGGTTCTACGAGCGGAACCCGGATCGCTTCAACGAGCCGGAAAATGTCCGCCTGAGGCACATCCTCGTGCGGCGTGACCCGGCCATCAAGGAAGGCCGCGACGCGGCGCGCCGAAAGGCCCTCGATCTTGCGGCTCGAATAAAAAAGGGGGCCGATTTCGCTGCGCTGGCCCGGTCCGAATCGGACGATCCGTCGCGGGAACAGGGCGGCGATCTGGGCCTCGTCCACAAGGGGCGTCTCATGCCCGCCGTCGAGGAAGCGGCTTTTCGCCTCAAACCGGGCGTCGTGAGCGATCCCGTGGAGACGATCTACGGTTTCCACATTCTCAAAGTTGAGGCGCGCGTTCCGGAGACACGACGGTCATTCGACTCGATCAAGGGGAAGCTGATACGCGACCTCGGAGACTTGGCGCGACAGGACCGGCTCCAGGCCTGGATCGAAACGCTTTCGACGCGGGCAACGATCCGGTACGTCGATCAGGGAGCGGACTCTTCCTCAGGGCCGCGGCGGTCAGGCTCGCCCTAGTCGCCGCTCTCTTCCTCGGATTCCGCGCGGCAAACGGCGGCCCGGCGGAGGCGTGGGCTTTCTCGCTGGGCCGATACGACGTGGGGGGGGAGGTCCAGTTGTCCTACCTCGATTCCAGGGACCGGTCGGAGCCGGGCGTCTCCTACTCCACGTTTCAGCAGCGGTATTCGCTCGGCCTCTCGACCTATCTGCTCGACCCCCGCCTGTTGGCCTATTCGCTCGGCGTTTCTTTGCAGAACGCGAAGGTCGATTTCCGCGGGACGGACGGGGGATTGGCCGACTACGAGCACAGCGACCTCGGGTACAACCTGAGCGGGACGTTCCTGCCGTACGGGACGCTTCCGGTGACCCTCTACGCGAACCGTCAGACGTCGGACATGGGAAGCACGACTTTTTCGAATCTTCCCTTCAGGGTAACGTCGGACGCAGTCGGAGCCCGGGCGAGCCTCCGGCGGTCCTCGTGGCCGACTATCAACGTGTTCGCCGAGAAAGCCACTCTGGTTTCCGACCAGGCCGAGGACAAGCGCGACGAGGACCGAAGGACGGCCGGAATCGACTTCAAGCATAAGCTGGGCGGGTGGGATACGGCCGGCGATTACCGCTACGAGGACGTGGAAAGCAACCTGGCGGGCGTCTCGGAGAACAAGGTCCATACGGCCAATCTCAACGCGGAGAAGGCCTTCTCCGATGCGGTCCGCGTTCAGTTCCTGTCGCACTACCGTGAGGACAATTTTCTGAGCCTTCTGACGGCGACGGGCGGCCTCTTCCTCAAGCCGAGCCCCCGGCAGGACGCCCAGGCGACGTACGGTTTTTCCCAGCTCGATTACGGAACGACAACGGTTCGAAACCACAATCTCGCCGCCGGGACGACGTATCGCGTGAAGCCCTGGTGGGCCGTCCTTTCGGGGATCACGGCAGCGTGGACGGACTCTCCCGACGCTTCCAGCGACACGGAGACGCTTCGTTTGGGAACGACCTTGTCGGTTCCCGCGGGTGCGCTGGATTTGACCGGGGGGTATTCGCTGTCGTACGGTTTGCAGCATGGGCAGCAGGGGGACGGCGGCATCTTAAGCCACGCCCTCAACCTGGGGGCGGCGACGCGCGGCTGGTCGGGACTTCAGCTTGGGGCGGGATACAGCGCGAGTTTCGACGAGTCCTCCGTCGGGGACGGGTACAGCCGGTGGGATCAGACGGCGCGCGTCACGGCCGCCGCGACCCCCACGGCGTCTCTCTCCCTTCACGCGGAAGGAGACGTGTCGTCCGGTTCTCAAGCGTATCCGACCGAGCGCCGGGAGTATACGCGGCGGGCCGTCTCGTCCGGTTTCGACTATGGACTCGGCTGGGCGGTCCTGACCGTCCGAGGCGGGTACTCCCGGCAGGATACCGACGGCGCCCGGAGCGAGCAGACGTTCGGCGAGGCGCGGGCCAAGCTCTTCGTGGCGAGGGGCCTGGATCTCTCGGGAAGCGTCCGCCGCGAGTGGAACGACTACGCCGACGGGGGCCGCGTGACGACGCAGGTCGAGTCTCTGCTCTCGTACCGAATCCGGCTCGTCACGCTGGCGGCCGAGTACCGGCTCTATCTCGACGACTACCCGCAAAGCCGTTCGGGTCGCGAGTCTTTCTATTTCAAAATGAGCAGGGCCCTGTAGCCCGGGAGTGAGCGAACCCATGGAAACGCCGCACACCGATCACGTCCTCTCCTGGCGATTCAGGATCGCCTTTTTCCTCAAGTTCGGTTTTTCTGTCGCCGCCGCCGCCCTCGCGTCGGGGGCCGCGTTTTACATCACCAACAACTTCCGGATCGGCCCGACCTACGGGGAGGGGATTCGCGTAATCGAGCGGGTCGATGCGGCCTTGTCCGCGTCGCTCGTTTACAGCGCTCTTTTTCAACTCGCGGCGGCGGGTCTCGCCGTCGCGGGGATCGCGCTCTACGTCTCGCACGGGATCGCGGGCCCGCTGGTCCGGCTGGAGAAGCGGTTCGGGGCCGCGGCGCGGGGCGACATCGGGGGGTCGGTCCGCCTGAGAGCCGGGGACCAGGTGACGGCCTTGGCGGGCGCGTTGAACGAGGCGATGCTCGATCTTCGCCTCCAGGTGGGGCGGCTCCGGGATCTGACCGGGGTCTTGGCCGAACTCGAGAAGAGGGTCGAAGAGGGTGGGGCCGGCGGCAGACCGGATCCGGATCTCGCAAGCCGCTTGCGGACTTCAGTGGGGGCGGTCCGCCTGGACATCGAGAAGTGGGCGGTGGAATGACGGCCGGTGGTCTTAACAGGATGCCGAAAAAGTCCATCCATGGCTTTTTCAGCTACGACTTGCGCGAAGTGAATTCGCGCAAGTCTTTCAAATCGCTCGACTTCAAATATTCACGATTTGGCGGTGCATCCCTGCACCGCGCGCAGGCTGCTGTTTCTCAGCAGCCTGTTAAGCCTCTCGGGAAACGACCGATAAGATCGGAGTATGAGGATGCCCAGGGGATCTCGATATACGCTATTGGTCGGTCTGGGGCTCGTGGCGGCCGTCATGGCCACGGTGCGGGCGGACGGGCGGGTTAGAGATGGCCACCGCTTCGACGGCCGCTGTCAGGACTGCCACATGGGAGATCCCGGAAGAGCGGGGGGACCGCTCGCCGTCCGGGGAGAGATCGGCCGCGTGTGCGAATCGTGCCACCGCGAAGCGGTTTCCCTTTCGCACCCGGTGGGCATGGTCCCCACGTTCGCGGTTCCGCACGACTTCCCGCTGGACGACTCCGGCCGGGTCACTTGCGTCACTTGCCATAAGACACACTTGGGGACGTCGGAGCCGGAGCGTCCATTCATGCTCCGCCACGAGGGACGCGGAAGGAGCTTCTGCCTGTCTTGTCACAAGGTCCTTTTCGGCCGCGGAGGGCGGGAAGAGCACCGGACGGGGATGGAATCGGCCCATGTACGCCGGAGCACACGTCTCATCGAAGATCCGCGGGGCCAGCCGGTGGATTCGCTGTCGCAGAACTGCCTTCAGTGCCACGACGACACGATCGCGAAGTCCGCGCGCGTGGCCACGGCGGGAACGTGGGACCACGGGCCTCGAACGGGCGTCAGCCACCCCGTCGGCGTGGACTACCAGGCCGCGTCTCTCCGGACGCGGGGGTTCCGTCCTCCGGGAGCGATCGATCCCGCCGTCCGCCTCTTTTCCGGGAGGGTGGGTTGCGGATCGTGCCACAGTCCCTATTCGACCCTCCCGGCGCAGTTGGTCATGAAGAACGAACGGAGCCGGCTATGCCTCACGTGCCACATCAAGTAGACGTTTCCGGGGCCGCCGCACGCCGAAGGCGGCAGATCTACGTGAACCGTCCGTTCCAGAGTCGGTTCATCGCCTTGTTCGCCGGCATTGCGGCCACGGGGCTGGCCGCGAGCGGGACGGTCCTGTACTATATCCTGAGATCGCGGATCGAGGACTCCCTCTTCCGATCCCACCTGGCTGTCACGACGACGGGCGAGATGCTCCTGCCGTCGCTCCTGGCCGTCAACGGAGCGGCCGTCGTCCTCATTCTGCTGGCTGGCGCGCTGGCCGCGGTCCTCATCTCCCGCCGGGTCTTCGGACCGCTCGCGACGGTCGTCGACGGCGTGGCCGGTCTCACGCGGGGAGGAAGCGGCCCGGTCCGCGGGCGTCCCGACGTGCCGGACGTATTCGGGACCGGGCTCGGCCGCGAAATCGACGCCTTGTGGGCGCGGCTGGGGAGAGACAAGCGGACGATCGAGGCCTCGCTCAAGGAACTGGAGGCGCTCCTCGACGAGATGGAAGCCCGGCCGGGAGGCCGGCCGGGGGCCGCGATTCTCGCCGACTTGCGCCGGGCGAGGACGAGCCTTCAGCAAGTGGCGGACGGCTGGCGCTGCTAGCGGGTTGATCGGAGGCCTTCTCAGGAAGCCCGCCCCAGACGGCGTGCCCCACCACGCGGCGGACGACGAGGATGACATCGCGGACCAGGCGGTGATTGTGAGAAAGTAGAAACCAAGACAAGAATTGAAAATTGGAAATTGTAAATTGTAAATTTCAAAATTGTGGTGTTTGTCTTTTGTTTTCCAATTTACAATTTCCAATTTACAATTTCCAATTTACAATTTTCAATTTACAATTTTCAATTTAAGTGGGGGAGGATCGGGTTGACTCGGACTCGAGAAATCGTGATGGCGATCCTGGCGGCGGGGTCCGCTGCCTGCTTCGTTTTTCCGGCGGCCGCCGCCTCCCCCGAGGCCGCTCCGGAGATTCGGCTCGTCTGGCCGTCGCCGCCCGACCCCGCGCGGATCGAGTACGTAGGATCGATTTCGAGCGCGGCCGACCTGGGATTTCGGAAGGCCTGGTACGAGCGGTTGTGGGAATTCATCGCCGGTCCCGATGACGAGCGGATGCTCCGACCCTTCGGCTTAAGCGCTCATCCCGAGAAGATCTGCGTGGCCGACCCGTCGGCCCAGGCCGTCCACCTGTTCGATCGCAAGGCCCAGCGATACCGGAAGGTGTCGACGGCCGGACGGACCCGTCTCGTCTCGCCGGTGGGAGTCGCGATCGGCCCGAACGGGAGCATTTACGTCACCGACTCCGTTCTGGCGAAAATTTTCGTCTTCAACGGAAGCGGCCGTTTCGTCCGCGAGATCGCGGGTGGGGGCCTGACCCGGCCGACGGGAGTCGCCGTGGACGCCGTGCGCGGGCGGCTGTACGTCGTCGATTCGGTCGCCGGGAGAGTCGTCGCGTTCGATCTCGACGGGACCCGGTTGCACCAGTTCGGCCGGACGGGGACCGGCCCCGGAGAGTTCAACCGGCCGACGCACGCGGCCGTCAACGCGAAGGGGGACGTGTACGTGGTTGACACCCTGAATCACCGCGTTCAGGCGTTCACGCCGGAGGGGGCGTTCATCGGGTCTTTCGGCCGCCTCGGGAACGGAACGGGGGACTTCGCCAGTCCCAAGGGCGCGGCCGTTGACGGCAGGGGACAGGTCTACGTCGTCGACGCCCTGTTCGACGCCGTCCAGGTCTTCGACCCGGGAGGACGACTGCTTCTCGTGTTAGGCCGGCAGGGGAACAAGGAGGGGGAATTCTGGCTTCCCGCGGGAATCGCCTTCGACGGCCTGGACCTCTTGTACGTGGCGGACAGCTACAACGGGCGGATCCAGATTTTCCGCGTCCTTCCCGAGAGGGGGTCCTCATGAGGCCGCGGGGCTTGCGGGCGGGGGTGGCCTTGTTCGTTCTTCTTCAGGGGCTGGTCGTGCCCGCCCAGGCGGGGATCGTCGCCACGAAGCACAATCTGTCCGCGAGCGGACCGGGGCAGGTGAAGGCCGTGAGCGAGCAGGAGGTCTGCGTCTTCTGCCATACGCCGCACAACGCGAACCCGGCCGTTCCGCTCTGGAACCATTCGCAGACGAACGCCGCCCACACGATGTACTCCAGCGATTACCTGACGGACAAGGGATACGCGATGCCCGCCTCCGTGAACCAGCGGTCCAAGCTCTGTCTGTCGTGTCACGATGGGACGGTGGCGCTCGGCTCGGTCTACAACGTGCGCGGACAGGCGGCCACGATCGCCGTGCAGCGAAGCGGGGCGCCGATCACGACGATGCCGCTCGACGTGGCGGGATACCTCGGGACGAACCTGACGAACGACCATCCGGTGTCGATCGGCTACAACACCGGGGTCTCCGACATCGAGCTCGTGACGCCCGCGCCGCCGCTGTTCCCGGCGAAGGGCGCCGTCAAGCTCTACCCGCCGAGCGGCGGGACCGTCGCCGGAACGGTGGAGTGTACGTCCTGCCACGATCCTCACACCGATACGTTTCCGAAGTTCCTCGTGGCGTCGAACCTGAACGCCGGTCTTTGCCGGACGTGCCACCTGAAGACGAACTTCGACGGCTCGATCCACGCCACGTCCTCCGTCCCCTTCACGACGATCTACGGCGGGACGACCGTCGCGCAGGCCGCCTGCGTCGCCTGCCACAAGTCGCACAGCGGCGCGGGCGTTCCGTACATCCTGGAGCGGCAGGAGGAGCAGACCTGTTACAACGGAACGTCCACGTCGTGCCACGGGTCGAGCATCACGACTTACCAGAGCGGCGTCACGGGCCGGAACATCCAGAGTACGTTCGAAGGGAAGGCCGTCCGGCACCCGGTGGAGACGTCGGGGAAGCACCGCAACGTCGATACGCCCGGGACGCTCGGGCTGGGAAGCCGCCACGCCGAATGCTACGACTGCCACAACCCTCACCAGGCTCAGCCGGGCCTGCACACGCTGGGGAGCAACCTCGCGGGAAACGCCCTCAAAGGGGCGAGAGGGGTGAGCCCCAACAACGGCGGGAGTCCGGGGGCGCCCGCTTCGTTTACACCCGTTTTCCCCGTGACGTTCGAGTACGAGGTCTGCCTCAAGTGCCATTCGAACTACACGACCGGTTACGTGACGGGGAACGACGGCGGGAACCTGGCCGCTCTTTTCAATCCAAACAACCCTTCCTATCATCCCGTGGAAGGCGTCGGCAAGAACCTGGGGATCCAGGCTTCGGCGTTCGCGTCGGGGACTCCGTGGACCTCCGCGGGCTATAACGGCGTCACGAGTCCCAACGTCACCTGCACGGATTGCCACGGGAACGACACCACGGGGCCGAACGATCCGGTCGGGCCGCACGGCTCGAACGTCCCCCGTTTGCTGAAGAAACAGTTTGCGGCCTCGACGTACTGGAGCGCGAGCGCCTCGGCGGAACTCGCCCTCTGCTTCTCGTGCCACAACTACGAGGTCTATTACAACGGCGCGGCGGGGAGCCGGTTCCAGTGCGGGATGGGGGGGATGGGCGGGGGGGGCATCGCGGGCCACCAGAACCACGTGAAGAACAGGAAGATCTCCTGCTACGACTGCCACGCCGTCCACGGCCGGACGGACAACAAGCACCTGATCCGCTTCAAGGATTCGAGCGGCGGGGAGATCACGGCGTACACGGAGAATTCGACGGGCGGAAGCTGCACGGCCAACTGCCACGGGGGCATGGGCGGAGGCACGAAGACGTACTCGCTGGCGTATCCGAGGTGAAATGGAGAACAATGGACCGGTGAATGGGTGAATGGGTGAATCGGTGAATGGGTGAATCGGTGAATGGGTGAATCGGTGAATCGGTGAATGGGTGAATCGGTGAATGGGTGAATTGGTGAATCGGGAAAACTCTCCTCCCTTTTGTATGGGGTGGGTGGGGGGGGTAGAGAGTCGAGCGGGCGAAAGGAATCTCTCCCTCTTGCGGGGCGAAATCCGGTTTGGGATCGGGCGGAGCGTGTGGTATATTTCCCCGTGGTTTTTTATCGTGGCGGCGTCTGAGGAGGTATGGCGGAAAGCGGAATCGCGATCGAGGCGCGCGGGCTCGTCAAGTTCTACCGGCACTTTCCGGTCCTCCGGGGAGTCGACCTGTCGGTTCGGCGAGGCGCATGCTGCGCGCTGTTCGGGGCCAACGGGGCCGGGAAGACGACGCTCGTCAGGATCTTGTGCACCCTTCTTCGTCCAACCGAGGGAAGGTTCGCGATCGCGGGAATCGATGGATCGGAAGACCGGGAGGCCGTCCGGGAGAAGATTTTCCTGATCGCCCACGGGCACCATTTCTACGACGATCTCACCCCCCTTGAAAACCTGAAGTTCCACGCCGGCCTTCGTGGTCTCTCCCTTCGAGCCGAGGCCGTGCGCGAGGCGTTGGCATGGGTGGGGCTGGAGCGGTTCGCGGACTTCAAGATCCGGCAGTTCTCGACGGGGATGAAAAAGAGGCTGGCTTTCACCCAGGCGAGGCTCTTCGGTCCCGAGGTCCTTCTTCTGGACGAGCCGTACACGGCGCTGGACGAGAAAGGTGTGAGGCTGGTGAACGGATTCATCAAGGAGTTCACGGCGGGCGGCGGAACGGTCTTCATGGCCACGCACAACCGGCACTTCGCCCTGGATGTCGCGACGGAGACGATGTTGCTCAAAAACGGGGTCCTTCAACCGATCCCGCCGGGGCGGGATCCGGACCGGTGGCATGAGATTCTTTAGGGCCGCGTACGCCGTCGCGTGGAAGGACGTTCTCCTCGAGCTCCGTCGGAAGGAGACGTTCACGGCCATGTTCTTCTTTTCGCTTCTGGTCCTGCTGATGTTCAACTTCACGCTCAGTCTGGACCGAACGCAGGTGCTCTCCCTGGCGCCCGGTCTTCTGTGGCTTGCCATCACCTTTACGGGCGTGCTCGGCCTCGGGAAAGGCTTCCTGGCCGAGCGGGAGAACGAGTGCATGGACGGGTTGATCCTTTCGCCCGTTCCCCGCGGCGCGATCTTCCTGGGGAAGCTCGTGGGGAATTTTCTCTTTATCTTCGCGGTTGAGGCGGTGACGCTTCCGCTGTTCCTGGTCCTTTTCAACCTGGACGTCTGGGGCCGGATCGGTCTCCTGGTCTTCGTTGTCATTCTCGGGACGGTGGGGCTTTCCCTCCTCGGGACGCTCCTCTCGGCGATGACGGTCCAGGTCCGGGCGCGCGAGGTGATGTTTCCGCTTCTGATCCTGCCGCTTGTGATTCCGGTCCTGATCGGCGCCGTCCAGGCGACGGGAGGGGTCATGCGGGAGGACGGCTGGGCCGACTACGCCCACTGGATCCGCCTCCTGGTCGCGTTCGACGTCGTATTCTCCGTCGCGAGCTTCTGGGGGTTTTCGTTTCTGCTGGAGGACTGAACGGACATG
>JACPZO010000184.1 GCA_016195465.1 Nitrospirota bacterium
GCCGGACCGCTTCCCCGCTCACGTCAACTCCTCGTTGAGAACCCGGCCCACCAGGTCCCGGACGTCGGCCTCCGACTCGTCGCCGGATATTTCCCGGTCCAGAGCCGTCTCAATCTCGATTTTCGCTATCACTTGCTCCGGCACTCCTTTGCCACTCACCTGCTGGGCGCCGGCGTCCCCCTGGCCCATGTCTCAACCCTCTTAGGGCACACAACCACGGAACGGTATGCCAAGGTGGTCCCGGAGTACCTTCGGGCCGCCGTCTCCCTCCTGGATCGGCCCACAAAACAGCACAAAACAGCACACCAGTCAAAACGCCACCTGGGGAAAACTCGTATAAGTAGTTGATTTAATTGGTGCCCCCGGCGCGATTCGAACGCACGACCTACGGTTTAGGAAACCGCCGCTCTATCCTACTGAGCTACGGGGGCGATGTCGGAGTGCTGGGTGGTTTGGTCGATGGGTTGATGGTCCGTTCAGGTATTGGTTGTCTCTACCAACCGCCCATCGGCCTAACTGCCGGCCGCGGGGCCGCCGCCCCCCCTCAAGTGAGCGTGCCAGTGACCTGAGAACTCCTTCGCGTCCGCGTCGACCTCTCCGCTCACGAGATCGAACTCCTCCCCCCCCGCATAGAGGAGGAGCTTCGCCTTCATGTGATCCTTCTCCCAATCGGTCGGGGCGCGGCCGTGGCGCCTCCAGACGACAAAGGGGTCGCCGCACCCCGGGCACCGGCCGACGAAGCAAATGGAATCGTCGTAGGTCCGCTTCGATTTCCTCGTCCGCTCGTCGCACAACACGCAGGACATATCGTTCGCCCTCTCGCTAGAGCTTGTCCACCGAAGTGTTCGGCGGATTCGAATAGAGGATCCGCATCATCTCCTTGACCTCGTCCCGCATCTTGCCGTCGCCCCCGTCCCCATCCATCAGCCCGCCGTTCTTCGTATGCCCCAGGATTCCAAGGGCATGGCCGGTCTCGTGGGCGACCGTCTGCTTGCAAAGGGGCGTGTAGCTCGTCAGGTCCATCTCGATGTCCGCCTTCCGGATTTCCCCGTTGTCCCACTTGGGCTCGTACGTCACGCCGCAAACGAGCGGCTGTTGAATCCCGTTCTTGAGCCTGATCCCCACCTCCGGATCGGAGTTGACGAACTCGAACCGGATCGCGCCGCCCGACCACTCCTCCCACTTCTTGACGTCGTCCTTCCAGGAAGAAGGCCCGTCGACGTAAACCTTGATCGGCATGTCTTTGAACCGGATCGTCCTGTCGCCGTTCTTGAAGGCGTTCAGGTCTTTGATCAGCTGTTTGGCATCCGTTGAACTGGAAGTCGGCGAGCTGTCCTTTGCGCACGACGCGAGGGACAGCAGGACCGTCGGAACCATGAACACGGAGACGATTCGGCGCATCCAAGCCATGAGGCGGACCCTCCGGTTGGGAAGGATGACCTTATATCACGAGGCGGGAGAGACGCGCAACGAGTTCGGCGGCTTAGCGGGAAGGGGAGAGCCCGACGCTGGATGGAAGGGAACAGACCGGCGGGAACGTCATGCGGTCCGCTTCCTTCCGCCGGAAGATCTCGTCGACCGTGGACCTGATGTCGAACAACATTCCCCGGGGCAGTTGGAGGAAGGCCTCAACGACGTTGGGATCGAATTGGCTGCTCGAGTAGCGGATGATCTCTTCCCGTGCGTCCTCGTACGTCAGGGCGCGACGGTAAGGGCGATCGGACGTCATGGCGTCGTAGGTATCCGCGACCGCGAATATTCGGGCGCCGATGTGGATATGGTCCCCGGAGAGCGATCCCGGATAGCCCGTTCCGTCAAATCGCTCCTGGTGGTGAAGGACGATCACGGCCGGGTCGCGGAGGAACCGGATATCCTTAACCATATTGTACCCGTATTCCACGTGCCGGCGCATTTCCGTCCATTCCTCCTCGGTAAGCTTCCCCGGCTTCCGGAGAATGGCGTCGGGAATTCCGATCTTGCCGATGTCGTGAAGAAGAGCGCCCATCTCGATCGTCTTGAGTATCTCCCCTTCCAGGCCCAGCTCCCGGGCGATCGTCATCGTGTATTCCACCACGCGGCGGGCGTGTCCCTGGGTCTCGTTGTCCCGGAAATCGAGGGCGTTCAAGAGCGCGTCGAGGGTCGAGGTGTAGGTGGACTGGATCTCCCCCAAGGCGAGCTGAAGCTCCCGCGTCCTCTCCTGCTCGGCGTTGTAGAGCCGGCGGATCGAATCGACCTGCTCGTCGATCCGGCCCTCGAGGTAGGCCTGATACCGCCGGTTCTCCAGGATCAGACGCCGCCTCTCGAGCGCGCGCTCGGCGCTGACGAACAGACGCTTCAGGTTGAACGGTTTGATGACGTAGTCGTAAGCCCCGGCCGTCAGGGCCTCGATCGCGATGCCGATGTCCGCAACGGACGTGGCCATGAGGACGGCGGTATCCGGGAAGTCCGCGACGAGGCGCCTGAGGAGAGACAGTCCGTCCATGACCGGCATCTTGATGTCGGTGATGACCAGATCAAACGAACCCGCCGACAGCAAGCCCAGGGCGACCCGTCCATCCTCCGCGGAGAAGCACGCATGCCCCTCCATGGACAGGGACGTCACAAGTATGTCCCGAATGGCGGGCTCGTCATCGACAACCAGGATCCGCCCTTTTTCCTTTGGCACAATCTCTCCCCGGCCGCCACTCGCCAGCGTCCAAGAGCGGGCGCACTTCGTCGATCGCCATCCATTCTGGCAGGGCCGTCTACCTGGCTTATCGGATCGTCTTTCAGTCAAGTTGAGGAAAAAACGACGGTTCCGCCGCCAATCGGGAGACGGATTTCCAATCGCGGCTGGGGCAGGATCCGCCGAGCGCAAGACAGACGGACGGGAATGAAAGGGAATTGGAGCCGACGGCCGGAATCGAACCGGCGACCTACTGATTACGAATCAGTTGCTCTACCAGCTGAGCTACGTCGGCGTGGAAGGTGACGGCGTCATCGTATACCGGACAACCGTCCGCTTTTCAAGAGAATTTCGGGAGATGATGGAGAAGAACTGACGCCCGGTCAGCCGGAGGTCCCCTGCCCTCCTCTGTCCTCGGGAACGATCTGGGGCCGGTCGACCTCCCGCGTGAACAAGATTCCTTTCTTCACCTCTCCCGGCCGGCCCAGCGGCTCGATCGGACGGTCCTTGAACGTCACGCGGACCCCGCCCGCGTTCCCCAGTGTCAGGAGGACTCTCTCCCTCGCGTCCCAGCGGATCGATTCCCCGCGCTTGAGGAGGACCTCGCGGGCCGTCTGGTTATCCACTCGGACCATGAGCCAAGTATCCTCGACGGCCTTGAGGACGAGGGAAACCGTTTCCGGGGGGCGGCCCGCCGGGACTGTATTTTGCCCCGCGGAGCCGACCGGGTAAGCCTTCAGCTCGACCGTTCCAGGTCCGATGACCGGCGCCCCCGCAGGGACCGCCGGGACGGAAATCGGCTCGCGGGAAACCTGGCGCGGGACATCCGGGCCGACGGTGAGCCCGACCGTGTAGAGAAAAACGATAAACCCCACGCCGCTCAGGAGAAGACCTCCCAGCCAGCGGGGCATTCTCATCAATACCTTCCACCACGGATCGCGGTATTCCCATCCTTCTTCCGAATTTCTTTCGCCGCGCCCGCCGCGAAAGACCGCGGCCAAGTCGCCGTTCAAATCGCCTTGAATGCTCCTGAAGTCCACTCCCAGGGCGGAAGCGTAGGCCCGGGCGAATCCCCTGGCGAAGACTTCCCCCGGCAGCTTGTGGATCTCGCCCGATTCGATGATCTCGATGTAGACCATCCGAATGCGTGTCCTGTCGGAGATCTCTTGAAGCGACAATCCGCGCCGTTCGCGTTCTGTCTTGAGTTGTTCGTGCCAGGCGGACCGGTTGTTCATCTGATCCTATCTCAGAAGATTCAGGACCCGGCGGGCTTCGGGAGCTTCCGGAGCGTTCGGTTCAAGTTTGAGCGCCTGTTCCAGCGAAGCGCGAGCCTCCTTACCCTTTCCACTCTTAAAATAGCACATTCCGAGGAGATAGTGGGCCTTGTAGGAACCGGGGAACTCCGGACGGAACCGGAGGAACTCCCTGAGCCCCGCCTCGACCTCCGGACACTGGCCGGACTCGAACTGAAGCTGGGCCAAAGCAAGCCGGGCGTCCGGGTAACCGGGATTGATCCGCGTCGCCTCCCGGAACGCTTTCTGGGCCTGCTCGACTTCCTTCAACTCAAGATGGACCAGCCCCAGGTTGAAGTGGGCCGCGTCGGGAGTCCGGTAGATCGGATTCTGGATCGCCTTCTGGAACATCTCCTTCGCCTCCGCGAACCGCCTCCGCCGGGAGAGGTTCACGCCGAGGTTGTTGTAGGCCTCCGAGTAGACGGGATCGATCTCGATCGCTCGCCGGAAAGCCTTCTCGGCCTCCTCGCCCTTGGCGAACTGGTAATCGAACAGCAGGCCGATGGCATTGTGCGCCTCTTTGTCCAGGGGGTTCATCTCGATCGCCTTCTGAAACTCTACATAGGCGTCCTGGAACTTCCCCTCGGCCATGTACGACCCGCCCAGCTTGGTGTGGGCTTGGGCCTTCCGTTCCTTCTCAACCTGGGACGGCCCCGTCGCGCAGCCGACCGCAAAGACGACCAGGACCGGAACCAAACTCCATCGGAGGATCCTCACGATTCTCGACCGCCTTCCCGTCATCGACCCATCCGCGCGCATGGACGATTGACTCATAGGGCCGCCAGAAGCCTCGCGGCGGCCGCGTCTTCCCGCTCAGGGGAGATATCGACCTCTTCCACGGCCGCTTCCAGGAGTCCGAGCGCCTCGTCCTCGAACGTGGCGGGACGCGGTGCGGATTTCCTCGAAGGCGGGGGAGAGGCTTTCCCCCCCTTTCGGCCGACCCGTTCCGGACGGTCAATCCCCTCCCCCGCTCCAGCCCCGGCCGCCGCCGGCTTCTCGACGGATTTGGGGTCCCGGGCGGGAGCGGCGGCCTGTCTGGAGGGCGAGAAGAAGGGGAGATCTCTGAGCCATGCCGGCGGACCGCCCTTGGCGTCGAGCTCGCACTCTTCCAGAATAAACCCCAACTCTTCGAAGAATTCAAGACCTTCGAGGACGGCCGCTTCAACGCGCCCCTGAGGAACGGGGTCCCCATCGTGGCCGAAGAAGACGGATTGGCGGCTCGCCTGGTAATCGACCACCAGCAGGACGGAGAATCCCTCGTCTTCCGCGAGAACGCAGATGTATCCCTTGGCTTCTTCAACCGGCTGGCCGGGAAGCGCGACCTCCGGCATGTTCAGGGAGCGGTAGAATCTAGAGACCCTCCCGATCGACGGTGAAAGGGTCTCGATCTCTTTGCGCGGCTCGAACATGGACGCCCCTCCTCACACCAGGAGCGGCTCGAAGGCCGTGAGGGCCTGGAAGGCCCTGAAGCGGTCCTCGATCTCGTCGTAGGAGAGGGCCTTGAGCCGGTCGAGCGAGAAGGCCTCCACGGTGAACGAAGCCATCGCGCTCCCGTAGATGATCGCCCGGCGGAGGGAAGGTTCGCTCAGGTCCCGCGCGTTCGAGAGATACCCCATGAACCCCCCCGCGAAGGTGTCTCCCGCTCCCGTTGGATCGTAAATCGTCTCCAGCGGGTAGGCCGGGGCGGCGAACACGCTCTTTCCGTTGAACAGGAGGGCGCCGTACTCCCCTCGCTTGATGATGACGACCGCCGGGCCCATGCCCTGGATCGCCCGGGCCGCGCGGACCAGGTTGTATTCACCGGAGAGCTGGCGGGCTTCGCCGTCGTTGACGAGGAGGACCTTGACGCGCGCGAGCATCCGTCTCAGGGCGTCGGGCTTGCCCGCGATCCAGAAGTTCATCGTGTCGGAGGCGACGAGCCACGGATTCTCGACATGGTCGAGGACCTCCATCTGGAGGTCCGGATCGATGTTGGCCAGAAAGACGGCCTCCGCCTTCCGGTACGTCTCGGGAAGAACGGGCCGGAACTCCTCGAAGACGTTCAGATGGGTTGCGAGCGTCTGGGCCTCGTTGAGCTGGTAGCCGTAAGAGCCGGACCAGCGGAACGTCCGGCCAGGGCGGGTCATGAGACCTGCCAAGTCTATCTCCCGGCTCTTGAGAAAGAGACAGTGCTCGGCCGGAAAGTCCTCCCCCACGACGCCGACGAGCGCCGTGTCCGTGAAGAAGCTCGCCGCGGTCGAGAAGTACGTGGCCGATCCGCCCAAGGCGTCCGCCACGTCCCCGAAGGGAGTGCGAACCGTATCGAGACCGATCGAACCGACAACGAGAAGGGTCATTTCGCGGCGGCCTTCACGCGCGGCTGGGCGCGCTCAAGTATTTTCCGATCAGCAGGTCGAGGTCCCGGCGCGCCTGCGCCGGGATCAGGTCGGGCGCCGTCATCACGGCATTCTGAAGGGCGGCCCCGCACGAGCAGCTCCGGCTCGAAGGGAGCGAGGAAACGGCCTTGGCCAGGATCCGGCGGGCCGTCTCGACGTTCTGCTTCATGATCTTGAGGACCGCCTCGACGGTCACGTCGTCGTGTTCCTCGTGCCAGCAGTCGTAGTCCGTCGCGAGGGCGATCGTCGCATAGCAGATCTCCGCTTCGCGGGCCAGCTTGGCCTCCGTGACGTTCGTCATGCCGATCACGTCGACGCCCCAGCCGCGGTAGATGTTCGACTCGGCCCTCGTGGAGAACTGCGGACCTTCGATGCACACGTACGTTCCCTTGGGATGGACCGTCGCGCCCACGGCGCGGCCCGATTCGGCCAGGACCCCGGCCGTCTCGGGGCAGACCGGATCGCCCAGGGCCGCGTGCCCCACGACGCCGGAACCGAAGAAAGTGCTCACCCGGCGCTTGGTCAAGTCCACGAACTGGTCGGGGATGACGATGTGGCCCGGAACAATCTCTTCCTTCATGCTCCCCACGGCCGAGACCGAAAGGATACGCTCCACTCCGAGTTGCTTGAGGGCGTAGATGTTGGCGCGGAAGTTGATTTCGCTCGGGAGAAGACGATGGCCCTTGCCGTGGCGCGGCAGAAACGCCAGGCGCCGGCCGCCCAACGCGCCCAGGATCACCTCGTCCGAGGGATCGCCGAAGGGGGTCTCCACGCGGACGGACCGGACATCGGAAAGCCCCTCCATCTCGTAGAGGCCGCTGCCCCCGATGATGCCGATCTCAGCCAGAGGCACCCGCTACTCCTGGGCCTGGACGCCGAGCGGAACGGCCACGGGAATCTCTTCCGCAAGCGGCGCCTCGCTCCGGACCTCGAACGTCCCCTCCAACTCGTCGAGCGCACGTTCGGGAATGATCGTGGAGACCGCGTGCTTGTAGATCAACTGCTGGGTATTCTGGCGAAGGAGGATGACGAAGTTGTCGAACCCCTTGATCGTCCCCGCGAGTCGGACGCCGTTCACGAGGTAGACGATCACGGGGATCTTCTCCCGCCTGAGGTGATTGAGATAGAGGTCTTGCAGACTGGATGACGCCTTTCCCACCGAGCTCCACCTCTGCTGGCACCGTCTGATCGCGGCGCGGTTCGCCCTATACAAGCGGCCGAATTATACCGTGTTTGCCGCTTCGTTCAAGGACTTTCTTGGCGCGATCGGCCATCGCATCCGGGTCCGACAGGCCCGTCACGTCCGCCCAGACAACGCCCGGCTCCCTTCGAAACCACGTCATCTGCCTCTTGGCGTATGCCCAGGTTTCCTTTTTGATCTGCGCGATCGCACTCGCAAGGGGTCTTCGGTCCCGCAATACTTCGATGATCGGGCGAACGCCGAGGGCGCTCAAGGCCGGAAGATCGGGCCGCAGCCCGGACGCCAGCGCGTTCTCCACCTCGTCGACCATTCCCTCCTCTATCATTCCTTCGATCCGCAATTCGATCCGCCGCTGAAGATCTCTACGCTCGCGGAAGAGTCCGACGATCTCCATCTCGACCCCGCCGCCCGGATCGTCCTCGTGCCACTCGCTCAGCGGGCGGCCGGTCAGACGGTGGACCTCGATCGCCCGGACGATTCGGTGGAGGTTTCCCGGCGGCGTCCGGCCGGCCGCCGCCGGGTCGATCTCGCAAAGCAGGCGGTGGAGCGTCCCCGCGCCCTCCACTCTTTCCCGGTCGAGAAGCTCGAGCCTGAGGTCGAAATCGCCCGCCGGCAAGTCAGCCAGTCCGCGGCGCAGGGCGCGGACGTAGAGGCCCGTTCCGCCAACGACGAGAGAGGGAACGCGCCGGCGGCCGAGATCATCGAGAACGGCGAGCGCCCGCCGCCGGAACTCGCCGGCCGTGAACGTCTCTTCCGGACCGATGACGTCGAGGAGATGGTGTGGAACGATCCCCCTGTCCTCGGCCGTCGGCTTATCGGTCAGGAGGTCGAAGCCGCGGTAAACCTGCCGCGAGTCGGCGCAGATGATCTCCGCGCCCCACTCGCGCGCGAGATGGACGGCCGCCGCGCTCTTCCCGGACGCCGTCGGCCCGACGATCGCTACGATCCTCTCCCGATTCACCAGCCCATCCAATCCCTGCATTCACCGATCGACCAAGTAACAACCCCTCCTTTGTAAGGAGGGGCAAGGGGAGGTAGGAGTGACCGCCGAACCGGAGCCTCTACCCCACCCAGCCTCCCCTTACAAAGGGGAGGAGTGTTTTCCCTATTCACCCATTCACCTATTCACCGATTCACCCATTCACCCATTCACCCATTCACCTATTCACCGATTCACCTATTCACCGATTCACCCATTCACCCATTCACCGATTCACCCATTCACCGATTCACCGATTCACCCATTCACCGATTCACCCATTCACCGATTCACCGATTCGACGTTCCTACGTCCGTCTAAACAAGCGCTTCAGGTCTTCGAGCGTGATCCGGACGCGCGTCGGACGGCCGTGCGGGCATGTCTGCGGCTGTTCCGCCGATTCGAGGTCGGTGAGCAGAGCGTCCATCTCGCGCGTCGTCAGCGTATCTCCCATCCGGACGGCCGGATGACACGCCATGGACGACATCAGGTGCCCGGCAAGATCTTGAAAGCGAACGTGGCCCTCGTCCCTGTCCTTGCCGATCAAGGACACGAGAGAGTAGACGACCTCCTCGCCCCGCGCGGCCGGAAAGAAGGCGGGCATTCCCGTGAATCGGAGAGAGCACGGGCCAAAGATCTCCCCCTCGAATCCGAGACGCTGGAGAACCGGCATGATCTCCTCCACCCGCGCCCGGTCTTCGGGGGTCACGTCCAGGATCACCGGGAAAAGAACGGCTTGGGACGGGACTCCCGCTCCGCCGTAGGCTCTCCTGATCTTCTCGAAGAGGACCCTCTCGTGGGCCGCGTGCTGATCCACGATCCAGATCTCCCCTCCCCTCTCGGCGACGATGAACGAGGACAGGACCTGCCCGATGGCGCGGGGACGCCCATCCTCGGCGGGAATCGGTGTCTCTTCGGGATGGTCCCGCAAGGAGAATGGCCTCTCCCCGGCCTCGCCGGAAGAGGCGTCGGCGGCGGTCTCCGGCCCGCGGATGAGCCCGTAGGAAAAGACCGGCTCGCCCGCCCGCGGAATGGCCTGGGGCTGGAAGTGGATGTTCCCGTCCCCCAGGACGGCCGTCCGGGCCGAGCCTGCGTCTCGCGCGGCCGAGAGGTCGCCGGGACGGACCGGCAAGGGGTCCCGCCGCGCCCCGAGGGCCTCCTGCACCGCGGAGACGACCGCCCGGAAGACCTCGCCCGAGTCCCTAAACCGCACTTCGAGCTTCTGGGGGTGCACGTTGACGTCCACGGCTTCAGGCGGAAGGACCACGTTCAAGACGAAAAAGGGATGCCGGTCCTTCATCAGGAGACCCTCGTACGCCCGATAGACCGCTTGAACGATCAAGGGAGCCCGGACCGGCCGGCCGTTGACGAGAATCTCCTGGAATCGCCGGTCGCCCCGCGTCACGGCCGGTGCCGAGAGATAGCCGGAAAAGAGCAGGGTTCCCCGGGAGCAGTCCAGGGAAAGAAGGCCGGCGGCCGTATCGCGGCCCAACACCTGGCCCGTCCGCTCCAGGAGGTTCTCCGCCTTGGGCCAGTCGATGGACGCGCGTCCATCGACGTCCACTCGAAAAGAAACGGACGGCGCGCCCAAGGCGAGCGAGGTGGCGGTCCTCATGACGTGGGACAGCTCGGTGGGGATCGTCTTGAGGAATTTGAGACGCGCCGGCTGATTGAAGAAAAGGTCCGCCGCCTCGACAACGGTCCCCCGGACGGGCGGCGCGGCCGACCGCCCGACGATCTTCCCGCCTTCCACCTTGATCTCCGCGCCGACGGCGGCGCCTTCCGCGGCCGTCCGAAGACGGAACCGGGAAACGGCCGCGATGCTGGGCAGGGCCTCGCCGCGGAAGCCGAACGTGGAGATGGACCAGAGATCGTCCGCGTCCCTGATCTTGCTTGTCGCGTGCCGCTGGAGCGAGAGAAACGCCTCCTCCGGCGCCATTCCGCATCCGTCGTCGGTCACGCGGACCAGCGCCCGCCCTCCGTCGCGGATCTCGACGCGAACGCGGGCCGCCCCCGCGTCGAGGGCGTTCTCCGCGAGCTCCTTGACGACGGCCGCCGGCCGCTCGACGACCTCTCCCGCCGCGATCCGGTTGACGACGGACTCCGGAAGAATCCTGATCTCCCGCCGATTCACCGATTCACCCTTTGCCGATAGCCGTCAACATTCAGCATTCAGCGATCAGCCAAAGACAATTCGCCCTGGCTTGCTGACAGCTGATCGCTGAAAGCCGAGAGCCTTCTTCATTCACCGATTCACCCATTCACCGATTCACCGGCCTTCATATCCCCGTATGCCCGAAACCGCCGCCGCCCCGCGGCGTCGCGGTCGGCTCTCTCCCCTCTTCAAAAAGGACCCTCAAGACCCGATGGACGACGACTTGGGCGATCCGGTCGCCGCGGGAGACGGTGAAGGAGTGCCGGCCCATGTTTACGAGGAGTACGCCGACTTCTCCCCTGTAGTCGGCGTCGATCGTCCCCGGAGCGTTGAGGACGGTCACGCCGTGCTTGAGGGCCAAACCGGACCGCGGGCGGACCTGCGCTTCCGTCCCGGGAGGAAGCTCCAGGATGATCCCGGTGGGAATCAGGCGGTATTCGCCGGGCGCGAGTGCGACCGGCTCCGCGACGGCGGCGTGCAGGTCGAACCCGGCGGCATGGGACGTCTGGTAGGATGGAAGAGGAAGGTCGCGTGCGCCTGGAAGGCGGACGATGGTGACGGGAACGGTTTCTTCGCTCAAAGCGCAGTCCAAACGACGCAGGGGCGGACCTGAGATCCGCCCCTGCCGAACGCCTCGCGGGGTCTCTCGCGCATCGTCAGCAGGCCAGGACGTCGTCGGGAAACTCCTTCTTGCTCACGGGCCCGAGCACGGAGAGACCGATCTGCCCCTGGGCGAACAGCCTGTTCGCCAGGGCGTGGACTCTGCCGCCCTCGACCCGGTCCATATCGTCCAGGATGTTCTGCAGGGAGAAGTGCCGGCCGAAGTAGATCTCCTGCTTGGCCAGTTGAGACATGCGGTTCGAGGTGCTCTCCACGGAGAGCATCAGGTTCCCCTTCATCTGATCCTTCGCGCGCTTGAGCTCCGCCTCCGTGACGCCCTTCGCCTTGATGTCGGCGAGCGAGGCCATGACGAGCCGGACGACCTCCGCCGCGTTCGATCCGTCGCACCCCGCGTACACGACGAACAGCCCTGCGTCCCGGAAGGACGTGACGTACGAATAGATCGAGTAGACGAGCCCCCGGTCTTCCCGGATCTTCTGAAACAGCCGGGAGCTCATACTGCTTCCCAGGATGGCGTTGAGGGCGTACAGCGCGTACCGGTCCTCGTCGCCCTGCGGCAGACCGACCGTTCCCATGCAGATCTGGACCTGCTCCAGCTCCTTGCGCTTGATGGTGAGGCCCGGACGAAACGCGGGCGCAGAGGTCTCGGGAAGGCCGCCGTTCTTCGTGAGGCCCCCGAAATGGCGGGTCAGCAGGTCGATCAGCGGGTCGTGCTCGAAGTGTCCGGTCACGGAGATGACGATCTCGGGCGCGTGGTAGTGCGCGTCGATGTAGCCGACGATGGACGCCCGGTTAAGCGAGCGGATGTTCTCGCGCGTGCCCAGGACCGAGTAGCCGAGAGGGTTGTCCGGCCAGACCGACTGGGTGAAGAGGTCGTGGATCATGTCGTCGGGCGTATCCTCGACCATCTTGATTTCCTCGAGGATGACCTTCCGCTCGGTCTCGATGTCTTTCGGCTCGAACGAGGAGTTCAGGAGGATGTCGGACAGGAGGTCGATCCCCAGGGGGATGTGCTCGTCCAGGACTTTGATGTAGTAGGTCGTTCCTTCGCGGGTCGTGAAAGCGTTCATCTCCCCGCCGATGGAGTCGACCTCGATGGCGATCTGCTGGGCCGACCGCCTCTTCGTCCCCTTGAAGAAAAGGTGCTCGATGAAGTGGGAGACGCCGTTGATCTCCCTCGGTTCGTGCCGGGAACCGACGCACACCCAGACGCCGATGGAAACCGAGCGGACGCCGGAGACCGACTCGGAGACGACCCTGATCCCGTTTGGCAGAACGTCCTTGCGAAACATGAACGGCCCCCCGGACGCGGGAGACGGCGATCCAGCTTATCCCTTCTGCGCCGCCTTCTCCCGAAGCGCCTCCTTGCGGGAGAGGCGGATCTTGCCGGCCCGGTCGATCTCCAGGACCTTCACCAGGACTTCTTCCCCTTCCTTGAGCTCGTCGGAGACCTTCTCCACCCGGTGCTCGGCGATCTGGGAAATGTGCACGAGGCCGTCCGTCCCGGGGAGAATCTCGACGAACGCCCCGAAATCCATGATCTTCCTCACCTTGCCGAGGTAGATCTTCCCGACCTCCGCGTCGGCGACGATGCCGGTGATGATCTCCATCGCCTTCCGCGCCGCGGCCTCGTCCACCGAAGCGATGTGGATGAGCCCGGAATCCTCCACGTCGATCTTGGCGCCCGTCTGCTCGATGATCCCGCGGATCACCTTCCCGCCGGAGCCGATCACGTCCCGGATCTTGTCCGTCCGGATCTGCATCGTGAAGATCCGCGGGGCGTGAATCGACAGGTCCGCCCGGGGCTCGGCGATAGCCTTCGCCATCTCCCCCAGGATGTGGATGCGGCCCTGCCGCGCCTGCTCCAGGGCCCGGGTGAGAACCTCCCAGCCAAGCCCGGCGATCTTCGTGTCGATCTGGACCGCCGTCACTCCCCGCGACGTCCCCGTCACCTTGAAATCCATGTCGCCCAGATGGTCCTCGACGCCCAGGATGTCCGAGAGGACGACGACGTCGTTCCCCTCTTTGATCAGGCCCATGGCGATTCCCGCCACGGGGGCCTTGATCGGAACGCCGGCGTCCATCAGGGCGAGCGTCCCGCCGCAGACGGTGGCCATCGAGGAGGAGCCGTTCGACTCGAGGATGTCGGAGACGATCCGGATCGTGTAGGGGAAGTCGGCCTTCTCGGGAATCACGGGTCTGAGCGCCCGCTCGGCCAGCGCCCCGTGGCCGACCTCGCGCCGCCCGGGCCCCCGCAGGGGCTTGACCTCGCCGACCGAGAACGGAGGAAAGTTGTAGTGGAGCATGAACGACTTGTACCTCTGCCCTTCGAGGGCGTCGATCCTCTGCTCGTCGTCCGACGTGCCGAGAGTCGCCACGACGAGGCTCTGCGTCTCGCCGCGCGTGAAGACAGCCGAACCGTGCGTCCGCGGAAGGACCCCGACCTCGGATGAGATCGGGCGGATCTGCGACGATCCGCGCCCGTCGGCCCGGACGCCCCGGTCGACGATCATCCGCCGCATTTCCTTTTTTTCCAGGTCGTGGCAGGCGATCCGGACCTGGCGGCCGCGGCTCTCGTCCTCGCCCGCCAGCCCGGCGACCGCGCTCTCGACAATCTCGTCGACCGCCTTCTGCCGCTCCATCTTGTCGGGGACAACCACCGCCGCCCGCAGCCGCTCGCTCGCGGCGCGTTCGACGTCCGCCCGAAGCGCCGGATCCACCTCGACCGAAGCGATCGGCCGTTTCGGCTTTCCGGCCTGGCTCCTGAGTTCCTCCTGGATCCCGACGATCCGCTTGATCTCCTCGTGCGCGAACACGAGCCCCGCCAAGAGGTCGGCCTCGGACACTTCGGACGCGCCGCCTTCGACCATCAGGATGGCCTCCCGCGTCCCGGCCACGACCATGTTCAGTTCGCTTTGCTCGATCTCCTTGAGCGTGGGGTTCACGACGAACGCCCCGTCCAAGCGCCCCACCCGGACCGCCCCGACCGGTCCATCGAAGGGAATGTCGGAGACCGAAAGGGCCGCCGAGGCGCCGATGATGCCGAGAAGCTCGATGACGTTCTCCTCCCCGGCGGAGAGGACGGAAGCGATGACCTGCGTCTCGCAGTAGAACCCGTCGGGGAAGAGCGGCCTGGCCGGCCGGTCGATGAGCCGCGACGTGAGAATCTCCCGCTCCGAAGCGCGGCCCTCCCTTTTGAAGAACCCGCCGGGAATCTTGCCGGCCGCGTACATCCGCTCCTGGTAGTCGACGGTGAGGGGAAAGAAATCGATCCCGGCCCGCTCCGTCTTGGCGGCGGTCGCGGTCGCCAGGAGCACGGAATCGCCGTAACGGACGAGGGCGGAACCTGAGGCTTGTTTGGCCAGACGGCCGGTCTCGATCGAGAGACCGCGGCCGCGGAGATCAAGGGCAACGGTAACGGGCGTGTTCATTCAAACTCCTTCTCGGGGAATCGAAATTGGGGTCAATGGGATGGGACGGCGCGGCCCGGACTATCGCCGGAGGCCGAGGCGGTCGACCAGAGTCGAATACCGATCGGGCGCGTTCCCCTTGAGATAGTCCAGAAGGCGCCGGCGATCGTTGACCATCATGATCAACCCGCGGCGTGAATGCTGGTCCTTCTTGTGAATCTTGAAATGCTCCGTCAGGCCGCTGATCCGCTCGGACAGAAGAGCGACCTGCACTTCGGGCGACCCGGTGTCCTTCTCATGGACCCGGAACAGATTGACGACCTCTCCCTTGCGATCTTTCTTCATCACCATTACAAAACCTCCGTCCATCGTCGCTCCCCTCCTTGCCGTCCGGGAGCTCAAAACGGGGCCCATCCCCGTTTCCTTGTTGATGTATAGTCTACAGCGTGACCCTGGATATTAGCACGGCGAGCGTGCCATGTAAACAGAGTCTTGGGGGGCAGTCGTGCGGGCGGCCGGGGGCCTACGAGAGCAGCCGTTCGACTCTGTACCCTCCCACGTCCGGAACGGACCGGGCGATCCCCACGAGCGTCCCGTCCGGGGCCATCAGGCGGAAGACGGACATCCGGCCCGCCTCGACCGGCGATTCGGTCAGGTCTTCCGCGAAGACCATGAGCCGCCGCCGCGCCTTGGCCAATCCACGCGCGTTCAGACGAAGGAGCCCGAACGTGGACAGGGCCGTCGAAACCGGGGTCAGTCCCTCCGCGATCCGTCCTTCCTCGGCCTGTTTCTTGAGATCGTCCAGCGTCATCGCGTCTTCCAGCACGAAGATCCCGCTCCGCGTTCTCACAAGGCCGTACAGGTGCCCGCCGACGCCCAGCGCCTCCCCAACGTCGTGACAGATCGTCCGCATGTACGTTCCCTTCGAGCAGGAAGCCGTGAACTGGACGTACGGCAGATCGATGCTCTCGACCGCGATCCGGTAGATCGTGACGCGCCTCGGCTCCCGCTCAACCGTCTTCCCCCGCCTCGCCAACCGGTAGAGGGGCACTCCCCCCACCTTCTTGGCCGAATACATGGGCGGGATCTGGAGAATCTCCCCGCTGTACGACTCGAAGGCCTTCCGGATCTTCTCCTCCGTCAGGCCCGAGAGCGGCCGCTCCAGAACAACGGTCCCGGTCGCGTCCTGCGTGTCGGTCGAGACGCCGAGCTTCAGCGTGACGGCGTACTCCTTGTCCCACTCCTGCAGATACTGGGCGACGCGAGTCGCCTTCCCCAGGCAGAGCGGAAGGACGCCCGACGCGATCGGATCCAGCGTCCCCAGGTGGCCGACCTTGTCCATGGACAGGATCGCGCGAACCTTCTTCACCACGTCGTGTGAAGTCCAGCCGACCGGCTTGTTGACGGCGAGCAGGCCCGACAGCGTCTCCACGGCGCGACTTGTATGCTTCATCCATCCTCCACGAATCGGTCAATGGTTATTCGTTATTCGTTATTCGTTATTCGTTATTCGTTAATGGTTATTGGTCAATAGTCAAGGACCGATCTGCCATCACGATTGACCATTAACGATTGACGAATAACGATTAACGATTGACGATTGACGATTGACCAATTTACTACCGACCCTCTGCTTTCCGCACGGCCTCTTCAACCGTCCCGAGAACCCTCGCCCGAACCGATTCCGCCGGCCCTTTCACGGTCGCTCCCGCGGCCGCCGCATGCCCTCCGCCGCCGAAAGCGGCGGCCGCGCCCGCGACGTCAACCCGCCCACGGGACCTGAGGCTCACCCGATGCGCGTCCGGGGAGATCTCCTCGAAGGAAATCCCGACCTCGACCCCGCGGATGGACCGGGGATAGTTCGCCAATCCTTCGCTGTCCGCCGGGTCGGCCCCGCTGTCGTCGATGAGCTTTCTCGAGACCTCGACCCAGGCGACCGTCCCTTCCGCGTTGAGGCGGAGCGTTCCGAGGACCCCCGCCAGGAGCCTGAGTCTCGCCGCGGATTCGTTCTCGAACAACGCCTGCGCGATCCCCCACGGCTCCGCCCCCGCGGTCACCAAGCGGGACGCTTCCGCGAGCGCTTCGGACGACGTGTTCGAATAGCGGAACGAGCCGGTATCCGTCACGACCGCCGCGTAGAGGAGGGTCGCGATCCGGAAATCGATCTTCGCGCCCATCGCGCGCGACAGACGGGCGATCATCAATCCCGTTGCCGCGGCGCCGGGATCGGACCATATCCGCCCGCCCCGGTCCCGCTCCTCCCGGGGATGATGGTCGATCACGACGACCCGGTCCGAAACGTCTCCTTCCCAGGAGAGTCCCGTCCTTTCCGGTCCCGGGCAGTCGACAATCACCCAGAGGTCGAACGGGCCCGAGACCCGATCGGACACCTCGATCTTGTCCCACCCCGGAAGGAAGCGAAGTATCTCCGGAACGGGGTCCCTGTTGACGAGCGAGACGCTTTTCCCTCTCCCGCCCAGCAGGGCCGCGAGAGCGAGCTGGGACCCCAGGGCGTCCCCCTCGGGCCTCACATGAGTCGAAACGACGAACCGCGATCCCGTCCGGATCAGGACCGCCAGTTCATCGAGCGACAGATCGGTCATGACGAGGAATCCTGGGAGTCCGGCGGCGCCGGCTTCCCGCCCGCCACCGACCGGATCGTGTCCATCAGTCGATCTCCCCTCGCCACCGAGGCGTCGATTTCGAACCTGAGCTCCGGCACGAAACGGAGCGTCAATCGCCGCCCAAGCTCGGCCCGGATGAACCCGGCGGCACGGCCAAGGGCCGAGAGGGCGCCGGCCGCCTGGCGGCTCTCGGGGCCGCCCAGAACGCTCACGAGCACTCGGGCGTGTCTGAGGTCCCGGGAGACCGTCACGTGCGTCACGGACACGCCGGCGACCCGCGGATCGGCCAATCGCCGGAGGAGGATATCCGCGACCTCCTCGCGGACCTGGTCCGCGACGCGGTCCATCCGGTCGTACCCGTGGCGGGGCGCACTGCCGCGGCGCGTCGTCAAGGCCGGTCCCTCCGCCTCACAGGATCTCGAAATGGTGGTCCGTCACCAGGCACTCGGACTCAAGGGAGAGGAAGTTCAAGATGGCGTCGAGCGTCCGATTCGCCGCCGCGGCCTCGGTCGAGACCGCGGCCACGCCGATCGTCACCTTCTGCCAGAGATCGTGATCGTCGATCTCGGCCACGGAGACGTTGAACCGGTGCCGGAGACGCTCCCGCATCCCCTTGACCACCCGCCGCTTCTCCTTGAGCGAATGCGCGGCCGGCAGGTGAAGCGTGTATGTTCCAAGTCCAACAACCATGGCTTCGACCGGGTGGCTGGGTGGTTAGGTGGTTAGGAACTTCCTATCGACCTATCAACCCATCGACCCATCAACCCGGATAGATCAAAGCGTCGCGGCCTCTTTTTCGACCACGAAGACCTCGATCTCGTCGCCCGCTTTGAGATCGCCGAAGTTCTCGATCCCGATCCCGCACTCGTACCCCGACTGGACTTCCCGGACGTCGTCCTTAAAGCGCCGGAGCGACCCGATCTTCCCCTCGTAGACGACGACGCTGTCGCGGATGACCCGGGCCCCGGCGCTCTGCCGGGAGATCGTCCCGTCGAGGACGTAACAGCCCGCGATCGTCCCGATCTTCGGAACCGAGAACACCTGCCGGACCTGGGCCCGCCCGGTGATCTTCTCCTTGAGGATCGGCTCGAGGAGCCCCGCCATGGCGGCCTTGATGTCGTCCACGGCGTCGTAGATGATGTTGTAGAGACGGATATCGACGCCCGATTTTTCCGCCTGCGCGGCCGCCTTGGCCTCCGCCCGGACGCTGAATCCGATGATGATCGCGTTCGACGCCTCGGCCAGGTTGATGTCGGTCTCGTTGATCCCCCCGACGGAAGAATGGATGACGCGGACCTTGACGGCCTCCGTCCCCGCGCGCCCCAGGGCATCGGCGATGGCTTCGATCGACCCCTGCACGTCCCCCTTGATGATGACGGGGAGCTCCTTGACCTCGCCCTTCTGGATCGCTTCGTACAGGTCGTTGAGCGTGAGCCGCTTCGAGCGGGCCAACTCCAACTCGCGCACCTTCTGCATCCGCAGCGTGGCGATCTGCCGGGCCTGCCGCTCCTCCGGGACCGCGACGAAGGTATCCCCCGCCGCGGGGACGCCCGTGAAGCCGATGACCTCGACGGGTGTCGACGGGGGCGCCGCATCGAGCCGCTCGCCATGGTCCGAGAGGAGCGTCCGGGCGCGCCCGAATTGGGCGCCCGCCACGAACGCGTCCCCCGGTCTCAGCGTTCCCTTCTGAATGAGGACGGTGGCGACCGGCCCGCGCCCGCGGTCCAGCTTGGCCTCGATCACGACTCCCCGGGCCAGCCGGCCGGCGTCGGCCTTCAGGTCCAGGACGTCCGACTGAAGGAGGATCATCTCGAGGAGATTGTCGAGACCGGTCTTCTTCTTGGCGGAGACTTCGACGAAGATCGTCGTTCCGCCCCAATCCTCGGAGATCAGGCCCAGCTCGGCCAGATCCTTCTTGACCCGGTCGGGACGGGCATCGGGCTTGTCGATCTTGTTGATCGCCACGATGATGGGCACGTTCGCGGCCCGCGCGTGGTTGATCGCCTCGCGGGTCTGGGGCATCACGCCGTCGTCGGCGGCCACGACCAGGACAACCACGTCCGTCACCTGGGCGCCGCGCGCCCGCATCGCCGTGAACGCCTCGTGGCCCGGCGTGTCCAGGAAAACGATCGACCGGTTCCGGAGCGTCACGTGGTAGGCGCCGATGTGCTGCGTGATGCCGCCCGCTTCCTTCTGTGTGACGTTCGTCTCGCGGATCGCGTCGAGGAGAGAGGTCTTCCCGTGGTCGACGTGCCCCATGATCGTCACGACCGGGGGACGGGACGTCAGCTCGCCTTCCTCCTCGTGCGCCTCCTCGATCAGCGCCTCCTCCGATAGGACGGGAACGATCTCGGCCTTGATCCCCAGGCCGTCCGCCACGAGGACGGCCGCGTCGGGGTCGATGGGCTGATTGATCATCGCCATCATGCCCATCCCCATCAGCCGCTTCAGGACCTCGCTCGCCTTGACGCCGATCGCCTCGGCGAAGTCCTTGACCGTCGCGCCTTCCGTAATCCGGATCGCCTTCTTCCGCGCCTTGGTCCCGGGCTCCTCGACGGCCGCCCCCGCACCGCCCCGCGGCGGACGGACCAGCCCCTTCTCCAGGTCGCGCACGGCGCGGCCGCCGCCCCCCCTGTCGCCGGGGAACCGCGGACGCATCGGCGGCTTCCGGACGACGGGCGCCGCCTTGTCGCGTTCTTTCACGACGGGAAAGACCCGCGACTCCTCGTCGTCTTCGATCACATCCATGAGCCGGCGGAAACGCTCCCGGGCCTCGTCCTTGTCTTTCTTCGCGACGGGGGCCGCGGCCTCTTCTCCCGCCTTCGCGCCCTTCGCGCCTTTCTTCTCTTTGGTCTTGGCCGCCTTTCGTTCCGCCTGCTCGGCGGACACGGAGCCTTCGGCCGGCGCAGCTCCCGTCTCGGCCTCGGCGGGGGCGGCACCCGGAACCACCGCCTCCCCGGCCGCGGACTCGAATGCCGGAGTCTCGACAAGGGACGGAGCCGTCAAGGGCGCGGATGGCGGCGCGATCTCCTCCTCAGAAGCAAGCGCCGTTGGAGCCGGAGGAACGACCGGCTCTTCAATCCTGGGCGCTCTCCGGATGATGACCACCGGCTTGGTTGAAGCTTCGATCAGGGGAACGCCCGGCTCGGCCTTTGCCTCCGCTTTTGGCTTGATCTTGCCGCGAGCGGCAGCAGGGCCCGGCTTCTTCACCGCCTTTTCCTCGGGCGCCGCGGCCTTCTTCTCGGCAGCCTTGCCCGAGGCCTCCTGGGCGGCCGGTTTCGCGCGAGTCTTCTTCCCTTTCTTCTCTTCGTCCGCGTGGAGGAGATGGAAGATGACTTTCTTCTCCGTCTCCAGATCGATCGGCGACTCGAAGTCCTTTCCCGGCCGCCCCATTGAAACCAGAGCCGCCAGAACCTCCTCCGGCGTCTTCTTGAACCGCTCGGCGAGGTCGCGGACCCGTGTCTGCTGAACTGTCGTCATCGGTCAGTACCCTCCCCCGTCCTACTTCTCGCTTCCCTCGGAGGCCGCAGCGGCCGTCTCCGCGGGAATCTCTTCAGACGGCGGCTGACCGGTCTCTTCCGGCAACTCCCCCGGCGCCGCATCGGGACCCGCCTCGCCCGCCGCGGCGGCTGCCGCCTCGGCTTCCTTGCGGGTCTCACGGGCGATCGCCGCTTCGATCTCGCTTCCGAGCTCCTTCGCCCGTTCCGTCTCATACTCGCTCTGGCTCAGGATGTCGATCTTCCATCCCGTCAGCTTGGCGGCCAGCCTGACGTTCTGCCCCTTCTTCCCGATCGCGAGGGAGAGCTGGGCGTCGGAAACGACGACCAAGGCCGTGCGGGCATCCTCGTCCACGGCCACCTTCTCGACCACGGCCGGCGAAAGGGCCTTGGCGATCAGCGCCTTGGGATCGGAGACCCAGGGGATGATGTCGATCTTCTCCCCGCGGAGCTCCCGGACCACCGCCTGGACGCGGGACCCCTTCATCCCCACGCAGGCCCCGACCGGGTCGACCGCCGAATCCTTCGAGGCCACGGCGATCTTCGTCCGGTCGCCGGCCTCGCGGACAACGTTCTTGATTTCGATGATCCCCTCGTAGATCTCCGGGACTTCCATCTCGAAGAGACGCGCCACGAGGGTCGGATGAGACCGGGAAAGGACGATCTGCGGCCCCTTCTCCGCCATCCGAACTTCCAGGACCAGGGCCCTGAGCCGGTCCCCTCTCTTGTACGACTCCCTGGGAGCCTGTTCGCGGGGAGGGATCACGCCTTCCGTCCGGCCGAGGTCGATCACGTAGTTCCCCTTCTCGTGCCGGAGGACCATGCCGTTGACGAGCGTCCCTTCGCGCTTCTTGAACTCGTTGTAGACGATCTCCTGTTCGACCTTCTTCACGCGCTGGACGATCACCTGTTTGGCCGTCTGGGCCGCGATCCGGCCGAACCCTTCGAACGTGATCGGAAAACCGATCGCGTCGTCGACCTGGAGGGTCGGATCGTGCCGGCGGGCTTCGTCGAGAGAGATCTCCTCTTGATCGTTCTGGACGACCTCGACGACCTTCTTCATCGTCCGGATGTCGATCTCGCCCGTCTTGGGGTCGATCTTCACTTCGATCGGCTGAGACACGCCGAACTTCTTGCGCGTCGCCGAGACGAGCGCGCTCTCGAGCGTCTCGATCAGGACGTCCTTCCCGATCCCCTTCTCACGACCGATCTGCTCGATGACTTGCAGCAATTCGCTGTTCATTTTCTTCCAAACCCTCCCTTGCGCCGCCCGGGACGTTCCCCCGATCGCGGCGCGGAAGCAATGAGATCCTCCACTTCAAGCCGGGCCCGCGCGACGGCGGACAGCGGGATCTCCACCGACCCCGAGCCGTCCGCAAGCTCGATGACCGCCAGGTCCTTGTTCTCCCCCGTCCGCCCCCCGAGCCGGCCGCGGAAGACACGCCTCCCATCAAGGGGGGCGATCGTCTTGACCACGGCCCTCCGCCCGCTGAACCGGTCATAATCCTCGGGTCGGACAAGGGGCCGATCGAGGCCCGGTGACGAGACTTCGAGTTCGTACGAGCGTGGAACGGGATCTTCGACGTCGAGAACGGCGCCGAGCCGGCGGCTGGCTTCGGCGCAGTCGCCGAGAGAAACGCCTCCCGGCTTGTCGATCACGAGGCGCAACCGGCCATTGCCTCTCTCGGAGTATTCGACGAGAACAAGCTCCAGCCCAAGCTCTTCCACGATCGGGCCGGCTAGGCGCTCCACCTTTTGCTCGATCTCCTCCCCTGCCACAAAGCCTTCTCCCAAACAAGAAACACTATAAAAACAACTGGTTGCAATCGCAATCCACGTTCAAGCCTCGCGCAAGAACGCTCAAAAAAATAAGAGTGGGTCCGTCAACCCACTCGCTTGTATATTTATATCATCGTTCCCGTCGATCATGCAAGAGGTCTTCGCCGTCCGAAGCACGGTCAAAAGAAAGGGGAGGCCCTTCAAGGACCTCCCCTTGACACAAACAGTCGAACCCCCTGACTACTTCTTGGCTGGAGCCGGCGCTGGAGCAGGCGCTGGAGCCGGGGCCTTGGCACCCTCGGGAGCGGGCGCGGGAGCCGCACCAGGAGCCGGGGCCGGGGCCGGAGCCGGGGCCGGCGCGGGGGCCGGAGCCGCCTCCTTCTTCTCTTCCTTCTTCGGCTCCTTCTTGGGCTCGGGAGCGCAACCAACCGTCATTGTCGTGGCCGCCACAAAGAACAGGGCCGCCATGAGCGAAGCAAGCTTCTTCATTCGTCAATCACCTCCTCTCCATTCAGGATAGAACCGAGTAAAAAGGCTTGAAGGCCCGCCATCGCGGGGTCCTTTCGGCCTATCGCCAATGGCCAAAAAGCCGTAGGTTTGTATCATTCGCGTTTCACGCTGTCAAGAAACATCTTTCACAGAAACATCTTTCAACAGAAACATCTTTCACAGGCTTCAGCCTTGCATAGCCTTGCTTCCAAGCCGCAACCCTTAAGGGTTGCCCTACTACTACCACAAGACCTCTGTAGGGCAAGGCTTCAGCCTTGCATCTTTCACGGAAACATCTTTCACGGAGAGATCGGAAAGAGAGCCGGCTCCGCGCGCTCCGGAGGCGGGCTTGTCAGGAAAGAATCTGCCAGAAGTTTTCGTAGATGACGGCGGCGACGGCCCGGACGCCCGGATCGCGAACGGGCAGTTCGCGGAGGATCGCGTCTGACGTAACGGCGGGCGCGAGAGACGCCAGTTCGTCCTCCCCCGCCTCGACCCATTCGCGGATCGTCGGCCCGTCCACTTCCACGTGAAACTGCAAGCCGTAGGCGCGGCGGCCGACGCGCAGAGCCTGGTGGGCGCAGGCGGAAGAAGCGGCAAGGTTCACGCCGCCCCCAGGAATCGAGAAGGTGTCACCGTGCCACTGAAAAACCGGAAACGTGCCCGGAAGTCCCTCGAACAGGGGGTCCCTTCTCCCCTCCGGTGTCAGGTCGACGTCGTACCAGCCGATCTCCTTCGCCGGATTGGCCGTCACCCGTCCGCCCGCCGCCTTGCAAAGGAGCTGTGAGCCGAGGCAGATCCCCAGCATGGGGACGTCCCGCTCGATCGCCTCCCGGATCAATTCGATCTCGCCCGAGAGGAACGGGAACGAGTCTTCCTCGTCCACGTTCATCGGCCCGCCCATGACGAGGAGCAGTCCGCAGCCGTCCAGGTTCACCGGAAGGGAATCTCCTCCCTCCATCTCCCGGATGTCGAGATCCGCCCCCCGCCCCGCCAAGAACGCGCCCAGCGTCCCCGGTCCCTCACGCCGGACGTGCTTGATGACGAGCGCCCGCATCCTTCTCTCCCCCCCGTTCGCTGATCCCGTATTTTCCCATTTTGTAAGCCAGTATGCGGACGGTCACGCCAAGCCGTTTCGCGGCCCTGGCCTTGACCCATCCCGCTTCTTCCATGGCCTGGACGATCATTCCCCGCTCCACCTTCCGGACCGCCTCGGTCATCGTGCCGGCGGGGATGAAAGCCGGCCGGGAAGCGGCGCGAAGAGACGGCGGCATGTCCTTGACGTCCAGGACGGTCGAGCGGCTCATGATCACCATTCGCTCGATCACGTGTTCGAGTTCCCTGACGTTTCCGGGCCAGCGGTACGAGGTCAGCGCGTCGAGGACGCCCGGCGCGATTCCCGCCACGGGCTTCCCTGTCTCCACGGCGAACTTCTGGAGGAACGTATCCACGAGAAGCGGGATGTCCTCGGCGCGATCCCGAAGGGGCGGAAGGACGATCGGAACGACGTGCAAGCGGTAGTAGAGGTCCTCCCGAAACGTCCCGGCCCGAACGGCCGCATCCAGGTCCCGGTTCGTCGCCGCGATAATCCGCACGTCCGCCGTGAGCGTCCGCGATCCACCAACGCGCTCGAACTCCCGGTCTTGAAGGACGCGCAGGAGCTTGGCCTGAACGGCCGGGCCGACGTTCCCGATCTCGTCCAGGAAGAGCGTGCCCCCGTCGGCCATCTCGAAGCGCCCTTTCCGGTCCGCCACGGCCCCGGTAAACGCGCCCCGTTCGTGGCCGAACAGCTCGCTTTCGAGGAGAGATTCGGCCAGCGACGCGCAGTCCACCTTGACGAACGGCTTGTCGGCGCGGGGCGAGTTGAAGTGGACCGCCCGTGCCACGAGTTCCTTCCCCGTCCCGCTCTCGCCGAGAAGGAGGACGGTGCTCCGGGTCCCCGCCACATGCTCGATCGTCCGATAGACGTCCTGCATCTTCTTGTGGCTTCCGACGATCCGGTCGAAGCCGGACCTCTGTTTCAGGGCGCTCTTGAGCTCCCGGTTCTCGTCGGCCAGACGCTTCTGCTGGGTGGCGATCAGGCGGTAGAAGCGAAGGGTCTGCCCGATGTTCTGGGCGACGATCTTGAGGAAGCGGAGGTCGTCCTCCACGCTCGGCTCCGGCTCGGACGGGCGGTAGGCCGAGAGAACGCCGACGACCTCTCCTTGGACGCGCACGGGAACGGATATGAAGGCCACGGCCCCCTCGTCCGGAAGCCCGAGGTACGTCCCCGTCCGCCCGAGGAAGAGAGGATCGTTCCGGACGTCGCGCGCC
>JACPZO010000043.1 GCA_016195465.1 Nitrospirota bacterium
GCGATCGGCATTTCCACCTCGGGCAATTCCGCGAACGTGATCAAGGGGATGAAGGCGGCCAAGTCCGGCCGCCTGACGACGATCGCTTTCACGGGCGGCAAGGGAGGAAAGCTCGCCGGCCTCGCGGATATCGCGTTCGTCGTTCCCTCGTCTTCCGTTCCCCGGATACAGGAAACGCACATCACGCTCGGCCACGCGATCTGTCAGCTCGTGGATCAGCGGCTATTCGGCGTGGTCAAGAAATAGCCGTGTGGGAATCGTTTCCGCCCCTCCCGCTGGGAGGGATCAAGACCGTTCCTCTGGCCTCCCGTCCGTCCAAGGTCGGGGCCGAGCAGGTCGGCCGTCCCCATGCGCCGGGCCGTTCCTTTCGCGAGTTCCTCCGGTCACTTCCCGATATCCTCGCCGCCGGGAGCTTCCGCGACGGGAGCTTCCGCGAAGCGGTCGGCGCCGTGGCGGGCGCCGCGCGGGAGGGGAAGGTGGTGGCCCTCGGCATGGGCGGCCATCCGGTCAAAGTCGGGCTCTCGCCGATCCTGATCGACCTGATGAAGCGGGGGGTGATCCGCGCCCTGGCCATGAACGGGTCGGGAATCGTCCACGACTTCGAGATGGCGTTCGCGGGCCGGACGAGCGAGGACGTGGACGCGTCGATCGATGCGGGCGAGTTCGGGATGGCCGAGGAGACGGGGCGGATCCTCAACGAGGCGATCGCGGAAGGCGCGCGGGCGGGGCTGGGAATCGGCGAAGCAGTGGGTCAGCGGATCGTTCAGGACGGCCTCCCGCACGCGGAGCTGAGTCTTCTGGCGGCCGGCGTGCGGCTGGGGGTCCCGGTGACCGTCCACGTGGCGATCGGGACGGACATTCTCCACGTCCATCCGCAGGCGAACGGGGCCGCCGTCGGCGAGGCGTCGTTCATCGACTTCCGGACGTTCGCGTCTGTCGTGTCGCGCCTGGAAGGAGGCGTCTACATCAATCTCGGGTCAGCCGTCATTCTCCCGGAGGTCTTTCTCAAGGCGTTGACGCTGGCCCGAAGCCAGGGGCATCGGGTCGACCGGTTCGTGACGGTCAACATGGACTTCATCCAGCATTACCGGCCGCTTAACAACGTCGTCCGCCGGCCGACGCAGAAAGCGGGGCGGGGGATCGCCCTTACCGGCCATCATGAGATCCTCTTTCCTTTGTTCGCCGCGGCGGTGATTGAAGAGCTTGGTGAGACGCTGAATCGGTGAGTCGGGGAAACGGGGAAACGGGGATCCCGCCGGGGCGGGAATTCAAGACCGGTCAATGGCCGAATTGGTGAACATCTGAATGGGAAAGGTCGTTACTAGAGAGGTCCTCCAGCGGGAATGCGAACGCCTCAGGCGGGAAGGGAAGAGGATCGTCTTCACGAACGGCTGCTTCGACATCCTGCACGCCGGACACGTGAAGTACCTGGCTCGGGCCCGGTCGATGGGGGACGTCCTGGTCATCGGCCTCAATTCCGACGAGTCCGTCCGGGGCATCAAGGGGGCCCTCCGGCCGATCAATCCCGAGAACGAGCGTGCCGAGGTCCTGGCGGCCCTGGCTTCGATCGACTACGTCGCCCTGTTCGACGAGCCGGATCCGGCGGGGATCATCGGCGAAGTCCGGCCGGACGTCCTGGTGAAAGGGGGAGACTGGCCGGTGGAGGCGATCGTGGGCGCCGACCAGGTCCAGGCGCGCGGTGGGAAGGTCGTTTCGATCCCCATCGAGGTCGAATCCTCGACCACCAGGATCGTGGACCGCATCCTGGCCCGCCATGCGCCTCCCGGAGAACCCCGCCGACTTTCCTCGCAGTGACATCGAATTTCCTCCAAACCGCGGCCGCTCAGGCCCGACGGATCCTGGCCGAAAGAGGCGAATGCGGAGCGGCGGGTCTGCACGGCTCCGCCCGTGCCCTATTCCTGGGCGCCTTCCTCGATCTCACGCGATCTTCCGCGCTGATTGTCTGCAGGGACCACGGGGCGGCCGGGGTCCTCGCCAACGACCTGCGCTTCTTCTCGCCGAGGGCCGGCGATGTTCTCGTTTTTCCGCCTCTCGGCGAAGACGGAGAAGCCGGTCCGGGCGGGTCCTCGCCTGCGGACGCGGGGCACGAGCGGATCCGGTGCCTGCACCGGCTTGTGCATGGCGGAGGATCGGTCGTCGTCGCGTCGCTCGCGGCCGCGGCGGAGCCGGTCGTCTCGCCCGATCTCCTGGAGAGGTCGATCGTCCGCGTCGAGGTCGGGGGCGTCCTCGACGTCGACCGGTTCACCGGACGCCTGGTCGATGCGGGGTATTCGGCCGTCTCTCTCGTCGTCGAAGCGGGGGAATTCTGCCGCCGCGGCGGGATCCTGGACGTGTTTTCCCCCTTGTACGCGAACCCGCTCCGGGTCGAACTGGAGGGGGACGAGGTCGTTTCGCTCCGGGAGTTCGAGGTCGATACGCAGCGTTCGATCCGGCTCCGCGACGACGCCCTCGTTCTCCCGGTCCGCGAGACGGCGGAGGGCCGCGAAGGAGCGACCCTGATCGACTTCCTCCCCCCGGAGGCGGCCGCGGTCCTGGACGATCCCGCCTCTTTCCCTTCTCGCGAGTCGGGCGAGGTCTTGAGCGTTGTCCGCGCCCGGCTTGCGGGAGGGATCCTGTCGCTGGCGGCGACCGGCCGGGAGGAGATTGTCTTCGACGTCCGGACGGCGGAAACCCTGGGCGTTCGGGTGGGGCAGAAGACCGCCGGGCCCCGGCGGGCCGAGGGCGGGCTCAAGGGGGCGTTCGGAGAGACGTTCGAGCGACTGGTCGAGCGGATCCAGGAGTGGAGGACGTCCCGGTCGGTCTTCTGGCTGTCGCCCAACCAGCCTCACGCCGAGCGGTTGAAAGACATCCTGTCGGAGTACGAGATTCCGGCGGTCCTTTCGCACCGGCGGGACGGCGCGGTTCCCATGCTTCTCTCCGCCTCGGCCGAGGGGCGGCATCCGGTTCACCTGATCGTGGGGTCAGTCTCGTCGGGGTTCGCATGGGACGAGGCGGGCATCGTCCTGTTGACGGAGGAGGACGTCTTTGGCCCGCGGGTCCATCCGCCTCCGCCGAGACGGAAAGGAGCCGGCGCCTTTCTCGAGTCGTTCCGCGAGCTGTCGGTCGGAGACTTCGTCGTCCACGTGGACCACGGGATCGGCCGCTACGAGGGGCTGAAGCGCCTCACGGTCGGCGGCATCACGTCGGACTTCCTCGTCCTTCGGTACGCGGGGGACAACGCGATCTACGTTCCCGTCGAGAAGCTCGACCGGGTGCAGAAGTACGCGGGTTCCGAGGGGCAGGCCCCGCGCCTCGACCGTCTCGGCGGGGCCGCCTGGAACAACGCCAAGCAGCGGGTGCGGGAGCGGGCGCGCGAGATTGCCGCGGACCTCCTTAAGATCTACGCCCGGCGGGAAGTGGCCGTGGCCGAATTTTGCGCCGCGGACGACGCCCTGCTCAGGGAATTCGAGACGACCTTCGAGTACGAGGAGACGCCGGACCAGCTCGCCGCCATCGAGGATGTGAAGAAGGACCTCGAGCGTTCGCGGCCGATGGACCGCCTGGTGTGCGGCGACGTGGGGTACGGGAAGACGGAGGTCGCCCTCCGCGCCGTCTTCAAGGTCGTGGAGAACGGGATGCAGGCCGCGCTCCTCGTCCCCACGACGATCCTCGCCCGCCAGCATTTCGAGACGTTCGTCCGCCGGTTCGCTCCGTTCCCCGTCCGGGTCGAGATGCTCTCGCGCTTTCGCTCCCCGGCCGAACAGCGGGGCGTCCTCAAGGGCCTGGCCGACGGGAGCGTGGACGTGGTCATCGGCACGCACCGTCTCCTCTCGAAGGACGTCCGCTTCGCCCGTCTCGGGCTCGTCGTCGTGGACGAGGAACAGCGCTTCGGCGTCGTGAACAAGGAACGCCTCAAACAGCTGAGGTCTCGCGTTCATATCCTCACGCTCACGGCCACGCCGATCCCGCGGACGCTCCAGATGTCCTTCCTCGGGATCCGGGACCTCTCCATCATCGAGACCCCCCCCGAGAACCGCCTGCCGATCCAGACGTTCGTCGTAAAGTTCGACCGCGCGGTCATGGCCGAGGCCGTCCGGCGCGAGCTGCGAAGAGGGGGGCAGGTCTTCGTCGTCCACAACCGGGTGGAGACGATCGCTCCGTTCGGCAAGGCGATCCAGGACGCGGTCCCCGAGGCGCGCGTGCGGATCGCGCACGGGCAGATGCGGGAGAGCGAGCTCGAGTCCGTGATGATGCGCTTCTACGACGGGGAATTCGACGTCCTCGTGGCGACGACCATCATCGAAAGCGGCCTGGACATCCCGACGGTCAACACGATCGTCGTCCACCAGGCCCACCGTTTCGGCCTGGCCCAGCTTTACCAGCTCAGGGGCCGGGTGGGCCGCGCGGGCGTGCAGGCGCAGGCGTACCTCATGGTCCCGGAGGAAGAAACGCTCTCCGACACGGCCCTCAAGCGGCTCAAGGTGCTTCAGGAATACTCGGACCTCGGGTCCGGGTTCGCGATCGCGGGGAGGGACCTCGAGATCCGGGGGGCGGGGAACCTCCTCGGGGGCGAGCAATCGGGCCACATCGCCGAGGTGGGATACGATCTGTACGTGGAACTCCTGGAGCAGGCCGTCCGGGATCTGAGGGGGGAAGAAGTCGAGGAGGAAGTGGAGCCGACGATGGCGCTTCCCGTGACCGCTCTCTTCCCCGACGCGTACGTCCCGGACCTCACCCAGCGGCTCGTCCTGTACAAGCGGCTGTCGGGCGTTCGGAACGAGGACGAGCTCTTCCGCCTGCGCGACGAGACCCGGGACCGCTACGGCGAGATCCCGGAGGAGGGCGTCGACCTTTTCCGCGTGATGGAGATCAAGGTCCTGGGCCGGGCCCTGGCGGCGCAGGCGATCGCCTGGCTGCCCGCGCCCGTCCATTTCGGCGTCCCGACCGGCCCCGGCCGGTGCGAGGCGGTCTTCGCGCCGTCGACGCCCCTGTCGGTCGAACGCCTCATCCGGTACGTTCAGGCCCACCCCGGCCGCGCGGAGCTGAGACCGCCCGGGACGCTTTCGATCGTTCCCGCCGATGCCACGTGGCGCGCCGCGTTCGAGGCGCTCAAAAACTGCTTGCAGGCGCTCCGTTGACGTGTAAAATGAGCCTATGTTTATTAACAGTCCAAGAATGGGGACAATATTCATTTGCAGAATCCCTCCTAACCTCCCTTTTCCAAAGGTCCCGACTTGTCGGGATTTGGAATAGAGGGGATAGGGGAGATTTTCTAAGAACGTGTCCATCATATTTTGAGACCGTTAATACAGCGGGTTAGCCGACACAAACAAGCCTTGAGCCGGTTTTTGAGCCGTCTTGTCAAGGACGAAAAAGGGGGCTGTCGAATGAGCATGAAACGTTCTTGGAACCTCGGGGCCGGCGCGATTGCGCTTGCCGTCGTTTTGGCCGGTTGCCAGGGGAAGCCGGTCCAGGGGGTCGCGGCCTCGGGCGGAGAAGTCGTCGCCGAGGTGAACCGGACGAAGATCACGCTGGAGGAGTTCACCAAGGAGGTCGAGAAGGTTCCGCCGATGATCCGGCCGATGTTCAACACGGAGAAGGGACGGAAGGACTTCCTGGACGACTTGATCCTTCGGGAAGTCGTCCTGCAGGAGGCCCGGAAGCAGGGACTCGAGCAGGACGCCGACTACCAGCGGAAGGTGTCGGATTTCAAGAGAGGCGCCCTGCTGGAGATGGTCCTTCGCCGCGAGGTCGAGGAAAAGACGAAGGTGGCCGACGAAGAGGTCAAGGCGTTCTTCGAGTCGCACCGGGCCGAGTTCAAGACCGGCGAGGAGGTGCGCGCTTCGCACATTCTGGTCAAGACCGAAGAGGAGGCGCGGAAGGCCCAGGAGAAACTCGCGCAGGGGGCGGATTTCGGTTCCCTGGCCAAGGAACTCTCGCTAGACCCCGGAAGCAAGGGAAAAGGCGGAGACCTGGGGTTCTTCTCGCGGGGACAGATGGTGCCGGAGTTCGAGGCGGCGGCCTTCTCTCTGGCCGCGGGGAAGGTGTCTTCCCCGGTCAAGACGCAGTTCGGCTATCACCTCATCAAGGTGACGAAGAAGAAAGAAGGAAAGCCGCAGGAGTACGAAGAAGTCGCTCCTCATCTGCGGCAGAAGATGCTCCGGGAAAAGCAGAAGGCGGCCTTCGACTCCTGGGTGACCGGCCTCAAAACGGCTGCGAAGATCACGGTCCACGAGACCGTCCTCGCCAAAGGCATCGAGAAAGGGCCGAACGAGGCGCCCGAGGGAGCCGGTCCGGCGGGGAAGGGGAATCCCCACAAGGCGGCCGAAGGCAAGAAGGAGTCAACGGACAAACCGGCCGGGAAGTGAATGCGTCCAGGTCGTGATTGAAATTGAAAAAGCCATGGATGGGCTTTTTCAACGTCCTAACGGTTCGCTGGTCCGCCGATCCGCTCATTCACCCATTCTGCGCGGGGCGACATGTCCTCCGGCAAGAAGATCCTGGTTATCGAGGATTCCGCGGCCCAGGCCTCCAGCTATCTCGATATCCTGGGCGAGAAGTACGACATCACCCTGCTCCGGAGCGGGGCCGACGCCATCAAGCGGATCGGAGACGTCTCGCCCGATCTCGTCATCCTCGATCTCGTCCTTCCAGACTTCGACGGACTTCGGGTCCTCCAGTATCTCCGCGAGCGCGCCGAAACGCGGCTCGTCCCGGTCCTGATCGTCTCCTCCCGCGGCGACGTTCTGGAGCGGATCCGGGGGCTCGAGACGGGCGCGCACGACTACCTGGCGAAGCCGTTCGATACGAACGAGCTTCGGGCCCGGGTCGAGGTCCAGTTCAGGGTCGCGGATCTCGAGCGCGAGCGGCGGGAGGCCGAGTCGCTTCGGAAGATCGTCAGTCTTGCCGCGACGTGCGCCCACGAGATCAACAATCCCCTCACCGTCATCGGCGGCCAGGCACAGATGCTCCTTCGGCGTTCGGACGTTCCACCCGAGGTGCGGCGCGGCCTCGAGCTGATCCGCGACGGCGTGGATCGGATTCAGCTCGTCATCCAGAAGATGGGGTCCCTGACGAAAGCCGAGGAGATGCACGTTCCGGGCGTCGGGACGTACCTGGACCTGGACCGGTCATCGGGGAAAGATTCGGCTCCCGACAAGGCTTGAAGGTCAAGGTCGAGGAAGGAAATCGGCCGCCCACGCGAAGACGACGCCCGCCCCGACGGCGAAGACGATCCAGGCCGCGACGTAGACGATCGTGGCCGGACGGCCGATCACCTTCTGGGCCATGAGGATCGTGGGGATGCACGTTCCGACCGAAGCGAGCAGGAACGTGAACGCGGGGCCGGCGCCCAATCCCTTCTGCATGAGCGCGAACGTGATCGGGACCTCTTCTCCCTCGCAGACGTACAGGGGGATCCCCACGATCGCGGCCAGGGCGTACGCCGCCGGGCCGGAGCCGCCTCCCAGGAGGTCCGGGATCGCGTTCTCCGGAAGAAGCGCCGTGCTCACCGCCGCGACTCCCATCCCCAGGAGAAAATAAGGCGTTAAATCCCGGAGGATCCCGCCCAGGTTCCGGAAGAAGTTCGGCCTGACCTCCTCGGCCTCGCATCCAGGATCGCACGCCGGCCCGCATGCCGCCGCGACGGGGCTTCCGGGCATCGCCGGGGTTGCGAAGCCGCGTATCCCGGCTCCTTCCAGCGCGTTGACCAGGAGCCCCAGGGACATGCTCCCGACGAACGGCACAAAGAGTCGCGCGGCGGTCATCTCCCAACCCAGCATGGCGTACGTGAGGAGGAGCGTCACGGGCGAGAGGAGCGGGGAGATCATGATAAAGGCGGTGATCGTCCCGAGGCGGGCCTTGCCCACGAGACCCTGAGCCATCGGCATCGTCGCGCAGGCGCATCCCGGAAGGGCCGCGCCGGCGAGGCTGGCCCAGAAGATTGAGAGGGCGTTGCCGCTCATGTGGCGGACGAGCCACCCGGTCTTCGCGTAGGTCTTGAGGAGCGCCCCCGTCACCGCTCCCAAGGCGAAGTAGGGGAGGACGGTCAGGGTGAGGGAGAAGAACTCCTTCAGGATTTGGGCGACGGTTGCCATGGCGATGGTATCTTAGCCGATGAGAATGCGGCTTCGCCACCGCATCGGTTGCCCGGGAGGTTTTTACGTTTTGTCCGTCAGGGCGTCGATGCCGGGGAGGGGCTTTCCTTCGAGGAGCTGGAGGGAGGCGCCGCCGCCGGTGGAGATGAAGGAGAGGTTCTCGGCTTCTCCCGCGCGGTTGACGGCGTCGGCCGTGTCGCCCCCGCCGACGATCGTCAGGGCGTAGGCGTCGGCCACGGCGTGGGCGACGGCCATCGTCCCCCGCGAGAAGGCGTCCATCTCGAAGACGCCCATCGGCCCGTTCCAGATGATCGTCTTGGCGTTGGCCAGCGCCTCGGAGAAAAGCTTCACCGAGGCCGGGCCGATGTCGAGGGCCTTCCACCCGTCCGGGATCTCCTGCGTGGTGACGATCTTAGATTCGGCGCCCGGGTTCATGTCCTGCGCGATCACGCAGTCGACCGGGAGGTAGAACTTGACGCCGCGCTGGACGGCCTTTTCGCGGATCTGATTGGCGAAGTCGAGCATTCCGTCCTCGACCATGGACGATCCGACGTTGAACCCCATCGCCTTGATGAACGTGAAGGCCATGCCGCCGCCGACCAGGACCTTATCGACCTTGCCGCCCAGGTTTTCGATGACGCCGATCTTTCCGGAGACCTTCGCGCCGCCGAGGACGGCGACGAAGGGGCGGACGGGCGTGCTGATGTGCTCTTCGAGGTATTCGATCTCTTTCTGCATGAGGAAGCCGGCGGCGGCGACGGGCGCGTATTTGGCGATGCCGACCGTGGACGCGTGGGCCCGGTGGGCCGCGCCGAAGGCGTCGTTCACGTAGACGTCGGCGAGGGCCGCCAGCCGCTTCGAGAACTCGACGTCGTTCTTCTCCTCGCCGGAGCAGTACCGCAGGTTCTCGATGAGGATGACGTCGCCTTCCTTCATCCGCGCGACGGCCGCCTCGACGGTCGGGCCGACGCACTCCGGAACGAAGAGGACCTCCTTGTCGAGCAGGCGCTGGAGGCGCTTGGCGACGGGCGCGAGCGAGAACCGGGGATCGGGCGTCCCCTTCGGACGGCCGAGGTGGGATCCGATGACGACCCGCGCTCCCGCGTCGATGGCGTAGTTGATCGTCGGAAGGGTGGATCGAATCCGGCGGTCGTCCGTGATGTTCATGTTTTCGTCGAGGGGGACGTTGAAATCTGCCCGGAGGAAGACCCTCTTCCCCTTGAGCGGGACGTCCGCGATCGTGAGCTTCTTGTTCATGGCTTGATTCCTTCCGCGGGGCGGACGGCTAGAGCCCCTTCCGCCCCATGTGGAGAACGAGATCGCGGAGCCGGCACGAGTAGCCCCACTCGTTGTCGTACCAGGCGATCACCTTGACCATCCGGCCCTGCTGGACCTTCGTCAGGGCCGAGTCGTAGATGGAGGAGTGCGGGTTGTCGTTGAAGTCGACGGAGACGAGCGGCGCGTCGAGGTACTCGAGAATTCCCTTGAGAGGCCCGTCGGCGGCTTTCTTGAACGCGGCGTTCACTTCCTCGACGGTGACGTCCTTGCCCAGCGTGGCGACGAGATCCACGACCGAGACGTTGGGCGTGGGGACCCGGACGGCCATCCCGTCCAGCTTTCCCTTGAGCTCGGGGATGACGAGGTGGAGCGCCTTGGCGGCGCCGGTCGACGTGGGGATCATCGAGACCGCGGCGGCGCGGGCGCGCCGGAGGTCCTTGTGCGGCAGGTCGAGGATCATCTGGTCGTTCGTGTAGGAATGGATCGTCGTCATGAGACCCCGTTCGATCCCGAAGTTGTCGAGGAGGACCTTGCAGGCGGGGGCCAGGCAGTTCGTCGTGCACGAGGCATTGGAGACGATGTTGTGCTTAGCCCGATCGTAGGTCTGATCGTTGACGCCCATCACGAAGGTCGCGTCGGGGTCCTTGGCGGGGGCCGAGATGACGACCTTCCGGGCCCCGGCGGCCATGTGTTTCTCCGCGCCCGCCCTATCCGTGAAGCGGCCGGTCGACTCGACGACGACGTCCACGCCGAGCGCCTTCCAGGGAAGAGCGGCGGGGTCCTTCTCGGCGATGACCTTGAGCGTCCGGCCGTCGACGCCGATCGAGGAGTCGGATGCCTCGACCTTCTGCGTCAGGGTGCCATGGACCGAGTCGTACTTGAGGAGATGGGCCAGGGTCTTGGCGTCGGTGAGGTCGTTGACCGCGACGATTTCGATGTCCGGCGCCGCGAGCGAGGCGCGGAAGATGTTCCGTCCGATCCGACCGAACCCGTTGATTCCCACCCGAATGCTCATTGGTTCCTCCGTCGTTTCCTCCTCATCGGGCGCCGGCGCCTTCGAAGACATTCAGGACCGGGCCCGTGAGGATCTTGGGGTAGAAGTAAGTCGACTTTTGGGGCATGACGGCTCGAGCGCGGGCGACGTCCCGGACCTCCCGGACCTTCGGCGGGTTGAGAAGGAAGACCATCTGCGCCGAGCCGGAAAGGGCGTTCGCGACGGCCTCTTCCGCCGATTTCGTGTAGGTGACGTAGGTCTGCCGGGCGAGGTCCTCGGCCGAGATGCCGAGGCCCCGCTCGAACGCCAGGTTGTGAAGAGTCGTCACGTCGAGCCGGCGGACGGGCGGCGCAAGGCCGCGGGGAAGGGACCTCAGCGCGGCGGGCCGGGGCGTGAGGAGGAATCCCCTCGGCGCGCCGCGGAGGACCAGTCCGAAGGCGGGTCCGCGGCGTCCCGCTTTCTCCATCTCGCCGACAAGCTCGCGGGCGAGCTTGTCGCGCGGGGCCGAGACGCTTTCCGCGCGGAACGAAGCGGAGAGCGCCTCAAGGGTCCGGGCCGGATCGAAATCGGGGAGGTTGCGAATCTCCCGGTGCGTGGGAAGGATCGTGAGGCCCGGATCGTCCATGCCCGCGAGGTAGATCATGATTCGGTCGCAAGGGGCTGGACGATCGCCGGGCACGCTCTCCGCCGCGCGGCACTCTTCGCGATGGGCGAGGGACGTTTCGTAACGGTGATGGCCGTCGGCGATGAAAACCGGCCGGCGGGAGAGTTCTCTCTGGACGGATTGGATCGTCTCGGGATCCGTGAGCCGCCAGAGAGCATGAACGGCCCCGTTGTCGTCCGTGACGCGGAGGAACGGCTTTTTCCGGAAGGCCGGAGCGAGGGCACGGGAGACGGACCGCCGCGGGTCGTCGTAGAGGCCGAAGATGGGCGAGAAGTTGGCTCGGCAGGTCCGGAGAAGCGAGAGGCGGTCGGTCTTCGGTTTCGAGAGCGTCCGTTCGTGCGGGAGGACGGCGCCCGTCTCGTACGGCTCGACCCCGAGGGCGCAGAGGAACCCCCGGAGAACTTTCTTCGTCCGGCCGACCTTGTAGTCGATCGCGTACGGATAGAGGGCGGGGGCCTCGTCGCGCGCGAGGATTCCGGCCTTGAGCCATCGGGCGAGGCCGCGGGCGGCGCGAGAATACCGGTTGTTCCTGTCGTTGTCCCGGGGCGAGACCTTGCCGAACTCCAGCCGGACGATGTTGTACGGGTCGCGCCGGTAGAGGTCCCGCTGGAGGGCGGGGGAGATGATGTCGTATGGAGGGGCCATCCGCCGACCGAGCGATTTTCCGGCCGGGCGGAAGACCACCCCGCGAAAAGGGGCGACGTCTGCCATTGCCTCTCTGGATTGTATCGAGGTCCGGTTGCGTTGAAAATGACGGGTCTGGAAAAGCGCGTTTTTTGTAGCACATGGAGGGAGGGGTGTCAACCCGAAGAACCCGAAGAACCGGTGTATGACCAGGATCATGTTCCGGTCCGGCCGGTTTTGCTATCAATCTCCCGTACAAGTACGCTCCCCTTCCATGCAATTCACGCAACCCATATCCAGGAGGTCGATTATGGCCGCTTCTCCTCAGAACGACGACAGGCCGATCCCCCGCTGGCAGTACTTCATGGACAGCACTTTTCTCCTTCTCTTCCTGGGGGTTGCCGTTCCATTCATCTTCTACACGGTCTGGGGGATCATGGAGCTCGTGAACGTTCCCCTGTGGCCGGCGAAATAAGGGAGGCGCGCGATGAGCATTTCCGTTCCGGAAAGGATCTGGTGGAAGCCCGTCGACAAGGGCGAGAAGATCTGGGTGGGCCTGGCGCTCACGTGGTGCATCGTGATGTTCATCATGATGCCTCTGTGGCACCTCAAGGGGGGACAGAACGCGCCCTCCGAAACGTACCGGGTGACCCCGGTCCAGTTCCAGAAGGCCGCGCAGGAGTTCATCGACAAGTACAAGGTCGGCGAAGAGAAGGGGACGGCCGTCGTCGCGCCGCCGGCCGGGAGCGACATCTATCTCAACTCGATGATGTGGCGCTGGGACCCGATCCTCAAGCTGGAGAAGGGCAAGACCTACCGGCTTCATACCTCCTCCATGGACCTCCAGCACGGATTCTCGCTGTATCCTCAGAACATGAATTTCCAGGTGCTTCCCGGGTACGACTACGTCCTGACGATTACGCCGACGACGGCCGGGGAGTTCTACATCCAGTGCAACGAGTTCTGCGGGATCGGCCACCATATGATGGTAGGCAAGATCATCGTAAGCTAGGGGAGGCGAAGTCATGACGAATGCAGGAGCCGAATTCCGCACGTGCCCGACGACGGGGCTCAAGGTTCACCTCCCCGCCGAGAACCTGATCAAGGCCAACGCCGTGGCGGCCGTTGTCTTCCTTCTGGTCGGCACCGTGATGGCGCTGCTGGTGGCCTTGACGCGGTGGCCGGCCGTCCACCTCCTCTCGGCAGAGGGGTACTACCGGGCGCTCACGGCCCACGGCCTGAACATGCTCATTTTCTGGATCATCTTCTTCGAGATCGCCGTTCTCTACTTCGCGTCGGCGATCCTCCTGAACAGCCGGCTGGCGGCCCCGAAGGTGGGGTGGCTCTCCTTCCTGATGATGCTCGTCGGATCGCTCATGGTAGACCTGATGATCCTCCAGGGGAAGGCCGACGTGATGATGACGTCGTACGTTCCGCTGAAAGCCGATCCCCTCTTCTATCTGGGCGTGATCCTCTTCGCCGTCGGGGCACTGATCGGGGTCGGGCTGTTCTTCGCGACGCTGGTGGTGGCCAAACGGGAGAAGACGTACGAAGGGTCTCTGCCGCTCGTCGTCTTCGGGGCGCTCGCGGCGGGGATCATCGCCGTCGTGGCGATCGCGCACGGGGCGATCATCTATATCCCGACCTTCCTGTGGTCGGTGGGGATCATCGGCCCGATCGATCCGGCCATGTACCGGGTCGTGTGGTGGGGACTGGGCCACACGTCTCAGCAGATCAACGTGACGGCGCAGATCGCCATCTGGTACCTCCTGGCCACGCTCACGGTCGGCGCGTCACCGCTCAACGAAAAGGTCTGCCGGTCGGCCTTCGTCCTCTACATCCTCTTCATCAACCTGGCGTCCGCGCACCATCTCCTGGTGGATCCGGGCGTCTCGCCCTCCTGGAAGATATGGAACACGTCGTACGCCATGTACCTGGCGGTCCTGGCGAGCATGATCCACGGCTTTACGGTGCCCGCTTCGATCGAAGTGGCACAGCGGAAGAAGGGATACACGAAAGGGCTCTTCGAGTGGCTCAAGAAGGCCCCCTGGGGGAATCCGGGCTTCTCGGCGCTGGCTCTTTCGATCGCCATCTTCGGATTCATCGGCGGGATCACGGGCGTCACGTTCGGGACCGAGCAGATCAACATCATCTCGCACAACACGCTCCGGATTCCCGGGCACTTCCACGCGACCGTCGCGGCGGGCACGACGCTGGCGTTCATGGGCGTGACCTACTACGTCCTTCCGCTCGTCTTCCGGCGGCAGGTCGTCGTCCCGTCCCTGGCCAAGCTCCAACCTTACGTTTTCGGGATCGGGATCCTGCTGGTCTCGATCGGGATGACGTTCGCGGGATCGTACGGAATCTCGCGGCGTCACTGGGACATCGCCTTTACGGGCGCGCCTTTTCAACTCTCCGTTGACCCGACGGTCTACCTGATGCTCGGGGTCATGGGCATCGGCGCGATCCTGGCCTTTACGGGCGCGCTCATGTATATCTTGATCACGGTCTTCACCGTCCTGATCGGGAAGCGTCCGGCGTAAGCGGACGGGCAGATTGAAAAAATTGTAAAATTGAAAATTGGAAATTGAAAACAAGGAGAGAGACAATGGAAGAGAACAAGGAACTCGCGCCGCGGGGAACGATGGTCCTGGCCATGGTATTCTTCGGGTCTTTTATTCTATACTACTTCCTCAACTGGAAGTGGCTGTCGAACCTCTGGTACGTGCGGTAAGTGCGGGTGAATCGGTGAATGGGTGAATCGGGGAAATCGGGGATGAGGCGGAATCCTCATTCCCGAGCTTCCGATAATTCCCTGATCCGCAATGCGGCGGACTCGGCTATGCTTCCCTTGATGCGATCACTCGGAACAGAGCCTTCCGCCATGCCGCTCCGTCGGGGGTGGCTTTTCCTCGCGCTGACGTCCCTCGTCTTCGCGGGCATCTTCGCCGTCCTGGTCGCCCTGGCCAGGACGCCCGGCGTTCAAGACCTTCTTCCTTCCGGACCGTATTCGAAGGTCGCGCTCGTCGGCCACGTCGTCCTCTCGTTTATCGTCTGGTTCCTGGCGTTCCAGGGAATCCTGTGGGCGGCGGGCCTGCGCGCCGACGGTTCCGCGGGCGTTCGACGGGCATCCCGGGCCGGGGTGCTCCTGTCGGCGGCGGGGACGGGGCTCATCGTCCTTTCGGCCTTCCTGGGCTGGGGCCGACCGGTCCTTGCCAACTACCTCCCCATTCTGGATCACCCCGTTTACCTGGGGGGCCTCGTCTTGGTAGGCCTTGGGACCGCGCTCGCGGCGGGGGCCGGCGTGGCGGGCGGCCTCATGAGACGACCGGAGCCGGAGGCGTTTGGGGCCGGCGTGGCGGCGGTCCTGTTCCTGGCCGGACTGCTGACGTTTTCCCTCTCCGGCATGGGTCTCGCTCGGAGCGCCGCCGCGGACAACACCTACGAGCTTCTCTTCTGGGGCGGGGGTCACGTGCTCCAGGCCGGGAACACGGCGGCGATGGTCACTGTCTGGCTGGTCCTGGCGCGGGTCACGACCGGTCCGCTTTTCGTGAAGGGGGCGTTGATCAAGGTCCTCCTTGCGACCTACCTGGCCGCGGCGGTCGTCGGTCCCGTCCTCGCCCTCTTCGATCCCATGAGCGTCGTCCACCGTGTCGGCTTCACCCGGCTCATGGAGTACGGTCTGGGCCCGACGACGTCGATCATCGTGCTCCTCTTTTTCGTCCATCTGTGGAGGGGGCGGACGGCGGGGACTCGGGCGTCATGGAGAGACCCGCGCTTTTCGTCCCTGGTTTTTTCCCTTTGTCTCATCGTCGCCGGAATCGCCGTCGGCCTGACCATCCGGGGGAGCGACGTCCGGATCCCGTCGCACTACCACGGGGCGATCGGCTCCGTGACGATGGCCTTCATGGGTCTCACGTACCATCTGATCGCCTCGTTCGGACGAGAGCCGCTGTCGAAGCGCGTGGCGGTCGTTCAGCCGTATCTGTACATGGGGGGGCAGATTCTCTTTGTCCTTGGGCTCTACTGGGCGGGAGCGCACGGCGTGGCCCGCAAGACATTCGGCGCCGCCCAGAACCTCGATGAAACCGCCAAGATGATCGGGATGGCCGTGATGGGAATCGGCGGAGGGATCGCGATCATCGGAGGGGCGGCTTTCGTCGTGAACGCGCTCGGCGGCCTCCTTCGACGTCCGAGATCGACCAGACCGGCGGCGCCGGTCCGGGACGCCGACGCGGATCCCGTTGTCGCCGCGGGAGCCTGACGCGATGACGAGTCCGACGGCGGTACTGAGAGAATACGTTCCCCTCCTCAAGCTGAAGATCGGCCTGTTCATCACGCTTTCGGCCGTCGTCGGGGCCGTCCTGACGGGGCGGGGACGGGTCGGAATATTCGATCTCATCGGCCTCTCCGTCGTTCTTTTCTTCGGATCGGCGGCGGCTTCGGTCTACAACCACTATCACGACAGGGACATCGACGCCGTCATGGGCAGGACGAAGGATCGTCCGCTCGCGTCCGGAAGGCTCCGGAGCGTCAACGCGGTCCTCTCTCTGGGGGCCGTTCTCATGGCGGCTTCGCTGGTCCTGGCCTTCGCGCTGTTCAACCTGGTCGTCGCCCTCCACGTCCTGGCGGGGGCGTTCGTCTACGCGGTCGTCTACACCGTCTGGCTCAAGAGGCGAAGCGTTCTGAACATCGTGATCGGGGGTCTCGCGGGAAGCTTCGCCGTCCTCGCGGGGGCGGCCTCCGTGACGCCGGAGCTGTGCGCGCCGCCTCTCCTTCTGGCCCTGGTGATGTTCTTCTGGACACCGTCTCACTTCTGGTCCCTGGCGATCGCCTGCCGCTCGGACTACGCGAGGGCGGGCGTTCCGATGCTGCCCGTCGTCGTCGGAAACGTTCGCGCGGCCCGGTTCCTCTTCGCCAATACCGTTCTTCTCGTCCTCGCCTCGATCGGTCTCTGGCTTTGGGGAGGGATGGGGCTCGCGTATCTCCTCCCGGCGGTCGGCGTCGGCGCGTTCTTCCTCTATCGGAACGCCCAACTCCTGCGCGACGCTTCCCAAGGGACGGCGTGGTCGAACTTCAAGGCGTCCATGGCGTATCTCGCCATCCTCTACCTGGCCGTCATCGTCGACGTTGTCTCCGCTTCTTTTCGCTCATGAATGACGATCGGCTCGACTGGACCTCGTGGACCGGATGGTTCGGCCGGGGATCGTTCGCCTTCGCGGCCGCGGCGGTTGTCGTCGGATGGGCGGCGTTCCTCCTCGGCCTGGCGGCACTCGGTCCTTATGTCTCTCTTCTCACGACGGACCCGAACATCCTTCGTCTTTTCGACGAGATCCGGCAGTTCTGCCTCGGCTACAATCCGGATACGGGCCGGTACCGGTCGGACTATCTGACGATGATGGTCGTTCAGCCGGTGATCCTTCTCGCGGTGATCGGTTTTGTCTGGGGAAGAGAAGCGCGCGAGGGGGCCAAGTCGTTTCTTGAGAGCGTCCGCCGCCGCTGGATGAGCTGGGCGGCGCTGGGCCTGGTCATCCTGGTCACCGTAACGGCGGTCGCCGTCCGCTTGCGAAGCGGTCCGGGGTCGGATGGTCTTCCGCCCCGCGGACCGAACGCGGCGCCCGCATCACAGAGCGGGTGAAGGGCCTCCTGGCCATGTTCCCGGACCGGAGGGACCTCAAGGCCGTCGCCATCTCGATGGACCCCGAGCGGGACACGCCGCAGGCCCTCGCCGTCTACACGCGGAAGAACGACATCGACCGCGAGCGCTTCGAGTTCCTCACGGGAGAT
>JACPZO010000044.1 GCA_016195465.1 Nitrospirota bacterium
GACCATTCCGGAGCGCGCTCCGGCCTCGATCGCCATGTTGCAGAGCGTCATCCGCCCTTCCATCGAGAGGGCGCGAACCGCCTCCCCCGTGAACTCGACCGCGTACCCCGTGCCGCCCGCCGTGCCGATCCGCCCGATGACGGCGAGGATCAGGTCCTTGGCCGTCACGGCCGGATGCGGGCGGCCCTCCACGCGGATCTCCATCGTCTTCGGCTTCTTCTGGACGAGGCAGGAGGTCGCGAGGACGTGCTCCACTTCGCTCGTCCCGATCCCGAAGGCCAGCGCCCCCATGGCCCCGTGCGTCGCCGTGTGAGAGTCGCCGCAGACGATCGTCGCGCCCGGGAGCGAGATTCCCTGCTCCGGGGCCATGACGTGGATGACCCCCTGGCGCTTGTCGCCCATGTCGAAGAGGGTCACGCCGAACTCGCGGCAGTTTCGCCGGAGAGTCTCCACCTGGAGGGCGGAGACGGGATCGGCGATTCCCTTCGCCCGGTCCTTCGTCGGGACGTTGTGGTCCGGAACGGCGAATGTCGACTCGGGCCGCCGCACCTTGCGTCCCGCCGTCCGGAGCCCCTCGAAGGCCTGGGGCGAAGTGACCTCGTGGACGAGATGGCGGTCGATGTAGAGAATCGCCGCCCCGCCCCGCTCCTCCCGGACGACGTGCGCGTTCCAGATCTTGTCGAGAAGCGTAAGAGACATTGGACCTCCTAGCGGTTGTCGTCTCGAATGGAATTATGCCAGAGGGCCGCATATAAGAAAAGTTGAATAATTCTTTCACAATGATAGAATAACAGAATGGATATGGAAGCGCTTCGGACATTCCTGGCGGTCGCCGAGACGGGGAGCATCCGGGCCGCGGCGGACAGGCGGCACCGCAGTCAGCCGGCGCTAAGCAGGCAGATCAAGCTCTTTGAGGAGGACCTCGGGGCGCGCCTCTTCGAGCGGGCCGGGCGGGGAGTGCGCCTCACGGTGGCGGGCCGGAGGCTCGCTGGGGAGGGCGCCATCCTCCTCCACCGCGTGGAGGAAGTCTCCCGGCGGGTCCGGGAGGCGGCGGGGGCCGCGCGGCGATCTCTCGTCCTCGGGACGAGCCATCACATCGCCCTCCATCGTTTGCCCGCCCCCATGAGGGAGTTCCGCCGGAGGCACGCCGATGTCCTCCTCCGCGTCGTGTACGGGGGGTCGGAAGAGATCGTCGAGAAGGTCGCATCGGGCGAGGTCGACATCGGCGTAGTGACGCTTCCATCCAGGCGGGCCGGCCTCGTCGTGAGCCCCGTCTGGGAGGACCGTTTCGTCGCCGCCCTGCCGATCGGCCATCCTCTCGCCGCGCTCAAGCAAGTCCCATTGGGCCGGCTGTCGGGCGAGCCTCTTCTTCTCCCGCAGGTTGGCACGACGACGCGGGCGGCGATCGAGGCCGCCTTCCGGAAAGCGAAAGTTCCCCTCGGCTCAGTCCAGGAGATACCCTACCTCGACACGATCCGCGTCTCCGTCGAGATGGGTCTGGGGATCGCGATCCTCCCGGAGACGGCCGTTGCCGAGGCGGCACGGGGAAGGCGTCTGGTGGTTCGCCCCCTCTCCGGTCCCCCGATCACGCGCGTCCTCGGCGTCGTCCATCGCAAAGGAGCGGCCCTGAGCCCCGTCGAGGAGACGTTCGTGTCGATCCTGAAAACGGAGGAAACACGGCAGTAGTAGCGTCGTGGCGGATTACAATATGCGTAGAAGGGGCATATCGTGACGAGCATTTCAGGGACGGGCAAGCGGACGCCATTTTTCGGATGGAGGATTGGGCCGTGACACCAAGTTCTCGGATGGATTGGGTGTTTGCCTATGGATCCAACATGGATATGGACAACCTCAAAGCATGGATGAAATTGAAGGGCTATTCCACCGATGGTATTCAGCGGGTTGAAAAAGCGACTCTTCCCGGTTTCCGCCTAGTCTGGAACTACTATTCAAACGCCCGCAGTGGCGGAGCGGCCAACATCGAGCCCTCGAATCGAGATCTCCCGGGTGTTGCGTTCGAAGTCGACGCGGACACGCTGAAGGCGATCGATCGAAAGGAGGGACATCCGCGGGTCTACAGCCGCGGTGACACCCTTCGGACAATAGGCTTGGAATCTGGCGAAGAAATCAAAGCCTGGGTCTACATTGTTCTTCCCTCGCGTTGCCAGAAAACGCCGGTTCGGCCCCGCAGGGAGTATCTACAAATCCTTGTTCGCGCCGCAAAACTGCACGGGCTGCCATCCTGGCACATTCTGGAACTGGAACGAACTCCGACACAAGATTGAGTTTTCCGATGAGTAGTCATTTCGTCTAATATAGCACTTCGAATGTATATGGGCTGGTCTCCCCTTCCCTCACGAAGAGGGTTTTGATGAGGCGTCCTTGAGGCATGAGACCGTAGCCGAGAAGAAATCGGGAAGGAAGCCCAGGCGTGAGTGTTGAAGTCGAAACCATCGCGGCAGAGCAGGCTCGGGGAGTCGCCGAGGAGCTGCTCCGCATCGCCAAGCGGGGCGGCACCGAAGCGGACTTCCGACGCGAGGCGGCTCGGCTTCTCGAAGAGGCTGGCGCTCGGGCGGGGTTGACGATTGTCCCTCGTGACGAGTTCTCCGTGGCGCGCGGGCGCGTGGACTCCGTCTACAACAGGCTCGTCCTCGAGTACAAGCGCCCGGGCGCGATCCGCGAGTCGAACGAGGGCCGATCCAACCGGGACGTGATCCAGCAGGTTAAGGGCTACATCCTCGATGTCGGCAAGCGCGAACGCCGAGAGGCCCATCGCTTGGCTGGCGTTGCGACCGACGGCTTCTTCTTCATCTTCGTGCGTCGAGTCGGGGAGGGATGGTCTGTCGACGAGCCTGCTCCGGTCAACCCAGCCTCGACCGAGCGGTTCCTGCGTCTCCTCTTCTCCCTTTCGGCGGGGGCCGCGCTCGTACCCGAGAACCTCGTGGAGGACTTCGGTCCCAAGACCCTCCGCGCACAGCGTGCCGTGCGCGCCCTCTACACGGCGTTGCATGCCAGCAAGCACCCGCTCGTGGTCAAGCTCTTCGAGCAGTGGCGCCTCTTCTTCAGCGAGGCCACGGATTACAAGGAGTGGGCCGAACGGATCGAGAGCAAGGAGGAGTTCCGAACCTTCGTCAAGGGCATGGGACTGGACCCCAAGTATGCCGAAGCTCCAAAGGTCTTCTTCGCTCTCCATACCTACTACGCGCTTCTGATCAAGCTAGTCGCCTCCATGGCCGCCGCTCGGTTTGCCGGTGACGGGGCGGCCCCTTTGACCGAGTTCGCCAACAGGAACGGTGAGAAGCTGCGTCAGGCATTCGCCGATCTCGAACGCGGCGGCCTGTTCCGGGAGTACGGAATCCGCAACTTTCTGGAGGGCGATTTCTTCGGGTGGTATCTCGCGGCCTGGGATCATGACATCGAAGAGGCCACCAGCAAGCTGGTCCAGCGGCTTGCCGAGTACGATCCGGGGACCCTCGAGCTTGCCCCGGAGAACGCCCGCGACCTGCTGAAGAAGCTCTACCACTACTTGTTGCCGCGCGAGATTCGGCACGACCTCGGCGAGTACTACACGCCTGACTGGCTGGCCGAACGGCTCGTCATTCAGACGCTGGGGCAAACCGATCTAGGCGATCCGACCAAGCGGGGCCTGGACCCCGCGTGCGGCTCGGGCACGTTCCTCGTCATCCTCATCAAGTACATCAAGGAGCGCATGGCCAAGCGCAAGTTGAAGCCGGCCGACGTTCTCGATGCAGTACTCCGCAACGTCATCGGCTTCGACCTGAACCCGCTTGCGGTCATCGCGGCGCGGACAAACTACCTGCTCGCCCTCGGCGACCTTCTGAAGGCACGGAGGGGCGACATCGACATTCCGGTCTACCAGACCGATTCGGTTCTGACACCGTCGCAAGGATCGGATCTCTTTGACAACGGCGTCTACCCGCTCAAGACATCGGTCGGCGAGTTTCGCGTACCGGCCATCTTCGCGGAGCGCGAACGGATGGATGCCCTCGCCAACGTGCTCGACGAGTTCGTGGAA
>JACPZO010000030.1 GCA_016195465.1 Nitrospirota bacterium
CGCCGCTTCTCAGGACCTTGTCGATGACTCGGTACAGATTGGCCCGCAGTCTTGTCGTTGAAAGAGGCATGGGTCCCCCCTTGAACCGCGCAGTGCGCCGCAATCCCCGCCCCTTGGGGCGGGGTTCTTCAACGCTTCTCATAAAGAGACTACTACGACCCGAAGCCGTACGTCAAGCACTGGCAACACGTACGTATCCTGATGGTGAGAAGGAGCCCCTTATCTCTTGAAAATCCGTCCGAAGAATGTCTGCATCTCCTCCCAGGATTTCTTGTCGGCTTCCGGATTGTAGGCCAGAGGAAGGTTGAACTTCCGGCCGGCGGCGTCGGCGTCCGGATTCGTGAAGGAGTGCTTGGCTCCCGGATAGGAGAGGAACTTGTAGTCGGCCCCCGCCGCCTTCATTTCCTTGTCAAACTCCGCGATCTGCTCCTTCGTGACCAGCGGATCGTCAGCCCCGTTGAGGACGAGGACCTTGGCCTTCACCGGGGACGCAGAAGGGGACGGGACGCAGAAGGGGACGTAATTAAGAAATCAAGTATCCTTTCCTTGGGCCAAGTCGGCGATGCGACTTGCTCAAGGTAGGGAAAGCGCTCCCCCCCGCGTCAAGCGTTGCCTCGGGTGCCCCAAATCCATTGAAAGACCGGTCAAGCCGCGCGCACGCGGCCCAGGCAAGACCTTCCATTGGTTCGCAACTTGACCACAATGGATATTTCGGGCATATTTGGCATGATGAAACAAGCTATCGTCGTCTTCGGCGGGAGCGGGGTCTTCGGGAAGCGCGTGGTCCGCGAAATCCTGCGGCTCTGCAAAGCGCAGGTCACGATCGCGGCGCGGGATCGGGCGCGCGCGGAAGCGGTCCGAAACTCGCTGGGCCCGGATCGGATCGATCTCAAATTCGGCGACGCACGAGACACGACCTTCGTCCGCGAGTCGATCCGCGGCGCAACGGCCGCCGTCTGCTGTCTCGGCCCGTTCCACGCGGTGGACTTGACAATCCTCGAAGCCTGCATCGCCGAGCGGGTCCATTACATCGACATCGCCGAGAACAGGGAGTACGTCCGGCGCGTCTACTCGCTTGACAGCAAAATCATAGCCGCGGGGATTGTGGCCCTCACGGGCCACTCGAGTCTTCCCGGTTCGTCCTCCGTTCTGGCAAAGCTCGCGGCCGGCGGGATGAAAACCGTTGACGAGGTCCTCGTCGGCCTCTTCATCGGGAACAAGAACGAGCGGGGAGCCGGCGGAATCGGTGCCCTTCTGAACAGCCTTGGCGAGAGGTTTGCCGGTTGGGAGAACGGACGGCCCACCTGCGAGATCGGCTGGCAGCGAAAGCTTTCTTTCGACTTCCCCTCCCCCGTCGGGGAAAGGGATCTCTATCTGTCGAACATCGCCGACTACGACCTCATGCCTCGTCTTCTTGGATCCACAAGCGTCCGCTTCTTCGTCGGCTTCGAGAGCCGCCTGATGAACCGAATGATTTCTCTCGCCGGCCGCCTCAAGCGCATGGGCTTTCTTCCGGCCGGACCGGGGACGGCAAGAGTTCTCGTCAAGTTGGGCGGGCTTTTCTCCTTCACCGGCTACGACGGCGGCGCACTCCAGGTAACCGTAACCGGCGAGGATCGCCACGGGAAGGCGACTCGTTCGACGATCGCACTGATGGCCGATCGGGAAGGCCAGCGAATCCCGGCCATGCCCGCCGCCCTCGCCGCCTGCGCCCTAGTGAAAGGCGAGCCGATCGAGGCCGGCGTAAAGTTCTTCGGCGAATGGATGAATCCGGAGCGGTACGTCGAAGAGTTGCTCTTGGCGGGCTTCCGGGTAGACCGGGGCCAATCATGAGAAGGCGGTCGCGCGGCGACAAGCATGAATGCTCAGACATTCTTGTCCGACATTCCACATCTTATTCCACCCGTCGACTGTAAGGTTTCGTACCAACAAGATTTCCCGTCAATCCTAACCATAACGCGCACTTCTCCCCCTTCGACAACGGGTTGCACGCTTCCCGCGACGAGATGCATTTTGAGTTGCACGGTCCTTGCTTCTCCCCAAATGCAATGAAAGATTTCCCGCACTGTCTCGCAAGGGCAAGCATTCTCATGAAAGAGGCGACACCGTGAACGGCCTGTCTCCCCATCCCCCGCCGTCCGATCAAAAGGGACTGGAGTTGACCGCTCTCTATGAGGTGAGCAAGATCCTCTCCTCTTCATTGGACCTGGAAGAGGATCTCCTGGCCGTCCTTCGGATTCTCGACAACTTCCTGGGGATGAAGAAGGGAACCGTCACGCTGGTCGATCCCGAGACCCAGGACCTGGTCATCGAGGCGGCCCTGGGCTTGAAGGAGGAAGAGCGACGCCGAATCCGGTATCGCGTGGGCGAGGGGATCACCGGCAAGGTCCTGAAGACCGGCCTCCCCATGTTGATTCCGGACGTGGGATCCGAACCGCTCTTCCTCGACAAGACGCACCGCCGGCCCGACAGAATGGAACACAGCATCGCCTTCCTCGCCGTGCCGATCCGACGCGGGCGGGAAACGCTGGGGGTCATGAGCATCGACCGGTCTCCGCGGGAGGGCGCGCTCTCCCAGGAGGAAGACCTGCGGTTCCTGACCCTCGTGGCCAACCTGATCGGCCAGATGGTCGCCCTGCACCGGCGCGTGGCCCGGGAGCGCGAGGCCCTATTGGAGGAACAGTCGCGCCTCAAGGAACAGCTTCAACAGACTTACAAACTGGAGAACATCGTCGGCCAGAGCAAGGTCATGTTGTCCATCTTCGAGACCGTCCACCGGGCGGCCCCGAGCCGGGCGACGGTCCTCCTTCGGGGCGAATCCGGAACGGGGAAGGAGATGATCGCTCGGGCCATTCACTACAATTCTCCGCGGGCGGATTCTGCCTTTATCGCTCTCAATTGCGCGGCTCTGCCGGAGGCCCTCCTGGAATCCGAGCTGTTCGGCTACGAGAAGGGCGCCTTCACGGGCGCCACGGGGGAGAAGAAGGGGCGGTTCGAGCTGGCGCACAAGGGAACGCTCTTCCTGGATGAGATCGGCGACATGCCGCTCCCCTTTCAGACCAAGATCCTGCGGGTGTTGCAAGAGAAGCGCTTCGAGCGCCTCGGGGGAACAAAGACGCACGACGTGGACGTTCGGTTGATCGCCGCCACGAACCGCAACCTGGAAGACGCCGTCGCGAAAGGGGAGTTTCGAGCCGACCTCTACTTCCGCCTCAACGTCGTGACGATCTACCTGCCGCCGTTGCGCGAGCGCCGGGAGGATATTCCGCCTCTCGCCCAGCACATTCTCCGGAAACTCGACCGGGAATACGGACGCTCCTGCCGGCTCACGCCCGGCGCCTTTGAGGTGTTGATGCGGTGTCTCTGGCCCGGGAACATCCGGGAGATGGAGAACTGCCTGGAGCGGGTCTACGTCATGGTCAAGGACGACGTCCTCGCGGGTCAGGACTTCCATTGCGAAGCCTGCGCCACCCACTTTCACGCGGCGTTGCTCTTTTCTCCGCGCTCCGCTCCATCCGTTCCGGTCGGCGCCCCGCCCGGGCGCATCGGGCAAACCGCTCCCGCAACTCTCCGTCCGGAAGAAGGAAAGGAGCGGACGCGGATCATGGATGCACTGGAGCGATGCGGGTGGGTCCAGGCCAAGGCGGCTCGCCTGCTGGGGTTGACCGTCCGGCAGCTCGGTTATCGCATCCGCAAGTACGGAATCGAGGTGCGAAAATTGTAAGCGCGCGGGGACACGCCACAAACCTGGTGGGTATCCCGACGCAGATTCTGGCCTCCACGGCCTACAACGATCACCCCGTCCCTCTCCACGTCCACGGCACGCGGGAAACCAGCCGGCCTCTTTGGCGGCTCATCGAGCAATCGTCCTCGCCGGCGCAGTCAGCCGAACGTTTCCAGGACTACATGGCCGTCGTTTTCGGCCTGAACCCTGAAATGGCCGCCGGCACCTCCCCCATCGGCCGACGCCGCTTTCGGTCGAGCTACCTTCGTCTTCTCAAGGGATGGGGATTCAACGCCAACGGGCCGGAAGGCGCCGTTCTCAAGGGCTGGGTCGAAAGCCGCTTCGGTCTCTACCCGACATTTCACGTCGAACCTCTCCGGAGCTTCTCATCCCGGGCCTGGATCAAGTACGTGGAAGAGAAGATGGGGAGCCGTTTCCACAACAACAGCATCTACCTTCAACTCGACCTTCTCTACGAGTTCTGCCAGTGGGCCCTTGCCGCGGACCGCCGGGAGCGCCATCTGACCCTCTACCGCGGCGTCAACAGCTTCGACGAGCACGAGATCGTCGAGCGTTTCGGGCGGCGGGACGCGGTGGTCCGCCAGAACAATCTCGTCTCCTTCACGTCCCGTCGGGAGATCGCCGACGAGTTCGGCGACTACATCCTGGATGTGCGCGTGCCCGTCACAAAGATTTTTTTCTTCAACGATCTCCTCCCGGAGCACCCGCTCCACGGAGAATCGGAGCACCTGGTCATCGGGGGGGACTACCGGGTGAAGGTGAGCTACGTGTGAGCGGTGTGAGGGACCGCGCCCTGGGGGCCTATCTGGGCCTTGCGGTGGGAGACGCCCTCGGGGCGCCGGTCGAGTTCATGACGCCGATGGAGATCCGCGAGCGTCACGGCCTCTTACGCGAGATGGTCGGCGGAGGATGGCTTCGTCTCCGGCCCGGACAGGTCACGGACGACACGGAGATGTCCCTGGCCTTGGGACGCGCCCTCCTGGCTCCCGGCGGATTCGACCTTCGCGCGGTCGCCGAGGCGTTCGCCGCCTGGCTCAGATCCCGGCCGGCGGACGTGGGGAACACCTGCCGTCAGGGGATACAACGCTTCCTGGCGGAGGGAACGATCGAGGCCCCGCCCCGCGAATGGCACGCGGGAAACGGCGCGGCCATGCGAATTCTGCCCGTCGTCCTGGCCGCGCTCCGCAACCCGGTCACCTGCCGGGCCCGCTCCCTGGCCCAGGCGCGAATCACCCACAATCATCCCCTCTCCGACGCCGCGGTGGAGACGCTGGCCGAGATGACCCGCCGGCTCGTGCTCGGCGAGTCCAAGCCGGCGGTCCGCGGTCTGGTCGAAGAACTTGTCCGGCGCTCTCCCCTGTTTCGATTCGATCCCTATCCGGGACGCGCCACGGGATACATCGTGGACACGCTCCAGACCGTGGCCCATTTCTTTTTCGGTTCGGAGGACTTTGAGACGTGCCTCGTCGGTGTGGTCAACCGGGGCGGGGACGCCGACACGACCGGCGCTCTGGCAGGAATGCTGGCCGGCGCGGCGTACGGGTGCGCGGCGATTCCCGAGCGATGGAGAAAGACCCTGGATCGAAACGCCGCCCGAGAGATCGAGGCCCAGGCAGAGGGCCTGTTGGGCCTTTCGATCAGAGCGCGGCCAGCCGCCGCGCCTCAACGGTGACGGGCAGGCGCGTGTCCGCGCCCATCTCCGGAAGCTCCAGCCTCCAGCCGTTGGCCAACTTGACGACGCCGCCCCAGAGGCCCTCCCGCTCGACCTCCACGATCGGCTCCTCCAAATCTTTCTTGGCCACGTAGGCCACGAGACGCCCCGCGGCGTCCTTTCGGATCATAACTTTCATACCGTTATCCCTCCCGCGCGAAAGCCGCCCACGCCTCGGCCGGAACCTCGGACGGGGAGCAACGCTCCCGCCCCTTCGCGCGGCGCACGTACTCCCCGTAGTATTCGAGACACGCCTTTTCGATATACTCATAGGCGAAGCGGTCCACCGGATCGATCCCCGCGGCCTCGAGGGCCTTCCGGGGGCACGACCCGATCCGGAAGACCAGGACCGCGACGCAGTCGCGGATCGCCTGGATGACCGCATCGAGCGACTCATCCTCCCCGTATCCTCCCTCGCAGTACCCCTCCACCCGGCGATGCCCGACGAACCGGGCGCCCATGGCGCAGACCTCGTAGATCTGGAACTCCCGGGCGTGGCCGAAGTGTTCGTTGACGATACCACCGCCCTTTGTGGCCACGGCGACGAGGATCTTCGCGTCTGGAGACGCACCGGCAGTCTCTCTTCGCGCGGCCGACCGGGCCTCGCGTGCCGCCTCCCGGCCCGTCTCGACCAGTTCCCGGCAGACCTTCCTTTTCTCCGGCTCGTAGGAGACCTCCATCGCCTCCACCTGGACCAGGCTGAACTCCCGTCCCCGATCGTCCCCCAAGAGCCCCACGGCGTCGGCCCGGCACTGGCGGCAGTGGCGCATCACGTTCATCTGACCCGCCAGACGATCCTGCAAGGACATGATATCTTGAGGGGTCGGCCCGCGCTGGCCGGTGAGACCGTAATGCGTTCCGTGCTCCGGCGCGGAGATGAGGGGCATGACGTTGTGGAGAAACGCCCCGAGTGACTTGACCGTCTTGTTCACATCCACGAGGTGTTCGTCGTTGACGCCCGGGATCATGACCGAGTTGACCTTGACCAGGATTCCCTTGGCCGCAAGCCCTTGCAGACCTTCCAACTGCCGCTCCGAGAGAATCCGGCTCGCCTCTTTCCCCCTCCAGCGTCTTCCCCCAAAATAGATCCATGGATAGATCCTCTCCCCGACCTCGGGATCGATCATGTTCACGGTGACGGTGACATGGTCCACGTCGAGTTCCTTGATCCGGTCGACGTAATCGGGGAGCACCAAGCCGTTGGTGGACAGGCAGAGCTTCACGTCCGGCGCGGCCTTCCGGATCAGATCGAGCGTCCGAAAGGTCCTCTCGGCGCTCGCCAGGGAGTCGCCCGGCCCCGCGATCCCCGCCACGGTCATCTGGGGGACGCGGGAGGCAACGGCGAGGACCCTCTGCGCCGCTTGTTCCGGCGTGAGCCTCTCGCTCACGACTCCCGGCCTGCTCTCGTTGGCGCAGTCGTACTTGCGGTTACAGTAGTGGCACTGGATGTTACAGGCCGGCGCCACGGCTACGTGCATACGCGCGTAGAAGTGATGGGCCTCCTCGCTGTAGCAGGGGTGATCCTTCACCTTCTCCCACACCGACGGGTGCAGATCCGCCGGCCCGGCCTTCGAGCCGCAACGCCCGGCCGAACACCCATTCGTCGCCTGAAGATCGACCTTCTCCATCACGCATTCCTCTCCGGAATAACCGGGCCGGCTCAATGCGCGGCCGCGTAGAATCCCTTCTCGACGTCCTGCCACAGGACCCAGAGATCGTCCGGCGTGAGGGGTCCCTTGGCCTTGTCCGCCTTCCGGCGGACAAGGGGGAGAAGGAGGGACAACACCTCGCGGGATGGCGAGAGACCAAGCCGGCGGAGGGCGTATTCCAGCGCATGGGTCCCCGAATGCTTGCCGATGACCAGATGGTGCTGGCGGCCCACGATGGCCGGATCGAAGGGTTGATAGGTCTCGGGGTCTTTCAAGACGCCGTCGACGTGAAGCCCCGATTCGTGCGTGAAGATCATCTCGCCGACCACGGGCTGGTTGACCGGAACGGGGCGGCCCGACGCCCGGGCCACCCAGTCCGAGAGCTCGATCAGGCTCGGCTTCTCGACCCCCGTGGCAAGACCCAGGACCTGCTCGATCCCCATCGCCACTTCGGCCAGCGGAGCGTTCCCCGCCCGCTCGCCCAGGCCGTTCACCGTCACGCTCACGAACGTGGCGCCGGCCCGAACGCCGGCCAGGGCGTTGGCCGCGGCGAGCCCCAAGTCGTTGTGCGTGTGGATCTCGATGGGAAGATCCACGGCCCCGGCGAGCCGCCGGACCCGGTCGAAGGTGCAGAAGGGGTCCAGCAGGCCCGCCGTATCGCAGAAGCGAATCCGGTCGCATCCTTCCCGGGTCACGGACCCCGCCAGGTCCAGGAGGAATGCGTCGTCCGCTCGGGAGGCGTCCTCCAGGCCGGCGCACACGTAGAGACCCTTCCCCTTGGCGTACGCAACCGACCGGAGGAGGCGCTCCTTGACCCAAGCGCGATCCCGGCGGAGTTTCTTCGTGATATGGAGATCGGAGACGGGAATGGAAAGATCCACCGCCCCGACCCCGCATGCCAGTGAAGCGTCCACGTCGTCTTCGCGGGCCCGGTTCCAGGTCATCAGCCGGGCCGCGAGCTTCATCTCCACCAGGGACTGGATGACCTCTCGTTCGTCCCGCCCCATGGCGGGCGTCCCCACCTCCAGTTCCGGGAGGCCCGCCGCGTCGAGGAGGGAGGCGATGGAGCGTTTTTCCTCGGCCACGAACGCCACGCCGGGAGCCTGCTCGCCGTCGCGAAGGGTGGTGTCGGCCAGAAAGACGTCCCTCATCGCAAACCTCGCCGTCCCTCGGCTCCGGGTGTCGCCAAGGGGTCGAATTCCCCGCACACGGGCCCGCCCACGTCGATCCAGAAAAAGACGAGTCCCTCGGGAAAGGCGGGATCGGTGTCCTTGCGAAAGCGTCGCCGGAGACTTTCGAACATCCGGGCCCAGGCGTGTGCAATGAATCGACTCATCGGCCTCCTCCGCACACCGGGCAGGCCGGATCGCGCCCGATCTTCACCTTCCGGAACGCCATGTCCGACGCGTCGTAGACGAGCATCCGGTTCAGGAGCGGCTTTCCGAAGCCGGTCAGGACCTTGATCGCCTCGACGGCCATGAGGCAGCCGAGCGACCCGGAGACGGCGCCGAGCACGGGGAAACCCAACTCCGCCCATTCCGGGTCCTCCGGATAGAGACAGCTCAGGCACGGCGTCCGGCCCGGAACGAAGGTCGTGAGGTAGGCCTCCATTCCGTTCATCGCCGCCTCGATCATCGGGATCCCCCGTGAGACACACGCCGCATTGAGCACGCGCCGTTCGTGGAAGTTGGGCCGGGCGTCCAGGGCCGCCTGGGCGCCGTCCAGCAGCCGGTCCACGTTGGCCTCGCTCACCCGCTCCGACACGGTCTCCACTTGCACGTCCGGGTTGATCCGCTGGATCGTGAGCCGCGCGCACGCGTTCCGATTCTTGCCGATCCAACCATGGGCCATCAGGATCTGCCGGTTCATGTTGGAGAGGGTGAGGTCCCCATGGTGGGCGAAGACCAGCTTCCCGATCCCGGCGACGGCCAGGTACAGGGCCGCCGTCCCTCCCAGACCCCCGATCCCGGAGATCAGGGCGGTGGACGATTTGAGACGTTGCTGAACCTCCAGGCCGAATCCCGCAATCATCGTCTGCCGGCGGTAGCGCTCGATCTCCGTGGGCGTGAGCCCGCCCGTCTCATCACGGAGCATGCGAATAGCACTTCTTGGGGCAGATGCGCGCGCAGGCCTCGCAGCCGATGCAATCCTCCGCGCGGGCAACGGCCATCACCTTCTTTTCGATCTCCTCGTCCTCTCCGGCGTCCAGCGCGACGAGTTCCCCGTCTTCGTCCACGCCCATGAGCGCCAGAACGTCCCGGCCGCAAACCTTGAAGCAACGGCCGCACCCGATGCACTTCTCCCGGTCGATGGCCTGGACGAAGCGCGGAGCCCACGTCCGCCCGCCCCGGGTCACGCCGAGCGGGACCGCCTGGGTCTCCACTACCGCACCGCCCCCGCTCCCCGCTCGCCCGTGCGGATGCGGAGCGCGTCTTCGACCGGCATGACGAAGATCTTGCCGTCGCCCGGATGTCCGGTCCGGTTGACCCGCATGAGAACATCGAGCACGCTCTGCACGGCCTCGTCCGGGACCACCAGGACAAGGAGACGCTTGGGAACGTAGGTCACGGCCTTGGTCAGGGTATGGGTCAGGGCGTACCGGGACGGCGTCGGCTTCACCTTGACGACCCCCTCGTAGTGCTCGGGAACGTAAGGGTCGATCTCCCGGAAGATCACCCCGCCCTGGCGTCCACGACCCTCCACGCTGTGAATCGACATGGCGAAGGACCCCGTTTCCTCCAGGGCCTTCTTCGTGTCGGGCAGCTTGTTGCGGCGAATCACGGCCCAGATCTCCTTCATAGCCCCTTTTCTCCCGTCCGGATGGTATGGGCCTCCTCGACGGCGCTGACGAATATTTTTCCGTCGCCGATCTCCCCCGTCCTCGCCTTCTCTTCGATGACCTCCAGCACTCTCGGGGTCCGTTCGTCCTCCACGACCAGCATGAGAAGCACTTTGGGCAGTTCGTCGTAGCGGACGCTTCCGACCTTCAACCCCCCGTCCTTCCCGCGGCCGAAGACGTGAAACTTGGTGAGGGCCGGAAACCCCGCCCCTTCCAGGGCCAGGACCGTCTCCTGTTCTTTCTCGGGCCGGATGAAGGCTCGAATCATTTTCATGGACGAATCTCCTTTGCGTACGGGTGTGCCGCGCGGTCACTCAAACCGGGCCGCCTCCGGAAACCGGCGGATCATCTCAACGCCGGCCTGGGCCAGCTTCTCCCCCTCCTCCGCCAGCTTCTCCAGTGTGGGGAAGCCGAACCGGTGAACGTCCCGCAGGTAGCGGTTCACGACCACGAGACGGCCCGCGATGAGGACCATCCGGCCGAACCCCTCTTGGTGCATCTTCATGAGCGGCGAAACCATGATCCCGGTTTCCCGTTCGATCAAGAGCCCCACGGCGTTGTAGAAGAACTCCACCCGCGCGAGGGTCTGCGCATCCGGATCTCCCACAACCGGCATCGACCGCCGTTTCTCCTTGTCCAGGATGAAAGACGCGAGCAGCGGTTCGTCGCCTTTCTTGTCCCAGGCGCCGTACGTGTCCTGGGCCCGGACCTGCTTGACGAGCTCCTGGACGAACACCGAGACCGAGGGACCCCCGGATGTTCGCAAGGCTTCATTCACCGCTGGTCCTCCTTTCGCAGGGGCGGCCCTCCGCGGCCGCCCGATCTTGCGCAACCGCGCCGGGTTGCCCCTGACAACTATTCGAAATCCAGTACGCGCTCCCGTCCCTTCATCAGCGCCTTGCGGATCCACGGCGGCGGCGTTCCAGCCAGCAGGGCCCGGAGTTTCTCCAGGAGCGCGGCGATCGGCTCCGGCTCCTTTACCTTGATCGGATGAATCTTCCGGGCCACCACGCGGGCCGCTCCCGACCCGCCGATCGCCGCGACGTAGAGAATCGCGCAATCCTCGATCGCCTCGATCTTGGGCGTCAGTTTGTCTTCGTCGCCGTCTTCCCGCAGGTCTCCCGGGAAATCGTGTGTCTCCACGTGGGCGTACCCCTCCGGCGAGATCTCGTAGATCATGACGTGCCGGGCCCAGCCGAAGTGCGCGTTGACCGTGACCAGGTCCTGCGTGGCGAAGGCGACCCTCATCATGCCTCTCGTAGGGGCAACCCACCGGGTCGCCCTGCGTGGCAGGGGATCGATTCATCGAGCCTCGGCGCCATAAATGGCGCCCCTACAGATTCAAGAAACAGATTCCCCACCTCAAAGATCAACCGCATCGTCCCCCGGTAACCGACGCTCAACCGATGCGCCGCGCCCAACCGATCGAAGATCGGGATCCCCACTCGAAAGAGAGGAATCCCCATTCGCCGAGACGCCTGGCGTCCATGGGAGTTGGCCACGATGAGATCGCATCCGGCGGCCAGACTCTCCAGGTCTTCGAGGTCCCCGACCCGGACCTCGGACGCCGGGACCCTCTCGAGGACGGGCGAATGCACGGGCGCAACGGCCGCCCGCACCTCGCACCCCATCTCGGTGAACCAGGCGGACAAAGCGTGGAGGAGATCCGGCTCGGCCCCGACGGCGACCTTCTTCTTCCCGAAGTAGAAGTGGCCGTCCAGCATGGCGTCCACCAGGCGGCTCCTCTGCCGTCTCAGGCGATCGGGGACGGCGCGGCCGCTGATCTTGGAAAGGAGGTCCAGGAACCGGTCAGTCGCGTCCAGGCCCGTCAGCCGATCGAAGACCACGAAGGGGACGCCGGCCTTCGCCTCGAGGGCGGCGGCCGCGGGCCTCATGCTTTCGCCCACGGCCAGGGTGATCTCAGCTGACCCCATTTCGCGGACCCACTCAAGGTCGCTTCCCCCGAGGGTTGTGGGGCTGAAGTCGTCCGGGACGTGACCGTCCAAGGAGCCCGACAGATCGGGCAAGAAGATCGACTTCAGGCCGAAGGCCTCCATGATCTCGCGCAATTCCTCAATGTCGCTGGGCGTGAGGTGACAGCCGGCCAGCAGATTGACCTGCGGCATCTCCGAAATCCCGCCCCCATCCCCCCTTTGAAAGAGGGGGGATGGGGGGGATTTCCGCGGTGGCTCGACAAGCGCGTCAATGAGTGCGGTCACCGCCTTCGCCCACCCGTCCTCGAACGATCCCTTGAAATCCGGCGTGGAGACGTGAACGACGGCCAAGTCGTTCAACTCGGGGTGCTTGGCTCGAAGGTTCTTGAGGACGCCCTCCACGTCGTCGCCCCGGATCTCTGTCAGCCCCGTCGTGCAAAGGCCGATCAGGGCCGGTTTCGCCTTCGCGTGCAGGGTCAACAGAGCTTGCTCCAAGTTCTCCTCTCCGCCCAGGATCGCGTCCACTTCGCTGATCGCCGTCGTTTGCATCGGGATCGTCTCGCGGAAGTGGCGGACGAAGAGGACGACGCCGAAGGAGGCGCACCCCTGCGAGCCGTGGAGGAGGGGGATGGCGCGATCGATTCCCATGAAGGCCATGGCCGCGCCGAGCGGCTGGCTCATCTTGAGCGGATTCACCGCGCAGGATTTGTTCGATGTTGTCACGACTGCCATTGCAATGCCCCTGTAGGGGCGAACCTGCGTGTTCGCCCAGGGCAGACACAGAGGTCTGCCCCTACGTTATCTTTCCCTCTCCCACGGCGCCGGCTTCCGCACCTGCGCCCAGACCGGGCTGTAAATCGCCTTATCGAGCTCGTCCACCAGGCTCACCATCCCCTCGTACCCCGCGAAGGCGTGATGGCGCTCCTGGTTGATGTCCAGGAACGGAACCTTTGCCTTCAAGGCCACGAACATGGACCGTCCCCCCGCCATCAGGACGTCCGCCCGGGCGTCCTTGAGCATTCCGTACATCTCCCGCGGCGGCAGGCTCTCGATCATGTGGGCGTCTTCCCCCATGATCGCCTCGATTCGCTTCTTGTCCTCCTTGGTGCTCTTCTTCACGCTCGTTCCCACGACCACCATGCCGATCTCTTGAAGGGCCGACACCACAGACCAGGACTTCACGCCGCCGGTCACGAGAAGGACGCGCTTGCCTTGGAGCCGCGCTCTGTACGGCTCGAGCTGCGCCCACGCGCGCTGCTCCTCCTGGACGATCAGTGTCTCGGTCCGCTCCGCCAGGTCCGCCGGCCCCCCCCGGTCCACCAGGAGACGGGCGATGTTCCGCAGGACGTCGCTCACGTCCGAGATCCCGTAGAACGACCCCTCGAAGAATGGGATGCCGTACCGCTCCTCCATCTTGCGGGCGACGTTGATCAAGGCCCGGCTGCAGACCATCACGGCGGCCCGGGCCCGATGGGACGAGGCGATCTCCCGGTAACGGGCGTCGCCCGAGATGCACGAGAGCACCCGGATCCCGAGGCGATCGAACAGCGGCTTCACCTGCCACAACTCCCCCGCAACGTTGTACTCTCCGATGACGTTGATGTCGGTCGGCGTCGTGACCTCCGGTTCCACGGTCCCGATGACGTGTTCGAGGAGCGCCTCCCCGGCCAGCCGGTTGCCCAGGTTCTTTCCGCCAACGAACCCGGGGGCGTTCACGGGGATGACGGGTCTCTCGAACCGACGGCTCGCGGCCTTGCAGACCGCTTCGACGTCGTCGCCGGTGAGGGCCGTCACGCAGGTCTGGTAGACGAAGACAGCGGGCGGGTCGTACTTCCCCACGATCTCCTGGATCGCCCGGGCGAGTCTCTTCTCGCCTCCCATGACGATGTCGTTCTCGCCCAGATCCGTCGTGAAGCTCGTCCGGTAGAGCATCGGACCGGAGGAGAGGGACCCCCGGTTGTCCCAGGAGTTCCCCTCGCAGGCGATGGGACCGTGCACGAGATGAGCCGCGTCGGCGATCGGCTGGAGGGCGATCTTGGCCCCGTCGAAGGCGCACCCTCCGGCCGCGGCCCCGGGCTTTGCGGCCCGCGTACAACCCTTCTTCCGGTCCTTTTCGGACTTCGCCCTGTTGTGATCGCAGCCGGGCTCGTTGAAGACCTCGGCGACCTTGGAAAGCATGGTTTTTTCTCCGTAGGGGCGACCCGCCGGGTCGCCCCGCTAGCTATCGAATGATATCGAAGCTGTAATCTGTCTTCCCCGTGACCATGCTCTTCCGGTCCATCTCGTCGAAGATCTTGTCCAGGATCCACACCAGCGCGTTCATCGCGCCCTGGTAGCCCCACACCGGGTAGCGGTGGTGGTGGTGCCGGTCGAAGATCGGAAAACCGATGCGGACGAGGGGCGTGCCGGTGTCGCGCTCGAGAAACTTCCCGTAGGTGCTGCCGATCAGGAAATCCACCGGCTCGGTGAACAACAGCGAGCGCATGTGCCACAGGTCCTTGCCCGCGTACGCGCGGCAGCCCTTGCCGAACGGAGAGCCGTCGAGGAGCGCCCGGACCTTGGCCTCCCACTCCTTGCCGCCATTGGTCGAGAGGACGTGCACCGGCTCCGCCCCGAGCTCGAGGAGGAAACCCGCGAGGCCCAGCGTCAGGTCGGGGTCGCCGAAGATTGCGAACTTCTTGCCGTGGATGTGCTGGCTCGAGTCGGCGATCGCGTCCACCAGCCGTCCGCGCTCCGTCTCCAGCGCCGGCGGAATCGGCCGTCCGGTCAGGCGCGAGATCTCCATGAGAAAGCGATCCGTGGCCGCGACCCCGATCGGATGGTTGAAAGCCGCCGCCTCCTGCCCCCTCCCGGCGCAGTAGGCCAGGGTCTTCTCGGTGCAGAACTCCTGCATCGACACCGTCGCCCCGGCGTCCAGGGCCGCCTTGACGTCTTCCAGCTTCGTGCCGCCGTCGTACATGCGGAACCGGCCGTCGGCGGGCGTATCGAACACGTCGCTGTTGTCGGCGAGGATGGTGTGCGCGACGCCCATGAGGTCGAACATGCGCTTCACCTCGCGCAGGTTGCCGACCGAAAACCCGTCGAAACCGCCGATGAAGTTGATGCGGCCGTTCGCGGTCCGCTCCCGTCCCCCCCAGAAGTGGGACACGATGCCCTTCATGGCGTTGTCGTAGCCGGTCACGTGGCTCCCCACGAACGCGGGAGTGTGAGCGAACGGGACGTCGAAGTCCTGGGGCACCGACCCCTTCTCCTTGGCGTTCTGGATGAAGGCGTTGAGGTCGTCGCCGATCACTTCGGCCATGCAGGTCGTGGAGACGTGGATCATCTTCGGCTTGTAGAGCGAATAGGCGTTCGCCAAGCCGTCGATCATGTTGTTCAGGCCCCCGAATACCGCCGCGTCCTCGGTCATGGACGACGAAACGCAGGAGGTCGGCTCCTTGAAGTGGCGGGAGAGGTGCGAGCGGTAATAGGCGACGCACCCCTGCGACCCGTGAACGAAGGGGAGCGCGCCTTCGAAGCCGAGCGCCGCGAAGACCGCGCCGAGTGGCTGGCAGGCCTTGGCGGGATTGACGGCGAGGGCCTCGCGGGCGAAGTTTTTCTCGCGGTACTCCGTGGTCTTGGTCCACTCCCGGATCTTCTCGATCTCATCCGAATCACAAGCGTTCTCAAACTCCCGTTTCTTCTCGAACATCTCCTTGTATTCCGGCCCGCGGAACAGGTTGAAGTGATCGAGAACATTTTCGACATTCTGGTTCATGGCATTTCTCCCATTCACCGATTCACCCATTCACCGATTCACCGTTTCACCGGTTCATGGTCATTTCCACGGCGCCTTGGCCAAGCTCCACACCGGCGCGTTGATGGCCATGTCCATGTCGCGCGCGAAGACCGCGAATCCGTCGTACCCGTGGTACGGCCCGGAATAGTCCCAGGAATGCATCTGTCGGAACGGCACGCCCATCTTCTGGAACACGTACTTTTCCTTGATGCCGGAGCCGACCAAGTCCGGGCGGAGCTTCTCGACGAACTTCTCGAGCTCGTACGCGGTCACGTCGTCGTAGATGAGCGTGCCGTCCCTGACGTCGTGCGTGGTGCGCTGGTAGTCGTCGTTGTGACCGAACTCGTACCCGGTGCCCACGACCTCCATCCCCAGGTCCTCGTAGGCGCCGATCACGTGGCGCGGCCTGAGGCCCCCGACGTAGAGCATCACCGTCTTGCCCGCCAGCCGCGGGCGGAACTTGGCGACGACCTCGTCCGCCATCGGCTGGTACTTGGCGATCACGCGCTCGGCCCCCTCCTTGATCTTGTCGTCGAAGCGGCCGGCGATCTCGCGCAGGCTCGCGGCGATCTTCGTGGGCCCGAAGAAGTTGTACTCCACCCAGGGAATCCCGTACTTCTCCTCCATGTAACGCGAGATGTAGTTCATCGAGCGGTAACAGTGGAGCGCGTTGAGTTTGGCCTTGGGGGTCGCCTCGAGCTCGGCCAGCGTCCCGTCGCCGGACCATTGCGCGATCACCCGCAGACCCATCTCCTCGAGCAGAATGCGGGAAGACCAGGCGTCGCCGCCGATGTTGTAGTCGCCGATGATGGCGACGTCGTACGGCGTGCTCTTAAATGCCTGCTTCTGCGTGGCGGCCTTGTCGAACACCCAGTCGCGGATCGAGTCGTTGGCGATGTGGTGGCCGAGCGACTGCGACACGCCGCGGAAACCCTCGCAGCGCACGGGCACGATGGTCTTGCCGTGTTCCTTGCCCTTGGCCTTGGCCACCGCTTCGATGTCGTCGCCGATCAGGCCGATCGGGCATTCCGACTGGATGGAGACGCCCTTGTTCAGCGGGAAGAGCTCCTGGATCTCGTCGACGATCCGGGCGAGCTTCTTGTCGCCGCCGAACACGATGTCCTTCTCCTGGAAGTCGGAGGTGAACTGCATCGTCACGAACGTATCCACTCCCGTCGTGCCGACGTAGTAGTTCCGCCGCGCCGCCCACGAGTACTGGCCGCACCCCACCGGGCCGTGGCTCAAGTGCACCATGTCCTTGATCGGCCCCCAGACCACGCCCTTGGAGCCGGCGTAGGCGCAGCCGCGGATCGTCATGACGCCGGGGATCGACTTGACGTTGGACTTGACGGCGCAGTCCGGCTTGCCGTCCTCGTAGACGCTCAGGTGCTTGGCCCGCTTCTTCGCGGTCTTCTCCGGATAGACCTTCAGGACCTCGTCGATCGTCTCCCGGTTCTTGGCCTTCATTTCCTCTGCCGTCAGGCTCATGCCGCCCCCTCGCTCAATTCGATTTGCCGGTCCGCCGCGGCGGATGAGGCCGATCAGGCCGTCGTTGCGAGCTCGGCGGCGGTCTTACCGACGATGGATTCGTCCACCGGCTCGATGATCCCGTGCTCCATCAGCATGTCTTCCAGCTCGTCCATGGTGATCGGCGTGGGGATCACGCCCTTGCCGCCGTTCTCGTGAATCTTCTGGGCGAGCGCCCGGTAGTGGTCGGCCTGCTTGGAGTCCGGCGCGTACTCGATCACCGTCATGCGCCGCAGCTCGGCGTGCTGCACGACGTTGTCGCGCGGCACGAAGTAAATGAGCTGGGTGCCGAGCTTTTTCGCCAGGGCCTCGGCCAGATCCAGCTCCTTGTCGGTCTGGCGCTCGTTGCAGACCAGGCCGCCCAGGCGCACGCCGCCCGAGTTGGCGTACTTGAGAATGCCCTTGGAGATGTTGTTGGCCGCGTACATGGCCATCATCTCGCCGGACATGACGATGTAGATCTCCTGGGCCTTGTTTTCGCGGATCGGCATGGCAAAGCCGCCGCACACCACGTCGCCCAGGACGTCGTAGGAGACGTAGTCGATGCCCTCGTAGGCGCCGTTCTCCTCCAGGAAGTTGATCGCCGTGATCACGCCGCGCCCGGCGCAGCCGACGCCGGGCTCCGGGCCGCCGGACTCGACGCACTTGATGCCCTTGTAGCCCACCCTGAGAACGTCCTCAAGCTCGAGGTCCTCCACGCTGCCCGCCGCCGCCGCGAGGCTCAAGATGGTGTTCTGCGCCTTGGCGTGCAGAATGAGGCGCGTGGAGTCGGACTTGGGATCGCAGCCGACGATGAGAATCTTCTGGCCCATCTCGGCAAGCGCCGCGAGGGTGTTCTGCGACGTCGTGGACTTTCCGATCCCACCCTTGCCATAGAACGCAATCTGTCTCATCTTGGGTCCTCCTGTCGGTCCGTGACATCGTCGATCGGATGTCCGCCATGCGGCAACTCGCATTCGGGATGGGGAAGAGCAGCAACGGTGCCAGAAGGAGATGCGGCGGAGGGAGACCGGGAAACCCACTGAAAAACCTGGGACAATTCCAGGATGGGGTTAAGAACGAGGCTTGGTTTCAAACCGTACAAACCCGACCGCGCCTTGTTGGAAACGTTACGTGAGTGCGCCCCGCCGGGCGCACCAAAACGAAGGGGGGCGGCCTGTCGGCCGCCCCCCTTCGTTTCTCAACCAGGCCCTTGCGGACGATCTACACGCTTTGGCCGATCGCGTCGATGATCGCATTCAAGGTCGCGCTGGGACGCATGGCCTTTGAAGCCTTCCCGGAGTCCGGAAGGTAATAGCCGCCGACATCCTGGGGCTTTCTCTGGGCACCGGTGAGCTCGCCGATGATCTTGGCCTCATTGTCCGCAAGCTGTTTGGCAGGCTTGGCGAAACGCGCCTGAAGGTCCTTATCCTTCGTCTGCTCGGCCAATGCCTGCGCCCAGTAGAGGGCGAGGTAGAAATGGCTCCCGCGGTTGTCCAACTCGCCGACCTTGCGGGCGGGCGACCTGTTATAGTCGAGGATCTTGCCGATGGCCTGGTCCAGCGTATCCGCCAGCACCTGGGCCCTTTCGTTCTTGAACGTATTGGCAAGCTGCTCCAATGACACTCCGTGCCAAGCTCCAGAATCGGGAACAGGTCCGTGAGGTAGTCACGGAGGACGTTGCCGGTGACGGAAATGGTGTCTTTCCCGTCTCTGATGCGATCGAGCGAGTATCGGATGGCTTCCACGGGCGGCATGATCTTGATGTCGAGGCCCGTCGTGTCGTGGTCCTTGAGGTAGAGGCTGGCCTTTTCTATGAGCTGGGCGTCGTGCGCCCTGTTCTTGTCCAGCCAGAAAACGGCCGGCGCTCCGGTCGCCCGCGCCCTGGTGACGGCCAGCTTCACCCAGTCCCGTATCGGAGCGTCCTTTGTCTGGCACATGCGGAAGATGTCCCCTTCTTCCACGCCCTGCTCCAGCAATACCTTGCCCGACTCGTCGACAACGCGGATCGTCCCGTTCCCCGAGGCCTGGAATGTCTTGTCGTGAGACCCGTACTCCTCCGCCTTTTGCGCCATCAGGCCCACGTTGGGGACGCTCCCCATGGTCC
>JACPZO010000031.1 GCA_016195465.1 Nitrospirota bacterium
CTCTCCGAGCGAGCCGGTCTACCGTCTCTACCTGTGGCGAAGGACTCCTCTCGCATGACGATATCGGGTGCGCTGGTGATCGCGGGCATCGGGTTTGTGACGACCGGTGTGTTTGTCTACCTCCATCCTCGGTAACTGGCGACAAGAGATGTGGATCCTGGGTCTCAACGCTTATCATGGGGATGCATCGGCGTGCCTCGTCCGGGACGGCGTCCTTGTGGCTGCCGCCGAGGAGGAGCGGTTCAGGCGCGTCAAGCACTGGGCGGGCTTCCCGTCTGAGGCGGTCCGCGCGTGCCTGGCCGGGGAGGGGATCGGGATCGAGCAGGTGGACTATGCGGCACTGAACCGCGACCCGAGCGCGAACCTGTTTCGCAAGGCCCTCTTCACGCTGACACGGCGACCGAGTCTGGCGCTGGTGAGGGACCGGCTGCGGAACCGGTTGCGGATCGCCGACGTGAGGTCGCGGATCGGCGAACACTTCGGGCCGGGGTTTCGGGGAGAAGTGGTGAACGTGGAACACCACCGGGCGCATCTGGCCTCCGCTTTCTTCGTCTCGCCCTTCGAGCGCGCGGCGGTGGCCTCCGTGGACGGCTTCGGCGACTTCGTGAGCACGATGGTCGGCCGGGGGGAGGGGCGCATGATCGGGGTCCATGACCGCGTCTTCTTTCCGCACTCCCTGGGCCTGTTCTACCTGGCCGTGACGCAGCACCTCGGGTTCCCCAAGTACGGAGACGAGTACAAGGTCATGGGACTCGCCGCTTACGGCGAGCCGGAATTCCTGGACAAGATGCGGCGGATCGTCCGGCTTGAGGGAGGCGGCCGGTTTCGTCTGGACCTCGACTTCTTCATCCATCACAAGGGCGGGGTTTCCATGACGTGGGAGGAGGGTCCACCCGAGATGGGGCCGGTCTACTCGGACGCGCTCGCGCGGCTCCTGGGGCCCCCGCGGGGCAAAGATGAGCCGATCGACGATCGGCACAGGAACGTCGCGGCCTCCGCCCAGGCGATGTACGAGGAGGCGTTCTTTCACGTCCTCAATCGGCTCCATGATCGGACGAAAGAGAAGAACCTCGCCTTGGCCGGCGGATGCGCGATGAACAGCGTTGCCAATGGAAAGATCTACGGCCGGACGCCGTTCGAACGGATTTACGTCCAGGCGGCGGCCGGAGACGCGGGCGGAGCGATCGGCGCGGCCTTCCACGTCTGGCATGATGTCTTGGGGAAACCCAGGTCATTCGTCATGAACCGCGCGGATTTGGGACCGCAGTACGCAAACGGAACGATCGGGACCGTCATCGAAAAAAGGCAGGGTGAGCTTGCGGCGGCGGGGTGCCGTATCGAGGAAATCGGAGACGAAGCTGTCCTGCTTGCGCGTGCGGCTGCTGCGATCTCGGCTGGTAAGGTCGTGGGGTGGTTCCAAGGACGGATGGAGTGGGGACCGCGCGCCCTGGGGCACCGCTCGATCGTCTGCGACCCGCGGCGGTCAGATATGAAAGATATCCTCAACCTCAAGATCAAGCGCCGCGAATCGTTCCGTCCATTCGCGCCATCGATCCTGCGGGAGGCCGTGCCGGAGTACTTCGAGGCCGATGACGATGTGCCGTTCATGCTCCAGGTGTACAAGATCAGGCCGGAGAAGCGGCCGCTGATCCCGGCCGTGACGCACGTGGACGGGACGGGAAGGCTCCAGACGGTGACGGACGAGGCGAACGGGCGCTACTACAGGCTGATCCGCGAGTTCGGACGGCGGACGGGAATCCCCCTCGTCCTCAACACGTCGTTCAACGAGAACGAGCCGGTGGTGAACCGGCCCGAGGAGGCGCTGGATTGTTTCCTCCGGACAAAGATGGACGTGCTTGTCTTGGGCGACACTTGGGTGGATGAATAGGTGAATCGGGGAGGAGGAAATCCACCCGTTGCTCAGGTGCCGCTTCGGATTCTCTTTCTGAACCGCTTCTTCTATCCGGACCAGTCGGCGACGAGCCAGATGCTGACCGACCTCGCGGAGGAATTGGCGCTCAGGGGGCATGCGGTGACGGTGGTCGCCGGGGCGCTGACGCACGGAGACGCGCCGGAGCGGCTCCCGGTCTTCGAGACGCGGCGCGGGATCGAAATCCGGCGCGCCAGGACGACTCGGTTCGGCCGGGGGGGGATGCTCGCCCGGCTGGCGGACTACGCTTCCTTTTTTCCATCGGCGTTCCTTACGTCGCTCCGCGTCCCGAACGTGGACGTCGTCGTGGCCCTGAGCGATCCGCCCCTCGTGTCCGTCCTGGGGGCTCTCGCGGCGAAAGCGAAGCGCGCGCGGTTCGTCCATTGGGCGCACGATATCTATCCGGAGGTCGCCGTGGCGGCCGGCTTGCTGAAGAGAAACAGCCCGTGGACCCGAGCCCTCGATCGCGTATCGCGCTGGGCGCTTTCGCGCGCCGACAGGGTGGTCGCCCTCGGAGAGGACATGGCGCGCCGGCTGGCGGAGAAGGGCGTGGATCGGGACAAGATCAGCGTGATCCCCAACTGGGCCGACGGGAGAGCCATCCGTCCGTGTCCCATCGAGGAGAACGGCTTCAGGCGGGAGCAGGGCTGGAACGGGAAGTTCGTCGTCATGTACTCCGGGAACATCGGGGTTGCGCATGATTTCCGCCCGCTTCTGGACGCCGCGAAGCGTATGTCGGGCGATGGAACCGTTCTCTTCGCTTTCGTCGGCGGCGGAAGCCGACTGCCCGAAGTGCGCGCGTACGTTTCGGAGAACGGACTGCCCAACGTCGTGTTCCTTCCCCACCAGGACCGCGGTCTTCTGTCGCGCACCCTCACGGCGGCGGATCTTCACTTCGTTTCGCTCGCCCGGGAAATGAAGGGGCTCGTCGTTCCGAGCAAACTCTACGGAGCGATGGCGGCGGGCCGTCCCATTCTCTTTTTGGGACCGCTGGACTCCGATATCGCCGGGACGATCGAGGAGGGCGGGTTCGGCGCAACGGCGGGTGACGGGCCGGCGGTCGAGGACGCGATCCGCCGCCTCGCGGCGGACGGCGCGCTTTACCGGTCGATGGGCAGAAAAGCGCGGGATGTGTTTGAGGCCGCCTTCACGCGGGAGAAGTGTATCGCGGCGTTCGAGGCTGAGATTGCCGAGACGGCGGACGCCGGATGAAAACATACGCTGCGTTCTTCGCCGCGTCGCTCCTTCTGTCTCTGGCTCTGACGCCCGTTGTCCGGCTGGCCGCGATTCGACTCGGGATCATCGACCGGCCGGGGGGACGCAAGATCCACTACACGGATGTCCCCCGCCTCGGCGGTGTCGCTGTCGCCGTCTCGGCGATCTTCCCTTTTCTGGGGTTCCTGTTCTATAGTAATCTCCTGGTCGACGAGATGCGTGAATCGTGGCGGGTGCTGGCCGGGCTCGCCCTGGGTTCCGCGATCGTCTTCGCCGTCGGCGTGTGGGACGACGTGCGGGGACTGCCGCCGTGGCCCAAGCTTTTCGCGGAGATCGGGGCGGCCGCCGTGGCGTTCGCCTTGGGGCTTCGGATCGAGATCCTCTCGAACCCGTTCGGCTTTCCGATCGATGCCGCGTGGCTGAGCGGCCCGGTCACGATCTTGTGGCTCGTCGGGATTACGAACGCCGTGAATCTCGCCGACGGCGTGGACGGCCTCGCCGCGGGGATTGCCGCCTTCGCGGCGGGCACGCTCTTCTTCATGACGCTGGGGTCGGGCTACGGCGCCGTATCGCTCCTCGCGGCGGCGCTCGCGGGGGCCTCCCTGGGTTTCCTTCGATACAACTTTCATCCCGCCACGATCTTTCTGGGCGACTCGGGGAGTCTGTTCCTCGGGTTCTTTCTCGGAGGGTTGTCGCTCTGGGCTTCCGAGAAGAGCACGATCACGTTTGCCCTCGTCATTCCGGTCGTTGCCCTGGGTCTGCCGCTGGCCGACATGTTGTACGCGATTCTGCGGCGCTGGTACCGGGGAATGCCGGTCGGCCAGGGCGACAAGGAGCACATCCATCACAAGCTCCTGGACATGGGCTTCTCGCACGGGCGGGCGGTTCTCCTGCTGTATGGCGTCAACGTTCTGTTGATGGGCGTGGCCGGTTTCCTTCTATACACGAGAAATTCCGGGGCGGCCTACGTCCTGGTGGTTCTCGGGATCGGTCTCGTCGTCGGACTCAGAGTTCTCGGGTATCTGCGGTTTTCGAGGATTATCCGGGACGTGGCGGAGTCCTGGCGGGGATCGCGCCGCGCGAAGTACGCGGCCTTCCGCGTCCGGATGCTGGAGCGGGTTTTCGAGGAGGAACAGACCCAGGAAGCCCGCTGGGCGGAGGCGGTCGAGCTTTTCCGGGACCTGGGGTTCTCGAAAGCAGCGCTGACCCTCGCGGGGCAGGACACACCTGCGCACGAATGGACCTTGGGAGAGAGCGGCGCGGCGTCCCCCGGGCGGAGCGTCGTTCTCTCCGTGCCCGTCGTCGGGGAGAACGGGGACGAGGCCAGACTGTTCCTGTCTTGTCCGGGCGGCGGGGGCGGATTGCCCGCCGGAGTCAACGGCGTCATCGATGTCATGCGGACGCGTTTCCTGAGCCCGCCCGGATAGGGACGAGAGAATGAAGATAACCGAAGACCAACGCAAGCGGATCGCGGATATCGCGGTCAGGCACGGCCTCGACGTGGTTCTTCTCTTCGGATCGGGGGTGACCGGGCGAGAGCACGCCTTGAGCGATCTCGACGTCGCCGTCAGGACGACCGGGCCGGACCTGGGGTATTCCGGGTACGCTCGACTGCTGGAGGATCTCCAGGATGTGTTCTTGGGCCGCGAAGTGGACCTGTCGTTCATCAATCGCGCGGACCCTTTGTTTCTGAAGAAGATCCTGGAGCACTGCGAGCTCTTGCATGGAGACGCGGGTAAGCTTCGGGAACTGAAGATCTACGCCTTCAAGCGGTATCAGGACCACCGGCGCTTCTTCGAAATGGAGCGGGCCTACGCGAAGCGGTTCGCCGAGATGGCGGGCGATCCGGGCGAGGGAGGAGGAAAGTGACGGAAGGTTCAGAAAACAGGCAGGTCCGGGTCGATGTCAAGGTCCTCATGGAAGAGCTCAGGGCCGAGGTGGCGCGGAAGCGGGAGAGCGGCGAGTATCCGGCGGAGTGGTTCGCGAAGGGCGATCCCGATTCCGCCGATCCGGAGGCGAGGGACGATTTGGACGCGAACCTCCGCCGGGCGAACGAAACCTGCCTTCTCAAACGGCGTGAGAAGGTGGAGGAATCCGGATCGGGGAACCCCGCGGCCCGTTTTCTGAAGAGGATTCTCCAGAAAATGGTCTTGTTCCACACCGACTTCCTCGCCGATCAGATCGATCGGCACAACGCGGCCGTCGTCCGGGTCCTGAACCGCTATAAGGGGACGATGGAAGAGGGCGCGTTTCGCGCGGCCCGCAATGAGGACGTGATGGCCAAATACGGCCAGCGGATCGCGGACCTGGAAGACGGCCGGACCGCGGAGCGGATCGAAGCGGTCGAAAAGGCGCTTCGTGACAAAGGGATGCTGTCGTGAGCCGGGAGATTCGCGGATGACCGGCGCGCGGAGCCAGAAAGTCGTCGTGACGGGAGGGACCGGCTTCCTGGGACGGCGCCTGGTGGCCCTGATGAAGGAGCGAGGGTACGCGGACGTCCTGGGCCTGGGGCGGCGCGATTTCGACCTGGTCCGCGTGTCCGAGATCGAGCGGATGTACGAATCGATCAGACCGCGGGTGGTCATTCACTTGGCGGCGGTCGTCGGGGGGATCGGCGCGAACAGAGCGCATCCCGGGAGGTTCTTCTACGAGAACGCGATCATGGGGATCGAACTGATGGAGAAAGGAAGGCTTGCCGGTGTGGAGAAGTTCGTGGCCGTCGGGACGATCTGCGCCTATCCGAAGTTCACGCCGGTCCCCTTCCGGGAAGAGGCGTTGTGGAACGGATACCCCGAGGAGACGAACGCCCCCTACGGGCTCGCCAAGAAGATGATGCTCGTTCAGGGGCAGGCCTACCGGCAGGAGTACGGGTTCAACGCGATCTACCTGCTTCCGGTCAATCTTTACGGTCCCGGCGACAACTTCGACCCGGAAACGTCGCACGTGATCCCGGCGCTCATCCGGAAGTGCGTCGAGGCCCGGGAGAGCGGGGCCGACGAGGTCGTGGTGTGGGGCGACGGGAGCCCGACCCGGGAGTTCCTGTACGTGGACGACGCGGCGGAGGCGATCGTTCTCGCAACCGAGCGGTACGACGGAGCCGAGCCGGTGAACATCGGATTCGGGGATGAGATCGCGATCCGGGATCTGGTCGGATTGATCGCGGAGGAAACGGGCTTCAAGGGGCGGTTCGCCTGGGACACGTCGAAACCGAACGGCCAGCCCCGGCGCTGTCTTGACGTGAGCCGGGCGGAGGCGCTCTTCGGCTTCCGGGCCAAGACGTCCTTCCGTGACGGTCTCCGTCGGGCAGTAGAGTGGTACGAAGCGCGCGCGAAGTCGTCGTCGGGTGTCCGGTAGGCCCCGTGGCGGCGAACAGAATTGGCGCGCGGTCTTGGGGGCCCTTTCGATCCGCCGGCGAGGCTGTCCTGGCCGGCGCTTCCATCCTGGCGCTGGCGCACATGATCGCCACGATGGTCACGGGAGGGTACACCCTTTCGCTCGGGCTCGCGCGGCTCAGCGGGAAATCCGTGCTGACTCCCGCGATCGTCGGCTCGATCTCGGCGGCGGGCTGGATTTGGGTCCGCTCGCTTCGCGCGGGGCCGTCTCCGGCGGGGCGGGCGGCGGCCGTGTTCTTCCTCTGCGTTGCGGCGTTCATCCTGAATCGGGACGTCGCGATCTCCGGCGACGTCGTCCCCGCGACCTACCTTCCGCTCGCGGTCGTTGCCCACGGGGCGCTCGACTTGAACGGTTTCCCCTTCTTGTACGAGAACGGCCTCGTCCATTCGATGACGAACTATGGCGGGAGGGTGTTCTCCTCCTATCCGCTCGGCGCGCCGTTGGCGGCGCTCCCGTTCTACGTTCCGGCCGGCGTTGGGAGGGGCGTACCAGGCGGATTCGTCCTTGAGCTCGGGAAGGCGGCCGCGGCGGCGCTGGCCGCGGCGTCAGCCGCGGTTTTCTACCTGCTCCTGTCCCGGATGACGAGCGCGCGGGTCTCGGGCCTCGCGACGGGCGCGTACGCCTTGGGGACGAGCACGCTGAGCTCGAGCGCGCAGATGCTTTGGCAGCACGCTCCGGCCCAGCTCTTTATCGTTCTGGGGATGTGGGTCCTCTTTCGCGCGGATGCCGACCCCCGTCGCGCATGGCTGGCGGGGATCCCGTTCGGTCTGGCCGTCGCCTGCCGGCCGACGAACGTTCTTGTCTTCGCGGTCTTCGGAGTCTATGCCGTCTGGCGGCACGGGCCGGGGGCGCTCGCGTACATGCTCGGGATCGTCCCGCCAATCCTCCTCACGCTCGGGTACAACTTCGCCTACTACGGTGTCTGGAACGCCACGATCGGCGGATACAACCGGGGAATGATGGAGGGGTTCGTGACACCGTTTTTCGAGGGACTGGCGGGCCTCACGGTGAGTCCGGGGAGAGGGCTCCTCGTTTATTCCCCCGTTCTCGCGTTTTCCTTGGCGGGATTCGTTCTAGCCTGGCGAAGACGCGCGCCGCTGGCGATCGCGGCGGGCCTCGCGGCGGGCGCGGTCCTGGGACTTCACGCGAAGTGGGACGGCTGGTGGGGCGGCGTCTGCTTCGGACCCAGGCTTCTGTCGGACGCGCTTCCCCTTCTTTCGCTCCTGCTGGTGCCGGCGCTGGAGTGGATCGAGCGAGGCGGAGGCCCGAGGGCTATCCTTCGAATCTGGTTTGGCGTGTTGCTCGGGATATCCGTCTGGATCCACGCCATGGGCGCGTGCATCCCGAACCGTTGGGACGGGGCGCACTTCAGCCACGGGAACCTGGCCGAGGATGCCCGCGAGCTGTGGAAGGTGAAGGACGGCCCGCTCGTGACGTACGCGTCGGACCTCTTCCGGCCGGTTCCGGAGAGCGCCGCGTTCGCGGGGACGCTCGTTCTGGCCGCCGTGGCGTTCGCGGTCCTTCTCCGGGGGACGCGGAGCGCGGCGCCCGCGACGGACGTTGTGCGGATCGGCGGGTGATGGGCCGCTTCGTTGCCGGCCTTCCGCGGGAGCCGCGAAAGCCGTCGCTGGTCAGGAGATCGGGCCGGTTCGTCAAGAGGAGGGTTCGGCGCGCCATCCTCTGGGCGCTCAGACCCATCGTCGGCCGGCTTGTCGAGGGAGACGATCCGGGAGTCCTGGCCGTTCGGGCCCTCCGGCTGGAGGTTTCCGAGAACCGGCATCGGGCCAATCGGCGGGAGATGGAGATCGTGAGTCTCGGCCAACGCCTCGCCGACGCGGAAGACGCCCGCGCCTCCGAGCGCCTGGACAGGATCGAGCGGGCGCTGCGGGATCGGGGGATCCTCGAGTGATCTTCCGTTTCGTCATCCCCTGGTATGGAGAGATTCCCGGCGGGGCCGAACGGGAGTGCCGGAAGACGGCCGAGGGCCTTGCCGCGCGCGGGCACGCGGTCGAGGTCTGGACGACGACGATCAAGGAACTGGACAGCAATTGGAACGTGCCGTACCACAAGGAAGGGGTCGAGGAGACGGCCGGGGTGACCGTCCGGCGGTTCCGGTCGAACGTGACCGATCACGGTCTCTTCTGCCGCGTGAACGAAAAGGCCCTCCGGGGGGAGCCGCTGACGGAGGATGAAGAAGAGGGGTTCCTGCGGGAGTCGGCAAACAGCGACCGCCTCTGCCGGGCGCTCGCCCACGAGGGAGGGCGGGGCGTCACCTTCACGATTCCGTACTGCTTCGGCGTGACCGTGCGGGCCTCTCTCGCCAATCCGGGCCGGACGTTCATGGTCCCCTGCCTCCACGACGAAGCGTACGCCCGGTTCCGGGTCTACGGGGATCTGTTCCGCCGGGTGAGGGGGCTCGTCCTCCACTCCGCGGTGGAGAGGGACCTGGCGCGCTCTCTCCACGGCGTGCCGGACGAGAAGCTCCGGCTCCTGGGGGAGGGCGTCGACCTGGACCTCGAACCCGACCCGGCCCGGTTCCATCGGGAGCACGCGCCGGGGAAGCGGTTCCTTCTCGTTCTCGGCCGAAAGGACGCGACGAAGAACACGCCCGAGCTCGTCCGGTATTTTTCCCGATACCGGAGACGGAACGCGGATTCCGCACTGTCCCTCTGCCTGATCGGAAGCGGCCGCGCATCCATTCCGGCCGGCGCCGGTCCGTGGGTGCGCGATCTTGGTTTTCTTCCCCGGCGGGACGTCGTCGATGCGATCGGGGCCGCCGAAGCGCTGGTTTCCCCCTCGCTCAACGAGTCGTTCTCCCTCGCCGTGATGGAGGCCTGGGTCTGCGGGAAGCCCGTCCTCGTGAACGGCGCCTGCGCCGTGACGCGCGGGTTTGCCGGGGACTCCGGGGGCGGTCTCTGGTACGATGACTATCCGGCGTTCGAGGCGGCGCTCCGCCGCCTCGAACGCGACGGGGCCCTGAGGGAGGCCCTTGGACGGCAGGGCGGGGAGTTCGTCCGGCGGAACTACGCCTGGCCGGTGATTCTGGAACGCTACGAGAAACTGGCGGAGGAGGCGGGGTGAATTGAAAATTGAAAATTGGAAATTGAAAATTGAAAATTGGAAAATGGTGAATCGGTGAGTCGGTGAATTGGTGAATAGGTGAAAATTGGAAAATTGGAAAACAGTAGGGCGCGAGGTCGAAAGCCTTGCACCATCCGAGCTTACAAGTTGCAATTTCACAATATTGACTGTCTGATACCGGGAGCGCGATGAGTTTGTTTCGGTTTCCATTTCCGGCCGACGAGGGCGAGCGGATCGAGGGGGAGATCGTCGAAGCCGCCCGCCGGATGCGCGCGTCCGGGCTCTGGACGGAGGAAGAAGAGCGGATCGCGACGAGCCTCAAGCCGGTCATCTACATCGACATGGCCGCCGCCGAGTCGGGGTTCCTCAAGCCGATGACCGGTCTCTACCGGAACTACGACGTGATTCCGCCGGCTTCCATGAAGTCCGACCGCCCCGTGGTCGGGAGCCTCGTCTCGTTCGTGAAGCGATCCGTCCGGAAAATCTTCCGGTTCTACGTCAACAGGAGCCTGGAGCGCCAGACCGGTTTCAACCAGGCGTCGGTCTCGGCGCATCAGCGGGCCATCGCGGAGATTGCCGCCCTCCGGCGGGAGATCGAAGAGATCCGGCGCCGCGTGGACGGCGGACGGGCGGAACCGCGGAGAGAGGCGTGAGCCGGTTCGCGGGTTTTCGGCTCGCGTTCGTCGTCCCGCGCTACGGGGCCGGCGTCGTTGGCGGCGCGGAAACGCTCGCCCGCGGCTTGGCGGAGCGTCTGGTCCTCGAAGGGGCGGACGCGAGTGTCTTCACCACCTGCGCCGACAACCATTTCACGTGGGAGAACGTCTTGCCGGAAGGGGCCGGCCGCGACGGAGGCGTTTCGGTGCGCCGGTTTCGGACGAACCCCCGGCGGGTCGATCTCTTTCATTCGATCCAGGGGCGGATCGCGGAGGGATTCTCCGTCCCGATCGAGGATCAGATGACCTGGCTCGCCGAGGGCGTGAACAGCGACGGTCTGCTCGACGCCCTGGCGCGCGAGATCGATCGGTTCGACGCGGTCTTTCTCCTTCCGTACCTCTTCGGGACGACCTTTTGGGCCGCCCGCGTCGCGGGGCGGAAGTCGATCCTGGTTCCGTGCCTGCACGACGAGCCGTACGCTCGGCTGCCGGTCTTTCGGCTACTGTTCGAGAGCGTCGGAGGGTTTGTGTTCAACGCGGAGGCGGAAAAACGGCTGGCTGAGCGCCTGTTCGGCCTGGGCGGCCGTCCGAGCGGCGTCGCCGGTCTTGGGTTCGATCCGGAACCTCCCGGAAACGGCGAGAGGTTTCGAAGGGACCGGGGTCTCGGCGAAGACTACCTGCTCTACTTCGGCCGCAAGGAGGAAGGCAAAGGCGTTCTTGTCCTTGTGGACTGGTTCATGAAAGCCAGGCGCCGTGGATGCCTGAAGGGGACGCTCGTCCTGGCGGGGGACGGGAAGGCGGCCTTGCCGGCGGACGCCCGGGGACTTGTCCTCGATCTCGGTTTCCTCGCTCCGGAAGAGAAGAGGGACGCGGTGGCCGGCGCCCGGACCGTCTGCCAGCTCTCGCGCAACGAGTCGTTCTCCATCGTTCTCATGGAGAGCTGGCTCCAGGGAACGCCCGTCATCGTCCACGCCGGCTGTCCCGTCACCCGCGAGCACTGCGAATCGTCGGGCGGCGGGCTGTGGGCCGCGAACGCCGCCGAGTTCGCCGAGGCGGCGGCGCGGATCGGGCGGGATCGGGATCTGAGGGCGGCCATGGGCCGGGCGGGCCGCGCGTACGTCCTCTCGAATTACGGCTGGGACGCCGTGATGGGCCGGGTCTCCGGCGTTCTCGATGACGCGAAGGGAGCGGTCCGTGCCTGAGAGAACGGTCCACCAGGTCCTTCCCTCGTTCAGCGACGCGGATGCGATCGGGACCCAGGTCTCGGTCGTGCGGCGGTTCCTGCTGGAAAAGGGGTACGCCTCGACGATCTACGCCGACAGCATCTACGACACGGCCAAGTCTCACGCGCGCCCGATCGAGGATCTCCACGGGTCCGCGGGCCCCGGAGACGGCCTCATCTTCCACTTCTCGCTGGGGAAAGAGGCGATCGATTCCTATTCCTCGTTTCCCGGGAAGCGGGTCCTCGTCTACCACAACATCACCCCCGCGGAATACTTCGACGAGGTCAACAGCCTGATGGCCCGCCAGTGCCGGGAGGGGAGGGAGGCGCTCCGCCGACTCGCGGGCGTGACCGACCTCGCGCTCGGCGTTTCCGAATACAACCGGCGGGAGCTGGAGGCGGCCGGCTTCAGGAAGACCGGCGTCCTGCCTATCCCGGTCGATCCGGAGACGGTTCTCGGGCCGGCGGACCCGTCGCGCCTGCGGCAGTTTTCCGGGGATGCCGTGAACGTCTTTCACGTCGGACGGTTCGCGCCGAACAAGAAAGTGGAGGATCTCCTCAAGGTCTTCTATTTCTACCGCAAGATACGTCCCGAGAGCCGGCTGATCCTTGCCGGGAACGACTGCAACACCGAATCGTATGCCTTCGCCGTCCGGGAGATGGCCGACGCCCTGCAGTTGAAGGACGTCTTCTTCATCGGGCGGATCTCGAACGCCGAGCTCGCGGCCTGCTACCGGCGCGCCCACGCCTACCTGGGGATGAGCGAGCACGAAGGCTTCTGCGTGCCCGTCGTGGAAGCCATGGCGGCCGGCGTCCCGGTGATCGCCTTGGCGGCGGGGGGTGTTCCGGAAACGCTCGGCGATGGAGGGATCCTGGTGAAGGAAAAGAGATACGCGGAGATCGCGGAGCTCCTGGAGCGGGTCGTGACGGACGAGGGACTTCGGGGAAGGCTGATCGAGGCGGGCCGGCGGCGCGCGTCGGCGTTCTCGCTCCCGAGGGTCCGGGAGGAGTTGTTCGCTCACCTCGCGGGGCTGGGATTATGAGACTGACCGTTCTGATCCCCGTCTACAACGAAGTCGCGACGATCCGGAACGTGATCGACCGGGTCCACGAGATCGACTTGGGCTTGGAGAAGGAGATCGTCGTCGTGGACGACGGCTCGACGGACGGGACGAGGGACGTCCTGGCGGGGCTGCCCACCGGGCTGGCGAGAGTGTTCCTCCAGCCGGAGAACCGCGGGAAAGGGGCGGCCATCCGGCGGGGGATCGCGGAAGCGGCGGGCGATTTTCTCGTGATCCAGGACGCGGATCTCGAGTACGATCCGGAGGACATCCGGAAGCTCCTGGCGCCCGTTCTCAAGGGGAAGGCGCAGGTCGTCTACGGCTCCCGGTTCACCGGCGAGCACCGGAACATGTTCTTCCTTCACTGGGTCGGGAACCGGTTCCTGAGCCTGGCGACGAACCTCCTCTACAACACGACGCTTTCGGACATGGAGACGGGGTACAAGCTGTTTCCCGTGCCTCTCCTTGCCTCGCTCGGCCTCGTCTCGGACCGGTTCACCATCGAGCCGGAGATGACGGCGAAGGTGCTGAAGCGCGGCGTGCGGATCTACGAGGTGCCCATTTCCTACACGGGCCGCGAGAAACACGAGGGGAAGAAGATCTCCTGGAGGGACGGGTTCCCCGCCCTCTGGACGCTCATCAAATGCCGGTTCACGTCATGACAACGCCGACAGGAAAGCGAATCACTGTTCTGATCCCCACGAAGAACGAGGCCGCTACGATCGGCGCGATCGTGACGGGCGTCCGCGCCCACTGCGACGAGGTCCTCGTGGTGGACGCGAACTCGACGGACGGGACCGCGCGCGCGGCGGAGGAGGCGGGGGCGCGGGTCATCTATGACGACGGCAGGGGAAAAGGAGCCGGCCTCCGGCTCGGCCTCGGGGATGCGGCGGGCGACATCGTGGTGTGCATGGACGCCGACGGCTCTCACGAGATCGCGGACATTCCAAAGCTCGTCGGTCCGGTCGCCCGGGGCGAGGCCGACATGGTCGTTGGGTGCCGGATGACGGGCGGGAGCGACGAACTTCACGGCGACCTTGGGAAGTTCGCGCGTTTCATGGGTTCGATGATCATCACCCTTGTCATCAACTACCGCTGGGGCGTGCGCCTGACGGACGTTCAGAACGGCTTTCGGGCCGTCCGACGGGAGATCGTGCCCTCGCTCGCGCTCGCGTCGAACGACTTCACGATCGAGGAAGAGATGGTGATGAAGTGTCTCCGGAAGGGGCGCCGCGTGGCGAACGTCGCGACGCACGAGTACGCGAGACGGGTGGGCCGGTCGCGGATCGTCCTCCGAAAAGTCTGGTTCGGCTTCGGCTGGGTCGTGATCAAGAACGTCCTTGGCCTGGCGCCCATGCCGCGGACGGAGGCATCGGCGTGACGTGGTTTTACGGCCTCGTCCTGGCCGGGTTGCTGGTCCGGGGAGCTTTCTTCTGGAACGCCCTGAATGTCCTTCCGATCTCCTCGGACGAGGCGTGGCCCGGCCTCATGGCCCTGCACGTCCTGAAGGGCGATTACCCGGTCGTCTACTGGGGCCAGTCGTACATGGGAACCGTGGAGTCGTTCTTTCAGGCGCCGTTCGTCTATTGGTTCGGGACGACCGCTTTCGCCATCCGCGTCTATCCGTTCCTGGCGGGCGCGGCCTTTTTCCTCCTGAGCCTGCGGCTCGCCCGCGAGATGTTCGGGGAGCGCGTGGCGCTGTGGACGGCGCTCCTTCTGGCGGTTCCGCCCGTCTACATCACGATCGCCACGTCGGTCATCCCCCCGGACAACTACCTGGCGACCGTGGCCCTGGGATCGCTGGCCCTGCTCATCACGCACCGGATCGTGCATGCGCCCGCGGCCCCCGGCCGGCAGAGCCGGCGTCACCTTCTGCTGGGGATCGTGTGCGGCCTGGGGTTCTGGGTCCACATCCTGTTCATCGACTTCCTCGTTGTGGCGGTCGGATTTGCCTGGCTCAAGGACAAGCTCCTTCCCGTCCGGCAGGGGGGGTGGGCGCTCGCGGGCGGGTTCGCGCTGGGCGGCCTGCCGCTGATCGCTTACAACATCCTTCATGCCTTCGACACGTTCATCGTGGCCCGGACCGTCCCGGCGGCGGTCGCGCTGGAAAAGGGGTGGATGGCCGTCCGGGAGATCTTTCCCGTCCTCGTCGGGGGCGTGGTTCCCCTGTACGGCGACAACCCGAATCTTGTCCACTTTTCCGACCCGGTCTGGTGGAGCATGGCGGCTTTCTACGTCGGCCTTGCGGCATGGATCGCCTGGCGGTTCCGTATAGAGTGGGGGCGACTGGCCCGCGTCTCCACGGCAGGCACGTCGGGCGTGTCCATCCTCGTCGTCCTGGTCCTCGTTTCGTTCGTGGTCTTCGCTCGCAGCGATCGCGCGAACTCTTGGGCGTTCCGGTACTTGCTGCCGGTGATGTCGGCTCTCCCCATCCTGGCGGCCCTGGGCCTGGCCAAGATGGCGGAACGAAGCCGACGTCCGGTTCTGGCGGTCGGACTGGCCATTGTGGCCATCCAGGCATGGGGTCACGGCGTCGTATGGGCGGCATGGGGTGACGCGGAGACTCGCGCCCGACTGGACCTGCCGGATGACCGTCCGCTCGTCCGCTATCTGGACGAGAACGGCATCCGGCGTGCCTACGGCCACTTCTGGATTTCCTACCGGCTCACGTACGAGACCGGGGAGCGAATCATCTGCGCCCAGCCGTACGACGAGCGGTTCGGGGGGCGATACCGGCCGAAGTACACGGACCGTGTGGACAGGGCGACGCCGGCGGCCTTCATCACCCTGCCCGGGCTGGGACTCGAGCCTGACCTCATCGAGCACGATCTCAAGCTGATCGGAGGGCGGTATCGCCGCGTGCAGGTCCCGCCGTACACGCTC
>JACPZO010000032.1 GCA_016195465.1 Nitrospirota bacterium
GCGCCAGGGCGTGGCGCAGGCCGGTCTCCATCGCCAGCCGCTCGTGGGCCTTGATCGTCATGATGGGCGAATAGAACTGGTACTGGTTCCCGCCCTGCTCCTTGGCCCGGTACATGGCCGCGTCGGCGTTCTTGAGGAGGGTCTGCGCCTCGACTCCGTCCGTCGGGAAGAGCGTGATGCCGATGCTCGCCGTGATGAAGAGCTCGTTCCCCTCCACGACGAAGGGCTGGGAGAGGAGATCGAGGAGCTTCTGCGCGACCGTGGCGGCGTCCTGCGCGTGCGACATGTACGTCAGGATAATGTTGAATTCGTCGCCGCCGAGCCGCGCGAAGGTGTCGCCGTCGCGAACGATGGACGATAGGCGATGGCCGGCTTCCTTGAGGAGCTGGTCGCCGATTATGTGTCCCAGCGTGTCGTTGATGACCTTGAAACGGTCGAGATCGAGAAAGAGGAGGGCGACGGGGTTCTTGGCGCGCTGGGCCTGGGAGATCGCCTGATTCAACCGGTCGAGGAACAGCAGGCGGTTCGGGAGGTTGGTCAGAGGGTCGTGGTGGGCGAGATGGTCGAGGCGCTCCTCGGAGTCCAAGAGCCGGGCGGAGGCCTCGTTCAAGGCGTCTCCGAGCTGCTCGATCTCGATCGTCGTCCGGTCCACGGGAATCCTGTTTCCCCGAAGCTCGTCGAGTTTCTGGGCGAAGACCGTCGCGCGCCGGATGGCCCGCATGGGGCGGTTAAGAAATGCGAGCAACACGGTTGTGCTCGCGAGGATCGAGAGGACGACGGCGATCAGGCTGCTCTTCCTGATTTGCGCCCGGATCTCGCCGATCGTCCGGAGCGAGTGGTCGATCCGGACCCAGCCGAGAATGCCGCCGCTTGCGACCGGGTGCCAGACGGCCAGCCGGTCCGCCTCTCGCTGGACGAACGGCTGGCCGGGGTTGAACGGCGCGGGAGGCTTGAGGACGGGTTCGCCGAATCGAGCCCGCGGAGAAGCGTCGTTCTCCGACCGGACGACGTCGCCCACCCGGCGTCCGGCCGCGTCGGTGACCTGAATGCTCAAGACGCCGGGGAACTCGGCCGACTGGATGAGTATCTGCTCGAGAGAGGCGAAGTCGCGGATGACGAGGTAGTCCGCGCTGGCCGTCGCCAGGTTCTGGGCCAGGGTCTGCATTTCCGTCAGGATCGCTTTCTCGGCGATGGCCGATTGCTCCCTGGCCGTGTACCATCCGTAGAGGGCGATCGTCAGCGCGAGCAACAAGCCGGAGAGAAGGGCCATTTGGGCGTGGAGACTTCTCGGCCAGAGCAGATTCCCGATCGGGAGGCCGTTCTTCGTCCCGTTCATCGGACGACGTACCTGTCAAGGCCCAGACGCTCGAGAGGCTTGTAGTCCCGGGCGTAGTCGGTCTTGACCGGCCTCGGCATCTGGATTTCTTTCAGGATGCGTCGGCCGGCCTCGTCGTCCGCCATTCGCAGGATATTTTCGACGATGGTTTGACGCAGATTGAGGCTCACGCGCGGATGGGCGGAGAGGGGATGCGTGACCATGCCGGGCGTCTCGTAGAGAACGCGAAGCTCGGCCCGCACTTCGGGCGTGTCCCTTTCGAGCGTCTTGTTCGCGCCGCTTCCGGCCCGCGTCATTCCCAGGATGACGTTCCGGTAGGCGTTGGTGTGGCTGACCGCGTAGCGGGGAGCGAACCGGATTTTTTCCTTCTCGGCCAGGAGGGAGCGCATATAGAGGGAAGCGGCGCACGAATTGGGCGCCGGAAAGGCGAGTTCCATTCCGTCCAGGTCCCTGACCGTGTTGACGGGGCTGTCCTTGCGCACGACCAGGATGCCCTTGAGCGGCTCCCCGCCGTCGCGGACCAGGGGAACGTATCCGACCGCGCCTGCGGCCCTGACCTGGTCGCAGGGGCTCATGAAGGCGAAATCGGGGATTCCTTTGAAGAGGTCATTCTCGAATTCCGACAACGTCTGGTAGATCTTCAGGCGGATCTCCGTCCCGGTCCCCTCGGACAGGCGCCGGGCAAACGGGGCCCAGGCCCGGTGGGCCGCGAGCGGAGGGAGTTGCGGCACCACGGCAAGGGTATAGGCTGGCTTCGTTTCATCGGCGGCGGCGGGAAGAACCCACAGGGATGTCGCGGCGAACAACGCCGCGCAGATGTGGAGTGCGCTCATAACTCCGTCGCAAGGGGGAGGATTGAAGCTCGCTTGTTCGACTCAAAGGGGCTTTACCGAGAAAGATATCACACGGATGGGACGATTGCCCGGATTTTTCAGCGTTTTCGTTGGTTTTTGTTCGATGGACGTCTCGATCGGCGACCCCCGCGGATTCCCATCCCTCAGAACCGGAAAAGCCGGCAAGCGGCTGGAGGGCAGGCACGGTGTGCTGCCCTGCGGGGACTCCGAATTCAAGAAAGACGGATTGGAAATTGGAAATTGGAAGACAAGCAACGAAAAACCGGACAACGAAAGCCGGCGAGGAATGGGATGTGTGTCTTCGGCAATTTACAATTTGAAATTTACAATTTCCAATTTTCAATCCGTCTTTTAGGACCCTCAGATCTTATCAATCCGCATTACCAGGAAGGCGCCGAATGGGAGTTTGTGGAGGAGCGGGGACCGCTCGCACGAGCGCGTGAGCGGGAGGACGTGGAGCGGGCAGAGGAGCGTCGTTCTCCAAACGGGTTTGCGGCCGGCTTCCCGTTCGATCAGCCGGGCGAGCTCCGGGGGCGAGAAGAAACGGGCCCCGCGGTAGACGGTCGGGACGAAGAGCCCCTTGATCCGGCGAGCCGTCGTGACGATCGACCAGCGGTTGAGGACGGCGACGGCGACTCGCCGGCGGGCGACGCGAAGCGCCTCCCGGACGGCCCGGGCGGGATCGGGCACGAACTCAAGCGACGTGACGAGCGTGACGACGTCGAACGAGCGGTCCGCGAACGGGAGGGCTTCTCCGGCCCCGCGGACCAGGCGGATTCCCGCTTGCGCGCGCGGACGGGCGGCTTTGAGCATCTCGGCCGACGGCTCGACGCCCAGGCGGAGGCCGTTGGGAGTTTGGAGTTTGGAGTTTGGAGTTTGGAGTTCGGAGAGCCAGCGGGCGGTGCCGCATCCGACGTCGAGGACCGATTCGCCCGGCTGGATGTTCAAGGCGGATTCGAGAAGCTCCCGCTCAAGAACGTCGGCGGCGCGGCCCCAGGGAGTTTTGTACCAGGCGTCGTAGCGGGCGGCGAGGTCGGGAGGGAAGGGATCGGCGGGCATCGGAGCATTCAGCGATCAGCGATCGGCTGTCAGCTTCAAGGCGAGGGAAAAAGAGGAATGGCGCCCCGGCTTTATCTTTTGCTGACTGCTGAACGCTGATCGCTGACCGCTAATCCCTGATCCCCTCGTAGATCACCAGCCCCAGCCCGATGAAGGCGATCGTGATGCCGAGCGAGATCATTCCGGGGACGGGCGGGTTCTTGAAGAGGAACATGACGCCGATCCCGACCGCGATCATTCCGAACCCGAGCC